>NZ_JBAUZA010000265.1:0-17048 GCF_049585075.1 Mycobacterium sp.
GTGCCGACATACCCGTCTCGACTCGCGCCGACCTGGCCGGCGCGCTGTCCCAACTCTCCAGCGCGATCCGCCTGCCGCAGCCGGAGGGGCTGCAGCGCGCCGCGCGGCTGGCCCAGGAGTTGCTCGATCATCCGTCTACGCCGGCCGCCAACCCCACGGTTCGTCGCCTCGCCCTGGCGATAATCGCCACGGCCTCAGCGGCTTCCGAAGTCCGCGCGATAGTCGAGCGGGCTGCCGCGGAACCGTCGATGGCGCCGTCGTCCGAGGACGGCGGATCCGACGAGGAAGAACACGGCGCCGGTCTGCTGCCTACGACCAAGCAAGCCATTCAGGTGGCGGTGGCGGCGTCGCTGGCGATCGTGATTGGCGAGGCGGTGTCGCCGTCACGGTGGTATTGGGCGGTGATAGCCGCGTTCGTGATCTTCGCCGGCACGAATACCTGGAATGAGACGGTCACGAAAGGATGGGCGCGATTGATCGGCACCGCGCTGGGGGTGCCGGCCGGAATGCTGGTCGCCACAGTGGTTTCCGGCAACCGCACCGCATCGCTGCTGTTGATCTTCGTGTGCGTGTTCTGCTCGTTGTACTTCCTGAAGGTCGCCTACAGCGCGATGACGTTCTGGATCACCACCATGCTGGCGCTGCTCTACGGGCTACTCGGTCAATTCAGTTACCGCCTACTGCTTTTGCGGATCGAGGAGACGGCGATCGGCGCGGTCATCGGCGCCACCGTCGCGATTGTGGTGTTGCCGACCAACGCCCGCACCTCCATGCGCAACGACGCCCGCGCCTTTCTGACCACACTGGCCAACGTGATCGACGTGTCGGTGGCGACGCTGTTCGGTCGCGAGGCGGCCGTGAGCCCGACGGACAAAGCCCGGCAGCTTGATCGAGATTTGCAGCAGTTCCGGACCACCGCCAAGCCGCTGGCCGCCGGGGTCGGCGGCTTCTCCGGTCGGCACAGCGTTCGACACGCCCAGCGGATGCTGGCCGCCTGCGACCGCTACGGACGGACCCTGGCACGCAACAGCGAGCCATTCGAGGAGGCCTCCCCGCGGCTGGCCGATGCCATCACATCGGCCGCCACGCATATTCGACGCAGCATTGACGTGCTCATCACTGCGCTGGACGGCAACCACGACGCCACCGTCATGCCCGCGACCGACTTCCTTGACGCCGCAGAGGCTTTCGCACGAGAGCACCGCGACGGCGACGAACGCTCATCTCGGGCAAGACTTCTCGCGATCGTGCATTCACTGCGCCAGATCGACCGGGCAGTGGTCAGCGCTGCCGTCGACCTGGGCGCCGAGGACGTCGTGGCTTCCAATTTCAGGGCGGCTAAAGCTGGCCGTGCCGGGTGAGGAAATCCAACACCGCATCTGCGAACACGTCGTTTCGATCGCCGGCGACCATGTGTCCTGCGCCGCGGACATCGACGAACTCGACTTGCGGAAAGCGTGCCAGAAACTCATCGGCACGGTCCTGGCTGACCAGGTCGCTCATCTGCCCCCGCACCAGCAGCATCGGTACACCGCGCGCGAGGATCGTCTGAACCGCGGCGTTCATTCGATCGAGGTCGGCCAACTCAATGGGCGGAAGCGACGCGGTGCTGATGAACTTCGGGTCCCAGTGCCAGTACCAGCGATCACCGCGACGGCGCAGGTTGGTGCGCAGGCCGTCGAGGTCCGTTGGCCGGGGCCGATGCGGGTTGTATTCGGCGATCATGTCGGCGACTTCGTCGAGCGACTCGAACCCCGATTTCATTCGGTCGGCCATGAAGTTGTGAATCCGATTCGCACCCGACTCGTCCATGTTGGGCACGATGTCGACCAAGACGACGGCGCGGGCGATGCCAGGCGAAATCTCGCCTGCGAGAAGCATTGTCGTGAAGCCACCCAGGGACGCACCGACTAACACCGGTTGCGCCGGCACCTGGCGCAGCACTTCTTGAATGTCGAGGGCGAAGCTGGTGAGGCGGTAATCGCCGCCTTCCGACCAGTCCGACTCGCCATGGCCGCGTAAATCGACCGTGACCGCTTGCCATCCGCGCTCGGCCACCGCGGCAGCGGCCTTTCCCCACGAGCGACGGGTCTGCCCGCCGCCATGCAAGAACACCACGGCAGGCTTTTCTGGGTCGCCCAGCCGATCAGCCACAATGCGCGTGCCGCCGACACCGTCGATGGTGAACGTTTCGGCCTCGATGGTCATCGTGCGATCCTAGATCGCGAGCGCAACTACAACGCAGCGCGTGAGTTGCTGGAGAGCCGGCAGTCGGAAGGTAGCCTCATTCACGGTTGACACTCCAGCCTCCCGGAAACGTCACGGCGGCGATCCCGGCATCCATGAGGTCTTCGCCGAGGCCACTTCTCGCTTCATAGCATCAAAACCGGAAGAGGCTCAGCCGCCAAGGCCCCGAGGTGCGCGGCACTTTACCCCGTTGGGCAGCGACTCACTTTCTCCCGTTGCCCCGCCCTCAGAATCCCATGTCGACTGTGCCACAAGCATTTCCCGGTGTCTGGCCCTCCTACGTACCCCCGCGCCGAGTATGTCTCTGAGCGTCAACGGGATGCGGGCAGCCGCCGGGACGGGCTCGCCCATGACGGCATGGTTGCCGATCACACGCGCCCCCCGTGTTCGATGGCCTCGGGCCACGTAGAGGTGCCCGGGTGCCGGATCGTCGCGCCGGACCGGCGGTTGTTCATGGGTTCGCGCTCCGACTTCTGGTGGTCGAGCTGCCGAATCAGCTCACGCTTCGCATCACCCAGGGCGTGGGTGATATCCGGGTTCTCGGCGACCGCTACCAGCGGCGTCAGGCCGGGCAGGCTGGTACGCAATGTGACACGCTGCTCCTTGCCGCCGCGGTCCTGGAGGGAGACCTCCACGTTCACACCGCGCGAACCCCACCTACCTAGATGCGGCCCGAGCGTGGACAACGTCTCCACCACATGTGGGTGCTCCTTCGCCGCGAAACCCGCACCTATACGGATCACATTCTGATGAATAACATTGCGGTGCTTGTTGTCAGACATTTTCATTGTGGCCCTTCAGTTGAGTGGCGGGCACCCAAGCGTCCGGGTGGTCCCGACCCGCGTCGCCGTCGCGCGGTGGCCTAGCCCCGAATCCGCGGATAAACGCACACCGATTCCAAAGGCGAATCCCTGTGGCCACAGTAGACGACAATTTTCCGGGCTAGGCCTCCAGTAAACGCCCCGGTACTGTTGATGTCAACTTCGTTGGCGCGCAACGTGGTTCGCTCAGGCTAATGGTGTGCCCGACAACAGCATTGGGAGTGTTGCCATTCGCCGACCATCGAGGTGTCGTGGCCGAATCTGCGGTATCGCCACCCTGCCGCCGCTGAACCAGCCTGGTCATCGACGTTGGGAGCCACGCGCGCGCTGTGCGCTTAACGTCTCGGGGGTGTCCGGCGGCCAACCGCTGTGCAGCCGCAGCCTTCAGCGCCGCGATCCCGGCCTCATCGTGCGCCGAGCCCAGGTGCTCGATCTTGCGGGAGCCCCGCCGCGACGACCACACGACCTGCACCGCCGTCGCACCCGAGGACGTCTTCACGGTGCGGACATAGGCCACCCAGGCACCGTACGGCCCGCCGGTCTTAGCCGATCGACACAAGTTGGTCGATCGAGTCGATGGGGAGATCACCGTCGCTTATCGCAGTCACCATCAACTTGTTCAATGTGATCGCGCCCCCGTGGTTGTCCAGGAAGGCGATATCGGCGGCGTCACGGCCGGTGGCAATGCGCACCAGCGTCTGCCGCGGCGCTAACAGGGTTCCGTCGACCACTCGCCACTGTCCCCCGACGAAAGCCTCAGCGACTGCGTGGAAATCCATCGGATACAGACCCGGCGCGTACACCGAAACCGCGCGGGCGGGCACGTTGACCGCCCGTAGCAATGCAACTACCAGGTGCGCGAAATCACGGCATACCCCGGCACCGGAAAGCATGGTCTCCACGGCTCCGTCGATTGGATCGCTGGAGCCCGGCACGTAGTTCAGCCGGGTACCCACCCAAAGGGAAACCCTCTCCAGCAGAGTCGTCGAATCGACGTAAGCGCCGAACTCGGTTTCTGCGAAACCGTAGAACTTATCGGCCTCCGCGTAGCGGCTAGGGCGTAGATACATGGACAAGTCGTGTTCCGTCACCGGCGCCGGATCGGTTCGGCCGACGATCGTAGCGGCGTAGTCGACGGTCAAGTTGCCGCCGGGGGCTTCCATCTTATGGATACGGTTGCCGTGCACGCCGCTGATCTCTAAGGGCTGGACAGGCTTTCCATCCAACACAAACGACAACCGTTCCGACACTTCGGTATTAGGATGAGGCGCTACCGCGATCTGGAACTCGAGCGTTGTCGGCGCGGTGATCTCGACTCCGAGCTCTGCACCCACTTCTCGCTTCATACCGCGGGATACCTCAAACGGTCGTCTCCGAATCTGCAGTACCGACGTCGGCGAGTCCACCATCGCGCAGCCGTCGCGCGCACAGTGTGCTTTCAGCACGCGCCGCGCGCACAATGTCATCGGCGCACCGGAATGCATCGCTGTCCTGCTCTGCGGGCATGATGTCGCGAGTGGCTGCTTGACGCATGATCATTCCGGCCAGAGGGTTAGGCGTCCGGCACGGTACGACGAGGAGATTCGCCGACGCCCGACTACCAGTGATCGCCATCAGGCGCTGATGGCAAATTATGCGGACGGGGTCCGCCATACTTGCGCGCCTCACCGCGTCGAGATCTGGTGCACCTTGCAACGACGACCAATTCACGCTGATATCGACGATCTCGCCCAGCCGCGCGGACAGCGCGTCGATCAGCTCGGGAAGCTCGCGCGCTATTGACGCTGTGTGCGGCCACCACGCCCCGTCGAGGTCCTCCCCCAGTGCAACAGCCAAGGTAAGCCTGACCGGGCTCGCCAGACGCCGACCGCGCACCGCGCGGCTCATGGTGCCGCGGTCGATTCGACTTCGACGCGCTGAGCGCATAAGTCTCGGTAGTGCATGGGCGATTCCTTCATTTTCGAGGTTGACCCGGCACACGAGTGCGGGATCGGCAAACGAACCGATCGCAGTTGGTCATGTCCGGTCGCGATCACGCCCGAGGATCACCATGGCTACAAAAACGTTCTCTATCGACGCTACACCCGCGCGCGCAACTGATGCATCTGCAAAAGTTTCGCCTGATCGCCCCGTGCTACCCTCAGTCAGGATGTTTTTCGTACATCCGTTCTAAATGAGAGAAGTTGAGAAGATGGCACAGGGAACTGTGAAATGGTTTAACAGCGACAAAGGCTTCGGTTTTATCGCTCCTGACGGCGGCACAGAAGATGTGTTCGTGCACTTTTCGGAGATTCAAGGAAGCGGCTTCAAGTCGCTGGAGGAGAATCAACGGGTTCAGTTCGAGATCGGCCAGGGGACAAAGGGTCCTCAGGCAACGGGAGTGACACCCGTCTAACGACCGTTCGTCATATGTGGGCTGGCAGGCACCGTCCTGCCAGCCCTCATTCGTTCAGAGGCTGCCGCGAACCCGAACGGGCTTGCGCTCACGAGTAGCGTCGGTGGTATCGGCGGTATGTCGCACGCGACCGTTTGAGATTGTGTCATCGCCGATTCGATTGATTTGGCCGATTCGCGGCCAAGATGGGAGCGTCGCATGACGCTACAGCGAGGCCGAACCGTTGCCGGTTCGAAGTACACACCGCCCGAGAACACGCCGCGGCTGCGGTTAAAACCGAAGGCTCCCACTACCGGTTATGTGGACGGGGCATGGTGGCCGCACGGTGATGACCTGACGATTGAGCTTCCAGACCTGCTGGCGGTGCTGTCGGTACGACTCGGCCCTATTGATCGCGTGCTGTACAACGTCACCGAATGGTCGAAACCCCCAGCGAAACTGCAGATCGGCGGACGAGTGGTACGACTCGATTCATACCAGCGGCAGCCGGTTAACACCATCGAAGTGCTCGGGCTCAACCGCAACAAGATCGTCCTGCTGGTCGTACCCGCCCGCACCGATCCAGACTTGGCACATGCCACGATGATGGAGGCGGCGGCCCCGAGCAACAGCTCGACGACAGGCCACTTGCTTAATGGCTAGTTGAGATTGCCGCGAACTGGTGGAACTCGTCAAGGTTGACGTGCGATAGCCGCTGGGCGAAAGTCTGGCCGTTGTACGGGAACTGGGTGACGACCTTGCCATTGGGGTGGCGGAAGTAGTTGTTGCAGTTAGCGACCCACACGGTTGTCGATAGTGCTTCCTGTATTTCGATGTTGTAGGCGTCGTGGACATGTTGCTTGATCTCCACCGCCCGAAGCTGTCGGCGGCCCATGTCGTCCAACACGCGGCGGACGAACTCCGACTGTGCTTCCAGGATGTAGATGATCGAGGTGACCCCGTTGGTGTTGGGCCCATACAGCGTGAACAGGTTCGGATATCCAGGCACCGCGGTGCCCAGGTAGGCTTCGGCGCCGTCGGCCCAATCATCATGCAGCCGGCGTCCACCGCGGCCGTACACGTCAAGGCTGCCGAGGAAATCCACTGCGCGAAAACCGGTTCCGTAGATGACCGTGTCGACCTCGTGCTCTCTGCCGTCCGCGGTGCGCAGGCCGCGTCCGGTGAACTCGACGATCGGCGAGGTCTCCAGCGTGACGTTGGGTAACGCGAACGTCGGGAACCAGGCGCGCGATTGCAGCGGTCGCTTGCAGCCGACGGGATAGTCCGGGGTCAGCTTGGCGCGCAGCTCCGGATCCTTGACTTTGCGAAGCAGATAGCTCTGCGCCATGCCGGTCAGCTCTTTGGTCATCGTGGAATCGACGGCGAAATTCGCCGCTTCGTAGTCTTGGTAGGCCGCATCGCGGACCTTCAGTGCTTGCACCGGGTCGCGTTCGAAGAGCTCCTGCTGCTCCGGGGTGAACGGCTCGTCGTAGCGGGGTGAAACCCAGATCGGCGTGCGCTGGAACACCGTCAGGTGCGCGGTGTCGGCGGCGATCGCCGGCACGTATTGAATGGCACTGGCCCCCGTACCGATCGAAGCAACACGTTCGCCCGCAGTCGATTTGGAATGATCCCAGTTTGATGAGTGAAAGGCGCGGCCACGAAACCGGTCGGCGCCGGGGATGTCGGGGATCTTGGGAACGTCCAGCATTCCCACCGCGCTGACGACGATGTCGAATTCGCTGGACTGGCCGTCGTCGCTGGTCAGCGTCCAGCGCTTATCGGTGTCCGACCACCGCAACGTCGTGACGCGGGTGCGCGGCTTCAGATGCTTCTGGAGCCCATGGTCGGTGACAACCTTTTCGATGTATGCCAGGATCTCCGGCTGATCGGCGAACGTCTTGCTCCAGCGCGGGTTCAGCGCGAACGAGTACGAGTAAAAGTGCGACGGCACGTCGCAGGCCGCGCCGGGGTAGGTGTTCTTGCGCCAGGTTCCGCCGAAGTCGTCTCCGCTGTCGAAGATTGTGAAGTCGTAGCCGCCGTGGGCGAGCTGGATGCCCATCGCGATCCCGCCGAGACCCGCGCCGACGATTGCCACCGTCGGCTTGGTCGGCGCTGTAGTCACAGGAAGGATTGTGCCTCATGAAGTCGAGTCACAGGAGCCACGGCCGCACCAAGAGCTGACCATGACACGTGGTTTGAAAACGAAGACACATGCGATATCAAAGCGGAAGAGAGGGTGGTCCCTTCCTGACGGGACTGCTGAGGCTGATGAGCAAGGAGTCGATGACGGTGGAGACGTGGGAACTGGCGGCCCGTGAGCACATCCGCGACACACTGACCCGATACAACTGGGCCGGTGACGCCGGGCGCCTCGACGAACTTGCCGAGACCTTCTGCGCCGATGGCGTACTCGAGATACGCGGCGCCGAACCACTGCGCGGTCGATCCGAGATCGTCGCGTTCCTCAGCGGGGTCACCGGGAAGGTCGCCGCAAGCGCGGACGTCAAGCCGATCGTCCGGCACAACGTGGCGAACGTGTTGTTCGCCAACGTGACTCGCGACCAAGCGCACGTCTCGTGCTACTTCACTGTGGTCACCCATATCGGGCTCGACCATGCCGGCCGCTACCGCGATACCTTCGTGCTCGAGGGCAATACCTGGCTGATCAAGCACCGTAAGGTATCAACCGACTGGGCAGCCCCGGACTCGACGATGGCCACTGGAGACAGGCGATGAACCACAAGGCAACCGTGGAACTGGTGCTCGACTGTGCCGAGCCAACGACGCTCGCGAAGTTCTGGCGCGAGGCGCTCGACTATCGCGAGTACTACACCGACGCCAAGCTGGCGGTGCTCGTTCCCAAACAAAGCATCGCTTCACCGCTTCTGCTGCAGTGCGTACCCGAACCCAAAGCGGGCAAGAATCGCATGCACCTCGACATCGTGGTCGACGACATCGAGCCCGAGGTTGACCGGCTGGAGGCGCTGGGCGCTCATCGCATCGATGAAGGCGTGCAGAGTTTCGGGGGAACCCGATGGGTGCGGATGTCGGACCCCGAGCAGAACGAGTTCTGCGTTTCCACCGGCGTGGAGTGGTAAGGCTTGATACCGCAAGGCATTTCAGAGGAGGCGCTACTCGCGCAGGAGGCATGCTTCGCGCGAGCATTCGCTGACGGCGATCCGGCAGTCGCACGTGGCCTCTATCAGCCCGACGTGGTGTACGTAAGCCCGACGGTACGTCTCTTCGGTTGGCCGGCGCAGATCGACGGCGTCGAGCGCACCCTCGAGTTCATCGCGCTCACCATCCGCGACTGCGAAGCCATTCACTACGAGGCGGTGGAGCACGCCATCACCCCCGGTGCGGACGCGGCGTTCGTGCGCGTGCAGTTCGACTGGACCCAGGGCGAACAACGCCTGCGCTCGACGTACGTGGTGCTCTACCGCTACCGCGACGGCCGGATCGCCCGCCAGGAGCTGTACTACGACCCCAGCGGGCCGCTGGAATCGAAGTGAATCGCTTCGGTCACGAAATGGAACACGCAGGGTACTGATCGGGTTTGTCCAGTCGCCCGTGGCACCATAGCGTGTTGTGTCCGACCTAAACCGGCGCTGCTTTCTCGGGGCGCTTTCTGCCGCCGTTCTCGGCGGCGCGGGTATGGCGCACGGCGTACTCGGCAACCCGGGACATGCTCCGAGGGCCGCAGCGGCTGCTGCTACACCGTCGCCACCCGCCGTGGGCCCCGCTCCCGCGGCGTCGTTGTCGCAGCCCGCGCCCATCGCGCGGGTGCCGCTGCCCGGTGGCGGCGTGCTCACCAAGCTTCCTGGCGACGGCAATCTGCTGGCGCTGACCGTTGATGACGGCGTAAACACCGACGTAGTGCGCCTCTACACGCAGTTCGCCAGAGATACCGGCATACGGCTGACCTATTTCGTCAACGGCATGTACCGCTCGTGGACCGACAATCTGGAATTGCTGCGGCCATTGGTCGAATCCGGCCAGATTCAGCTGGGCAACCACACCTGGTCGCACCCGAACCTGACAAAGGTGCCGGTAAGTCGTGTGGCCCAAGAGATCTCCCGCAACGACGAATTCTTGAAAAGAACTTTCGGGGTGGTCGCGAGGCCCTACTTTCGGCCTCCCTACGGAAGGCACAACGCGACCGTTGATGCCGTGGCTGCCGACCTCGGCTACACCGCGGTCACGCTGTGGTCGGGGTCGCTGGCGGATTCCACGGTCGTCACCGAGGACTACATCGTCCAGATGGGCCGGCGGTACTTCACTGGGCAGTCAATCGTGCTGGGGCACCTCAATCACCTGCCGGTTACCCATGTCTACGGGCAACTCTGCGATCTGATCCGTGCCCGAAACCTACGCACCGTGACGCTGAACGACGTTTTTCTCGCGCCACACCAGGCCACGCCATGACGACCGTGGGCGCAGTGGCAACCCGAGACGGCCGACGTCTCACCTATCTCGAAGTCGGAGATCCACGGGGCCCGCTCGTCATCCACAATCACGGTGGCCCGAGTAGCCGACTCGAGGCACGCCTTTTCGCTGACACGGCGTCGAAGAATCGACTGCGACTCATCTGCGTGGATCGACCTGGCATGGGACAGTCCAGCCGCCTGAAGGCACGCTCTTATGCTGGCTGGGCCGACGACCTGATGACGATCGCGGACGCGTTGGGCTACCGCGAATTCGGGGTCACAGGCTGGTCGGAAGGTGGCCCGTGGGCACTGGCTGCGGCCGCCTACATTGATCCCGCCCGACTGCGCCATGTAAGCAGCATCGCAGGTGGAAGTTACGGAGCATTCGGTGACAACTGGGCAGCTAGTCACCTCTCCAAGATCGATGCGTTAGGCGGTTTCCTCGCACTGCGTCTGAGACCCGCCTTCAGCATCATGTACGCGGCGCTGGGCATAACCGCCAAACACTTCCGCGAATCGTTCGTCAAACAAATTCGGAAGTCCGTCAACGATTACGACCGACGGCTTCTGCTTCGCCCGGAGATCGAAACCGCCTTCAGCGAATCGTGCGCCGAATGCTTCGCACACGGCTCCGGCGGATTGGTGCGCGACGCTGAACTCCTCTATCGCAGCTGGGCTTTCGACGTGTCAACAATCGGACGGCGAGTCCACATGTGGCAGGGGCTCGACGATGTGCTTGTCCCGGACCCCATCAACAAAGCGGTGGCCGACGCAATGCCCGGCACAGTGTGGCATCCCGTCGCCGATGCCGGGCACTTCGTGGCTGTCGGTTGCGGGGACGAAATCTTCGCCATCGCGGCCGAGGAGCTTGGCACGGCCGCTCAGCAATAGGCTTCGACTTCTGTGGTGGCAGATCCAGGATTCGAACCTGGGTAGGCATACGCCGACGGATTTACAGTCCGCTCCCATTGGCCGCTCGGGCAATCTGCCGGTGTGGTACGGGTAGCAAGAGTACAACGAGGATGGGCCGGGGGCGCAAACGGCCAACATCGGCAGGAAAGGGAACGGATCCAATGGCGGATTCATCGTTCGACGTCGTCAGCAAGATCGATCACCAGGAGGTCGACAACGCCCTCAACCAGGCGGCAAAGGAACTGTCCACCCGGTTCGACTTCCGAGGCACCGACACCAAGATCGCCTGGAAGGGTGATGAGGCGATCGAGCTGACCAGCTCAACCGAAGAACGCGTCAAGGCCGCCGTCGACGTCTTCAAGGAAAAGCTGATCCGGCGCGACATCAGCCTCAAGGCCTTCGACGCCGGCGAGCCTCAGGCCTCCGGCAAGACCTACAAGGTCACCGGCACCCTTAAACAGGGCATCACCAGCGAAAACGCCAAGAAGATCACCAAGCTCATCCGCGACGAGGGCCCGAAGACCGTCAAGACCCAGATCCAGGGCGACGAGGTCCGCGTCACTAGCAAAAAGCGCGACGACCTGCAGGCCGTCATCACGATGCTCAAAAAGGCCGATCTCGACGTCGCGCTGCAGTTCGTCAACTACCGATAGAACGTGCGATTCGTGCATTTGTCGTAGATGCACCAATCGCATGTAGAATCGCAAGCATGACCACTGTCGAGGCCCTGACCGCCGCAGAACAGCGCATACGCGAAAGTGCCCAAGCCGTGGGCGCCGCGCTTGCATCGGTCGCCGTGTACACCGAGCCCGCTATCGCCCGGGCAGTGCAAGCCGAGCAGAACCTGTACGCACGGATCGAGGCTGAATTCGGCATGCTCACCAGCACCGAAGCCGGCAAACGAATGGGGTCGCGGTCACGCGCCCCGCGCAACCTCGCCACCACCGCGCGTCGCAACAATCAGCTGGTTGCCGTGCGGCGGGGCAACTCCCTGGCTTACCCGGGTTTCCAGTTCGGGCCGGACGGGCAGCCGCTCGCTGTCATCGCGCGTCTGCGCGAGATCGCCGCGGCCAACGACTGGTCGGAGACCGGCCTGGTGCAGTGGTTGTGCTCGCCGACCACCTACTTCGACGGAGACCGGCCCGTCGACCACCTCACCGAGGATCCGGATCGCGTCGCCGCCGTGGCGGCGGACGATCTGGCCATTTCGTGGTGAAGGGGCCGCCGACCCCGTTCGACCCGATCATCGACACCCTGCCCGCCGGGGACCTGCTGTATCGCGTCTTCACAACGACCCGCGAGGCCGCCGAGTTCAACCCCGGCGTGGGCGCTGCGACCCGGTTCGGTTTCTTCGGCAACCCGGTAGTACCGATCATGCACGCGGCGGAGACCGAAGAAGCAGCTATCGCCGAAACGCTGCTCCACAACGTCCCGGCCGAAGGCGGCGTGCTGTCCTACGACAGGTACTCCCACAACGCGCTTGTTCGCCTCGCGGTGACCCGCGACCTGCGCCTCGCTGTCCTACACGGCCTGGGGTTACGACGCCTCAAGGTGAGGGCCGAGGAGGTGACGTCGAGCCCCTCGTCCACGTACGCGGACACCGTGCATTGGGCCGAAGCCGCGCACGCCATCGGTCTCGACGGCATGGTGTGGATGTCGCGACTGTGCAATGACAGCAAGGCGTATGTGTTTTTCGGCGACCGGTGCGCGGACGCGTTCGCTCAGGACGCCTCGCACGCGCGGATCTTCGCCAGTCCCGCCGACCAGATGTGGCTGATCGATCTGTGCGCACCGCTGCATGTCGACGTGTTACTTCAGTCGTGACGATCGGTGCCGCGCTGGCCCAATCAACCGGTGGGTGCCTAATCTGGTGATCAAGTCCACACTGCCGCGGGAGAAGCGAGGTTCCCAATGACCGTGACGCCACCGGATGTCGAAGACGTCGACGTCGTCATCGTCGGCGCCGGCTTCTCGGGCCTGGGCGCGGCTTACCGCATCACCGAGCGCAACCCGGGGACCCGCTACGTCATCTTGGAGCGGCGCGACCAGATCGGCGGCACCTGGGACCTGTTCCGCTATCCGGGCGTCCGCTCCGACAGCAGCATCTTCACGTTGAGCTTTCCGTGGGAGCCGTGGACCCGGAAAGAAGGGGTGGCCGACGGCGAGCACATCCGGGAGTACTTGACCGACACCGCGCACAAGTACGGCATCGACCGGCACATCCGATTCAACAACCACGTTCGCTCGGCGGACTGGAATCCGTCCACCGACACCTGGACGGTCACCGCCGAACAGGACAGCGCCGAAAAGGTTTACCGCGGCCGGTTCGTGTTCTTCGGGTCCGGCTACTACAACTACGACGAGGGCTACACCCCGGACTTCCCTGGCATCGGTGAGTTCGGCGGCACCGTCGTACATCCGCAGTATTGGCCAGAAGACCTCGACTACGCCGGCAAGAAGATGGTGGTCATCGGCAGCGGCGCCACCGCGATGTCGCTGATCCCGTCGCTGGCCGAAAAGGCATCCACGGTCACGATGCTGCAGCGGTCGCCGACCTATCTATTTTCGGCGTCCAAGTACAGCAGATCAGCGGATTTGTTGCGAAAAGTGTTGCCGGACAAGGCTGCTCACCAGATCATCCGGCAGCGCAATGCCCTGCTCGAAGGAATGATCTGGTTCCTAGCACGTAAGACGCCGGGATTCATCAGATGGGTGATCCGCCGCATCGCGATCAGCAATTTGCCCGAGGGGTATGACGTCGACACCCATTTCAAGCCCCGCTACAACCCGTGGGACCAGCGGCTGTGCCTGATCCCCGACGCCGACCTGTACGCCGCGATCGGTGCAGGCCGCGCCGAAGTGGTCACCGACCACATCGACCACTTCGATTCCACCGGAATCGTTTTGAAGTCCGGCGGGCATCTCGACGCCGACGTCATCGTCACCGCCACCGGCCTGCAACTGCAGGCGCTCGGCGGCGTCACGGTGTCCGTCGACGGCGGCGAGATCAAGCCGCAGGACCGATTTGTCTACAAGGCCCACATGCTGGAGGACGTGCCGAACCTGTTCTGGTGCGTCGGGTACACCAACGCCTCGTGGACGTTGCGCGCCGACATGACCGCCCGTGCGACGGCAAAGCTGCTGGCGCACATGAAATCTCACGGCTACACGCACGCCTACCCGCATCACGACGGTGAACCGATGCCCGAAAAGCCGTCGTGGGATATCCAGGCCGGTTACGTGCTGCGTTCGCCGCATGCGCTGCCCAAATCCGGCACCAAGCGGCCGTGGAACGTTCGGCAGAATTACTTCGCCGACGTCATCGACTACCGGTTCGATCGGATCGAAGAGGCGATGGTGTTCGGCCGTGCTGATGAAAAGGCGGCGCTCGCCGGCTAGGTGAAGTGACACGCCGATCACTGGAGTGGCGGAAGCGCGCGCACCGAGGCATTATTGAGCCATGCTAACTACACGGAATTTCGTCACTTCGGTGGTTGTGGCGGGAGCTGCTGCTGGAGCGATTGCCGCTGCATCGGTGGCCGTCGTGAGCACGACCGCGCCAACCACCGCAAGCAGTTACGTCATTGTTGCGGACCCCGCGACTGGTAGCGGCGGCGGCGATGGCCAGGGCGGCGGAGGAGGATGCGGCGGTGGTCCGGGCTGGAACGGCTGCGGCGGCTGGAACCCCTTCCAGGGTGGCACCGTCAACGCGTGCTCCAACGGAGTGTGCGGCGGCTGGGACGGCCAGCGCGGCTGGGGGCACTTCTAATCAACAGCCGGTAAAGATTGGGCGACGGCAATACGCTGGTCGCCATGGCAGCTGCTATGCGCGAACCGAATGTCGTCGTTTTGGGTGGCGGTTCCTGGGGCACCACCGTCGCTTCCATCTGCGCGCGCCGTGCGCCGACGCTGCAATGGGTGCGCTCGGAAGAGACCGCCAAGGACGTCAACGACAACCACCGCAATACCCGCTATCTGGGGGACGACGCCGTGCTGAGCGAAAGCTTGCGCGCCACCACCGACTTCGCCGAGGCCGCCCAGGCCGCCGACGTCGTCGTGATGGGAGTGCCGTCGCACGGGTTTCGCGACGTGCTCACCGAACTAGCGACCGAGCTGCGGCCGTGGGTACCGGTGGTGTCGTTGGTCAAGGGCCTCGAACAAGGCACCAACATGCGGATGTCGCAGATCGTCGACGAGGTATTGCCCGGTCACCCCGCCGGCATCCTGGCCGGCCCCAACATCGCCCGCGAGGTTGGCGAGGGCTATGCGGCCGCCGCAGTGTTGGCGATGCCCGACCACCACTTGGCTTCACGGTTGGCACAACTGTTCAGCACCAGGCGATTTCGGGTGTACACCACCGACGACGTCATCGGCGTTGAGATGGCCGGCGCGCTGAAGAACGTCTACGCGATCGCCGTCGGGATGGGCTACTCGCTGGGCATCGGTGAGAACACCCGCGCCTTGGTGATGGCTCGCTCGGTGCGCGAGATGTCAAAGCTTGGCGAGGCGATGGGCGGACAGCGCGACACCTTCTCCGGGTTGGCCGGCATGGGCGACCTGATCGTCACGTGCACCAGCCAGCGCAGCCGCAACCGCCACGTCGGTGAGCAACTTGGTGCGGGTAAGCCGATCGACGAGATCATCTCGTCGATGAACCAAGTCGCCGAGGGCGTCAAGGCCGCCAGCGTGATCATGGAGTTCGCCGACAAGTACGGGTTGAATATGCCGATCGCGCGCGAAGTCGATGCCGTCATCAACCACGGCGCCACCGTCGAAGATGCCTACCGCGGGCTGACCGCGGAGACGCCCGGACACGAGGTGCACGGCTCGGGTTTCTGAGGTGGCACTCTTTTTTGAAAAGAAGGCGCATGCGGTATCAGAGATCCAAGAGGCCGATTGGTGGCCTAGCCCATCTGTTAGAAAGAGCTATTGCACCGTCCCACTGATTCAATGACACGTTTTGCTCGGCGGCCTCGACGGCGAGTCGTGCGTGCAGCGAAGGCGACGTCCGGATGACGAACTTGCCGCTGAATTTTCGGGCGGTGATCGGGGGCGGCGGCTCGTGGTGAGCCGCCTCGCACTCGGCGAGGTACTCATCCACAGCTTGCTCGACCTCGGCGATCGCCTGCCGCATCGTCGGCGCCCACTGTGACAGCCAAGGCATTTCGATGCAGCGGCCCACGTATTCGTCATGCTCAGCAGACCACTCCGCGCGGTACGTGTAGTGATTCACCAGCGGGTGATATCACATGCGCACACGTTTCCAAAGTCAGTGCATGGTCAGCTTGTGGAGACTGCTGAGGCTGGTGTGACTAGCGCCGGGGAGCGCCCGGGGAGCGCCGACTAGCGCCCGGCCATTTCCTCGAGCCGGCGGATCCGGTCGGCGATCGGCGGGTGCGTGGAGAACAACGACCCGATCTTCTCGCCGTTGCGGAACGGGTTGGCGATCATCAGGTGCGCCTGGGCCGCCAGCTGCGGCTCCGGGGGCAACGGCGCGGCCTGCACACCACCAGAGATCTTGCGCAGCGCCGAAGCCAACGCCAACGGGTCACCCGTTAGCAGCGCACCCGACTCGTCGGCCTGATACTCCCGCGACCGCGAAACAGCCATCCGCACCACCGTCGCCGCGATCGGGCCCAGCAGCGAAACCAGCAGCAGCGCAAAAGGATTGCCGCCTTCGCGGTCATTGCCACCAAAGAACAATGCCATGTAGGACAGAGCGGTGATCACCGACGCCAGCGCGCCGGCCACACACGAGATCAAGATGTCGCGGTTGTAGACGTGCGAAAGCTCGTGACCCAGCACCGCGCGCAATTCGCGCTCGTTGAGGATGTTCAAAATCCCGGTGGTGCAGCACACAGCGGCGTTGCGCGGGTTGCGCCCGGTGGCGAACGCGTTGGGCGCGGCGGTGTCGCTGATGTAGAGCCGCGGCATCGGCTGATGCGCCGCGGTGGCCAGCTCGCGCACAATCCGGTAGATCACCGGCTCCTGCACTTCCGACACGGGCTGGGCATGCATCGCCCGCAGCGCCAACTTGTCGCTGTTGAAATACGTGTAGACGTTCATGCCGACGGCGAACAGCACAGCGATCCACAGCGCCGTTCTGCCGAACAATCCGCCGACAAACACGATCAGCGCCGACACACCTACCAGCAACGCGAACGTCTTGAACGTGTTGTGATGCGGATGCCAGGTCATGAGTTTCCTCCTCCGCATACGTGGGACATGCTCATTAAACGCTCAGGACAGGCCAGCGAGTTCCTG
>NZ_JBAUZA010000266.1:0-6929 GCF_049585075.1 Mycobacterium sp.
TGCGCGCGCCGACGATTTGGCGGCCGCGATCTACAGCGGCGTCAACCAGCTTCGCCAGACGTGCGGCGTGATCCGCGACGACCCGCGTTTGACGGCAGCGGCGCAACGGCAGGCCGACGACATGGTGAATAGCGGTGTGGGCGGCGGCCATATCGGTTCGGACGGCTCTTCACCGCTGACGCGGATCGCGGACGCAGGCTCGACCAGGCCCGGCTACACGGGTGAGATCATCTACTGGGGCACCGGATCCCGTGCGACTCCGAGCGCAGCACTTGACTGGTGGATGCAAAGTCCTGTACACCGAGCGGTCATCCTCGACTGCGGATTCACCGCCGCCGGCTTCGCAATCGCCTGGGACGGCAACAAGATGATCGCCGTCGGTGACTTCGCGGGTCCGTAAATGCTTACTCTCGCACCTGGCGGGTGACTAGGCCTTTGGTGGACCGGGAATCGATGACGCACCGGGAATCGACTTGCTCACCTTCTCGTTCGTCGCCGTAGTAAAGGCGATACCCCTCGATGACCATATGGTCGCCGTCTGAGTCCTCGTGGGTGACACTCGTTGTGCCGTCCGCCGTTCGGGTGACGGTGAACCACTGACCGGACCCGGGATCTTGGATCGTGTCACCCTCCTGGATCTCGGCCAGCGGCACCTGCTCTGTTACATGTTCCGAACTCATGACCCCAGAATTCTCCGGCCATCGGCACCGGTCAATCCCAGCTTTACCTAACTTGGATCGCTCAAGGGTCTGCGGTGCCGGAAGCTGCAGTAGCTAATCACCCTTCCGCTAAGTGACCAACGCGCGCAGGATGGAGGGGCCAGGGCGCCACCACGACGGGAACGGAGCGGGCGATGAAGGCGAATGTCGGCGACTACCTGGTGGTCAAGGGCACCACCACCGAACGGCATGATCAACATGCTGAGATCATCGAGGTGCGCTCTCAAGACGGCTCTCCGCCATACGTGGTGCGTTGGCTGGTGACCGGGCACGAGGCGACGGTGTACCCCGGGTCCGACGCCGTGGTCGTCACCGCCGCCGAGCACACAGAAGCCTCACGACGCGCTGCTGCGCGGGCTGGCCACGCTGCGACCTAGCCACCCAACGGTTCCGTGAGATTTGTTGGGCCAGAGAGTAATTCGATCAGCCGGAATACGGACCCGCGACGTGTGTGTCGACGTCCAGACCGCTGGCGTCGTCGGGGACCTGTGGCGGGTCCAGCTTCGGCATCTCGCTCTTCGAAGCCGCGGCCGAGGTCGAGGGCGTAGCGGCTTTGTCACCGCTCCCGGATGCTTCCGGTGTTGCTCGTTCCAGGAACCGGAGCAGTTCGACGGGGAAGGGAAGCACCAGGGTGGAGTTCTTCTCCGCGGCGACCTCGACCACGGTTTCCAAGAGCCGCAACTGAAGCGCAGCCGGGTGTACGGTCATCGCCTCGGCCGCTAGGGCCAGTTTTTCGGACGCCTGCAGTTCGCCGTCTGCGGTGATCACCCGAGCCCGCCGCTCACGCTCCGCCTCGGCTTGGCGCGCGATCGACCGCTTCATCGAATCCGGAAGTACTACGTCCTTGATTTCCACGCGGTCGATGTGAACACCCCAGCTCGCCGCGGGGCTGTCGATCATCAACTCCAGGCCCTGATTGAGGCCCTCGCGGTTGCTGAGGAGGTCGTCCAGGTCGCTTTTGCCGATGATCGAACGCAGCGATGTCTGCGCGACCTGGCCAATAGCGGATACATAGTTCTCTACGCCGACAACCACACGCACCGGATCCGCGACGCTGACATAGATGACGGCATCCACCCGCACGGTCACGTTGTCGCGGGTGATGCCGTCCTGTGCGGGCACCGGCATCGTGATGATCTGCATATTCACCCTCTGGAGGCGATCGGCGATTGGCATCAGCAACGCGAGCCCCGGTCCACGGATAGCGGTTTGCACCCGTCCGAAACGAAAGATGACGCCTCGTTCGAATTGCTTGACGACCCGAACACATGTGCCCAGCCAGAGTGCACCAAGGCCGAACACTGCGGCCACTGCGTAAAAGATGATCATCATGTCCTCCACTTCCGCCTCGGCAAGACCCGTCGGTACTTGTCGGCGGCTGCGGGCGCCTTACCGCCGATGAAACGTCGACACCCCTCCAGTGTGCGCCGATCACTCGAGACGTGCTCGAACCCCAGATGCGATGCCGCTAGATCATTTATCTAATGCCAAATTTAGAAAATCTGGCAGGTCTTTTCCCGTCTCGATAAAGTCCGTTGCGAGTTCCCTGGTCGTGCGGTCAAGGCGCCGCGCTCAGCCATTTTCGAGTGGGCTGCAGCGACCCCGAGATCGGAGAGTCCCATGAACAGCCACAACTGCACCACAAGCCAGGCCCGTCGGTGGGGTGTGGCGGTCGCAGCCGGCGTGGCAACCGTCTTGCTGAATATGACCGGCGCACCCGCCGCTCACGCCGATGACGGGTCCCTGGCAACGGATATCGGGCTGTTGAATTCAGCGGAGACGAATTTGACCGACGCCCTCAACGTGTTGAGCCAGGTCTCTGGGGGAGCATCAGGCATCCCAGCCAGCCTTCCAGACTTAACCAGCCAGTTCGAGGCGATTCAAACGCCGCTGTTGTCGTCTGACAACAGCTTCTTGTCGGGCTTGGGCGATGTCTTATTTAATGGTCCGGATCAGCAGCTTGCACAAAGCAGCGATGCCTTCCTCGTGGCTGCTGAGGCCTTTGCCGCCGACCCCACATCAAGCATCAACCAACTCGATACGGTTTCGACGGCCTTCCAATACGACGATTCCCTGTTGTTCGGCGCCCTCCCCGCCGACGTCGTCGGCAAGATCATCGATCAGCTCTTGGGCTTTGACATCGCCGCCAACGCTGGCGCTGATCTGGCGACCGGTTTCGGCCTGCCCTTCTGACGCGAGCGGCGAATCAGGCACTCAATCCCCTTACCGCAGCGGCCTTTCCCGAATTCGGCCCTCGATGATCAGTCCTCTTCAGAACTCCACGGGTTAAGGCGTTGGAGCAGCGACCGCTCCGGGTCATTCTCGCGTTCGTCGAACAGAAAGTTGAGCCCACCCTCGATCGAAGCTGCGGTGCGGGCCCTTAGTTCCCGCGCATTGGCCTCGTCAGCGACACCTTCATATTGCTGGGTGTAGATCGGTTCACCGAACCAGAAGTACAACCGCTCGGGTCGGGGTACGGGTGTCAGTCCGATGCCCCGCACGATCGGCAGTGGTTCAACGTTCAGCAGCTTCTCGCAAAGTTTGCGCAACGGAACCATCAGCGGATTGTCGTTGTCCAACACAATGTCCAACGCGTCTTCGATGCCCAGGGAGGCAAACGGGCTAATCGGGTAGCGGCCTTCGATTGCCATCTTTGCGAACCCGAGACGGTTCTTCCAGATCAGTTGATAGCGTTCGCCTTTGCGTTTGGCGACCTCGCGGGCCCCACCTGGAAAGACCAGGATTAAGTCGCCGCGGCGCATAAGTTCACGCGTGTTGGGTCGGGTCCCCGGGACGATACCGGCGGCTTTCATGAGTTCGCGGCTACCTGGCACCTTGAAGAGGACGTGCTCGCCGAGCCCGCGCACCACGATCCCGCGGTCAATCAACTCCGCAGTCCACAACAGCATGTCGAACACCGCGTACAAGGTGTGGTTGCCCACCAGCAGCGCGCCACGTTTGGGCACATTCTCGATGCCGTAGACCTTGGGCTGTATAACGCGACGCAACGGCGCCAGGGCCTTGACGACCGGCGCGAAAGATTTAGCGGACGGCGCGGGGGGCACCGCTTCGCGAGGGTTTGCGGCTTTCGCCACCCGTCGAGTCTAGCGCCGCCATGGGCAGAGGAACATCGCGCAGAAACGGGTACACCTGGTCGCAATGAGTTTTGTCGGCAAGGTAGTCAATACGGTCGTGAGCCCGCCACGAGTGTCAGATCAAGGCAGGCTGCGGAGTGCGGTGTCCGGCAAGTGTGTGCTGGTGACTGGCGCCTCATACGGCCTGGGTGAGGCTACCGCCCGCAAACTCGCCGCCGCCGGGGCAACCGTCCTACTTGTCGCGCGCTCCGCTGACAAGCTCGACGAGATTGTCGCGTCGATATCTGCCGCTGGCGGGCGCGCGATCGCCTACCCGACCGATTTGACCGATGAAGCGCGGACCACTGCGCTGGCCGACCATGTGACTGAGAAGCACGGGCCGATCGACATCGTTGTGAGCAACGCCGCCAAGTCGATTCGCCGATCACTGGAGCTGCAATACGACCGGCCGCAAGACTTTGAGCGCACGATCGAGACAAACTACCTCGGGCCGATCCGACTGCTGCTCGGACTACTGCCGGCAATGCGGGAGCGGGGGTCCGGTCACATCGTGAATGTTTCCAGCATCGGTGTCCGGATGCTGCCAACTCCGCGGTGGGGAACTTACCTAGCATCCAAGGGCGCATTCGACATGTGGTTGCGCAGCGTCGCACCCGAGCTCCACGCCGACGGCGTCGACGTCACGTCGGTGTATATGGGGTTGATCCACACCCGGATGAGTGAGCCCACGCCCAGCCTGCGCAGGATGCCCGGGATGCAGCCAGACGAGGCCGCAGACGTCGTCGCGAAGGCGATCATCGAACGGCCGCGCAAGGTTCAGCCCCGCTGGACCTTGCCCGGGGAACTTGCGTCAGTGTTATTGGCCCCGGTGCTCGAACGCGGGGCAGGACTGGTGTACCGGCACTCGGCCGATTCTGATCGTGCGCGGAACGTGTAGCCATGGCTGACGACACCGTCGGTCTGACCGATATCGCCGCCGGACTACCCGGTCTGCTGAAGGATGCGCCCGTCATCCTGCGCGGGGCGCTGACCGGCTTCATAGCCCATCGATCGGTCAAGACCTCGATCGGCAAGGTCTTCCAAGACCGTGCGGCACGCCACGGCGATCAGGTGTTCATACGCTTCGATGACGAAAGCTGGACCTATCGCCAGGCCAACGAGACGGTCAACCGCTATGCGGCCGTGCTTGCCAAACGCGGTGTCGGACGAGGCGACGTTGTGGGCATCGTGCTAAAAAACTCGCCGCGCATGGTGCTGTTGATGCTCGCGGCGGTGAAGCTGGGCGCGATCGCCGGCATGCTGAACTACCACCAGCGCGACCAGGTGCTCGCCCACAGCGTCGAGCTGCTGAACGCCAGGGCGTTAATCGGCAGCGATGACTTGCTCACTGCCGTCAAGGAATCCGGCGCCCAGGTCGCAGACATGATTTCCGTCGATGAACTCGACCGGCTGGCCGCCGATGCACCCGCCGACAATCCGGCAGCGACATCGTCGGTGCGGGCCAAGGACAGCGCCTTTTACATCTTCACGTCCGGGACCACTGGCGCGCCCAAAGCCAGTGTGATGACGCACTTCCGGTGGCTGTGGGCACTGGGTGGATCCGGCGCGTTCGGCATGCGGTTGAAGACCAGCGACACGCTTTACTGCTGTCTCCCGCTGTATCACAACAATGCGCTGACGGTCGCGTTGTCGGCGGTGGTCGGTGCCGGTGCCACGCTCGCCTTGGGCCGGTCGTTTTCGGCGTCGCGGTTTTGGGATGAGGTGATCGGGTATGACGCCACGGCGTTTGTCTACATCGGCGAGGTCTGCCGCTATCTGCTCAACCAACCGGAGAAGGACACCGACCGCAAACACAAAGTGCGCGTGATCGCCGGAAACGGGTTACGCGCCGACATCTGGGACGAGTTCACCCACCGGTTCAATATTCCGCGGGTCTTCGAGTTCTACGGAGCCAGCGAGGGCAACACCGGGTTCGTCAACGTGTTCAACATTCCCAAGACCGCCGGGATGTGCCCGACGCCGGTGGCCTTCGTCGAGTACGACACCGAAACCGGTGAGCCAGTTCGTGATTCGCGCGGCCGAGTTCGCAAGGTGCGCGGCGGCAAACCGGGACTCTTGTTGAGCAAGGTCACCAGCATTCAGCCGTTCGAAGGCTACACCGATGCCGAAGCCAGTGAAAAGAAGCTAGTGCGCAACGCTTTCCGCAACGGCGACGTGTGGTTCAACACCGGAGATTTGATGCGGCCGCAGGGCTGGCGGCACGCCGCGTTTGTCGATCGGCTCGGTGACACCTTCCGATGGAAGGGTGAAAACGTCGCTACTACCGACGTCGAGGCCGCCTTGCTTGCTGACCCGAATATCGAAGCCGCCACGGTGTTCGGCGTCGAGGTTCCCGGCGCCGACGGGCGGGCCGGGATGGCCGCCGTGGTGCTGCATGAAGGCAAGCAGTTCGACGGCGCGTCGTTGGCCAACACGGTCTCAGAGGGCCTGCCGAGCTACGCTCGCCCGCTGTTCGTGCGGGTAGTCGATTCGCTGGAGCACACTTCGACATTCAAAAGCAAGAAGAGCGATCTCCGCGACCAGGGCTACGCATCCGACGTCGGCGATCCGCTGTACGTGCTGGAAAATCGTGACGACGGCTACGTGCCTTACTACGACGAGTACGCCGATGAGGTGGCGGCCGGCTCCCGTCCAGCGGACTAACCGCCAATCGCGCGTTGTCGTGCTGTAATGGCGGTATGGCCGGCTATCGCCTGCTCGGCTTACCGCTGCAACCGCCTCGGCTGCCCGGGTTCGCTCGGGTCGGCCAGGTGCCGAGCGGCCGCACGGTGGAATTGCCGGGCCGCGGTTGCACCTACGTGGTCGACTCCGGGCCGGTCGCCGGCGCACCGACGTTCATGCTTCTGCATGGGCTCGCCTGTACCGGACTGATGATGTGGTATCCAGCGCTGGAGATGATGCGCGAATTTGGGCGCGTGGTGGTATTCGATCAGCGCTGGCACGGTCAGGGCATTTCCACGCCGCGGTTCCTGCTCGAGGACTGCGCCGACGACGTCGCCGCGCTCGCCGATGCGCTGGGCGTTGATACGTTCGTCCCGGTCGGTTATTCGATGGG
>NZ_JBAUZA010000267.1:0-3724 GCF_049585075.1 Mycobacterium sp.
CGCTGCGGCTGCTGGCTGCCGCCGACCAGTCGGGGGAGCCGGGTGCCCAGTTGCCGCCGCGCCGCGCGGTGCTGCTTGCCAACGTCAACGACGCAGAAGCCGTCACGTTGCGTCCGGATCTCGACGATGCCGTCGTGCGAATCGGGGACCCGGTGGCGATCGACGACGTGGTCGCCGCGTTCGTCGACAATGCCGCCGCGGAGGCCGATGTCACGGCGGCGATCGCGGTCATCGACGACGCCGACCTCGGTGACGAAGACGCCGATCTGACGGTCGGCGACGCGCAGGACCACGATCTGGCCTGGTACGCCACTCAAGAGCTGCCGTTCCTGCTCGAGCTGCTCTAGCAGCCGTGGTTACGGTACCGTAGGTTTGCAATGAGTAAGCGAATTTCGAGGCCGACTGCAGAGGTCGCCCCCACCCCGCGTCCGACCGTCCTGCGCACCTACCGGCATCCCGCTCGGCACGCGTTGCGCAAACTGGCCGAGCGCATCACCACGCCGCTTTTGCCGGATGACTATCTGCGCCTTGCCAATCCGCTGTGGTCGGCGCGCGAAATGCGGGGTCGCGTGCTGCAGGTCCAGCGGGAAACGCACGACTCCGCGACGTTGGTCATCAAGCCGGGCTGGGGCTTCAGCTTCGACTATGAGCCGGGTCAGTACATGGGGATTGGGCTGCTGATCGACGGCCGTTGGCGGTGGCGCTCCTATTCGTTGACATCGAGCCCGGTGAAGGGCGCCCGCACGGTGACCATCACGGTGAAAGCGATGCCTGAGGGCTTTCTTTCCTCACATCTGGTGGGTGGCGTGAAGCCCGGGACGATCGTGCGGTTGGCCGCGCCGCAGGGCAATTTCGTGCTGCCCGATCCGGCGCCAGCGAAGGTGCTGTTCATCACCGCTGGGTCGGGCATCACCCCGGTGATGTCGATGCTGCGCACGCTGGTGCGCCGCGACCAGATCACCGACGTCATCCACCTGCATTCGGCGCCCACCTCGGACGACGTGATGTTCGGCCCCGAGCTCGATCAGTTGGCCCACGATCATCCGGGATATCGGCTACAGCTGCGCACGACACGCAGCCAGGGGCGGCTCGATCTGAGCCGGCTCGGCGCGGAGGTGGGGGACTGGTGCGACCGGCAGGCCTGGGCGTGTGGACCCGAGGGCATGCTCGACGCGGCCGAGCGGGCCTGGTCGGAGGCCGGTGTCGGCGACCGCTTGCACCTCGAGCGTTTTGCGGTGTCGCGAGCGGCGCCGGCCGGAGTCGGCGGGACGGTAACGTTTGCGAAGAGCGGAAAAAGCAGCTCCGCCGATGCGGCGACATCGCTGATGGATGCTGGTGAGCAGGTGGGCGTGCAAATGCCGTTCGGTTGCAGGATGGGTATCTGCCAATCGTGCGTGGTGGGCCTGTTGGAAGGCCATGTTCGGGATCTGCGAACCGGTGTTGAACATGAACCGGGAACACGCGTGCAGACCTGCATTTCCGCCGCGTCGGGCGACTGCGTACTCGACGTTTAGGTGTTACTCACTGGTAACCTACGGTTTCGTAGGTTACGATAGCGTAGGTTCGGAACGGCAAGACTACGGAGAGGACAGGCGATGGCAATCACCGACCTAGACGTATTCGCGCATCTGACGGACGCCGACATCGAGAACCTAGGCGTTGAGCTGGACGCCATTCGTCAAGACATTGAAGACTCTCGCGGCGAGAGCGACGCTCGCTACATCCGGCGCACCATCACGGCGCAGCGCGCCCTGGAGGTCGCGGGCCGCGTGTTGCTGGCGGCCAGCTCGCGGCGATCGGCGTGGTGGGCGGGCACCTTGACCCTCGGCGTGGCCAAGATCATCGAGAACATGGAGATCGGCCACAACGTCATGCACGGCCAGTGGGATTGGATGAACGACCCCGAGATTCACTCCTCGACGTGGGAGTGGGACATGAGCGGGGCGTCCAAGCATTGGCGATACACCCACAATTTCGTGCACCACAAGTACACCAACATCCTCGGTATGGACGACGACGTCGGCTACGGCCTGCTGCGGGTGACCCGCGACCAGCCCTGGAAGCGCTTCAACCTGTTCAACCTGGCGTACAACACGATGCTCGCGCTCGGCTTCGAGTGGGGCGTGGGACTGCAGCATGTCGAGATCGGCAAGCTTGTCAAGAAGGGGATGGACAACGACGAGGCCCGGCAGCGGGTCGAGGAGTTTGTCGCCAAGTCCGGTCGCCAGGTGTTCAAGGACTACGTGGCGTTCCCGGCCCTGACTGCGCTGTCGCCCGGCGCGACCTACACGTCGACGCTGAAAGCCAACGCGGTTGCCAACGTGATCCGCAACCTGTGGGCCAACGCGGTGATCTTCTGTGGCCATTTCCCGGACGGCGCAGAGAAATTCACCAAGACCGACATGGTCGGCGAGACCAAGGGGCAGTGGTATCTGCGCCAGATGCTGGGCAGCGCCAACTTCGACGCCGGTCCGGCGCTGCGGTTCATGAGCGGCACCCTGTCCCACCAGATCGAACACCACCTGTTCCCGGACCTGCCCAGCAACCGCTACCCCGAGATCAAAGTGCGGGTGCGCGAGCTCTGTGACAAATACGACTTGCCTTACACCACAGGCTCTTTCCTGGTGCAGTACGGCAAGACGTGGCGGACCATCGCGAAGCTGTCCCTGCCGGACAAGTACTTGCGCGACACTGCCGACAACGCACCGGAGACCCGCAGCGAGTCGATGTTTGCTGTGCTGGACGACGATTTCGCCGGCACCGATCCGGCCACCGGGCGCCGCCGCGGATTGAAGACGGCGATTGCCACCGTGCGGGGCTGGCGTCGTAACAAGCGAACGCAAAAGACTGGGCGGGACGGCCTGGCCGCATAGCCGCGCTAAGCTCCCGGCTGGTGGAAGTCGTCACGTCGCATCCGATCGTCGACGCCGTGCTGGTGCGTTATCGCGTTGCGCTGGGCGACGATATGTCGACCTATCGCAACCACGTTTATCGCTGTATCAACTACCACCGGCTGCTGCTCGGCGAACCTCTCCCGGACCTCGCCGCCCTCGCGTGGGTGACTCACGATCTGGGCATTTGGACCGCAGCAACGTTCGAGTACCTCGGCCCGTCAGCCGACCTGGCCGCCGCGCATGCCAACGAATTCGGAATCACCGAAATTGAAGGGGTGCAACGACTCATCACCGAGCACCACCGGCTGCGGCCATCGGACGACGGCACGACCGAGACCTTCCGCAAGGCCGACCTCGTCGACGTGAGCCGAGGATTGCTACGTGGCCGAATCACGCGGTCGGAGGTCCGAGCCGCCGTCGGCCAGCTGCCGTACCGCGGATTCCACGCGTTCCTTGCCAACGGCTTGACCCGCTACGCCGCACGGCACCCGCTGCACCCATTCCCGATGCTGCGCTGGTAATCAGGCCGTCTCGGCGATGCCCACCAGCCGCTGCAATGTCGCGAGCTGCTGCTCGTAGTCGCCTTCGAGTTTCGCCAGTAGCGTGGTGATGCCCGCCGCGCGGTAGCGCTTTACCCGGTCGGCGATGGCGTCGGGTGTGCCGAGCAGATTCGTGAGGCGGCCAAGGTCCAGCGGCACCGAGGCGCGGGCTTCGTCGTGTTTCCCCGCTTTCCACAGCCCGGCGACGGTTTCGACTTCGGTGCCGTAACCCAGACGGGTGAACGCATCGTTGTAGAAATTCTGGCCGCTTGAACCGCCGACGCCCATCGC
>NZ_JBAUZA010000268.1:0-57701 GCF_049585075.1 Mycobacterium sp.
AGCCGGCCGACGCGTCGCCTCGCGCCACCTCCTCGGCGCAGCGCAACGCGGTGCCCGCAGGCAGCTCCAGCGCGCCGACCTCTACCGGCGCACCAGCCCTCAGTAGACCCGAGTCGCGCAGTGCGCCAACCAATTCGGCGGGAAGTCGGCGGCCCGAGTCGATTTCGTCTGCCATACCACGGGCCAGATCGGCGATCTCGCGGGCCCGTGACAGGACGGGCACGGTGGCGACTTCGGTGTCGTACATGCGGCGGCCTCCGCTTCTTCAGGCTCTTGCAGGCGGTTCAGTCACGTTACCACTACCGGTTCAATTTCTGAACCGGTACATTGTGGGAACCATGGACTACCCGGATCTGTCGCACCGCTTCGACGGCGAGTCCGTTGCCCGGGCTCTGGAGGTCGTCGGCGAACGCTGGACACTGCTGATCCTGCGCGAGGCGTTCTTCGGGGTGCGTCGTTTTGGCCAATTGGCGCGCAACTTGCAGATACCGCGGCCCACGCTGTCGGCGCGGCTGCGCACCCTGGTCGAAAACGAGCTGCTGGAAAAGGTGCTCTACGCGCGGGATCCCGATCGGCACGAGTATCGCCTGACCGCCTCCGGACGAGACCTGTTCGCCGCGATCGTGGTACTCATGCAGTGGGGCGATCAACACCTTCCGAATCCCGACGGTCCGCCAATCGTGTTGCGCCACCAGCCATGCGGTCATGTCGCTGAACCGGTGTTGGTGTGCGGCCATTGCCGGAAAAAGATCACCGCGCGCAACATCACCCCCGAGCCTGGACCCGGCTTCCGCTAGGCGACCCGAAAAACCGGGTAGTGCTCGACGATCTGCTCGAAGTCCTTAAGCGGCGCGTGGCGGTCGATTGGGAAGAACGGCCGTGCGCCCGGGGCCAGTTCCAGGTAACGACGCAAGATCGCTGCGCGGTTGTCGGACCGGTCCTCCACCAGGGACACATCTTCGTGGCGACCGTGTCGCAAAACTGCACGGCCGTTAGCGCGCAGGTTGCGCACCCAATTGGTCTTGTGGCCAAGCATGGCCACAAGATAGCGCTGGCCCTGGTAGTCGGCGATCACCACCGGAAACGAAATCACCCGCCCCGACTTGTGGCCTTGTACGTCGAGTGTCGCCGCCCCGGTCGGCCCGATGCCGGCCGCAAAACTCAAGGCGCCCAATCGGTTTGTGATACGCGCTGACCATCCGGGCCGTCCACCGCGATACTGCCAGCGTTGGATCGCGCTTATACCTCCACGCAGCACGGGTTCACACTACTGCGGTCAAGCGACAGTTACATCTGGGCCCAGACGATTTTCGTCTGAAGGTAAGTGTCGATGCCGGCCTTGCCCGACTCATAGCCCCAGCCGGATTGCTTGTATCCGCCGAACGGCATCGAGTGGTCGAACTGCATCTGACAGTTCAGTCCAACGGTTCCGGCCTTGAGCCGCTTGGCCAATCGGTGTGCCCGGCCGAGGTCATTGGTCCACGCGGTGGCCGCCAGCCCGTAGGTGCTGTTGTTCGCCAGCGCGACGGCTTCGTCCTCGTCGTCGAACGGCAGGATCGTGACGACGGGACCGAAGATCTCCTCCTGGAACAGCCTGCTCGAATTCGGGTCGACCTTGGTGACCACGGTTGGGTGCACGAAATAACCCTTGCGGTCCAGCCGGTGCCCGCCGGTGACCAGTTCAACGCCATCGAATTTCCCCTGCTCGAGGTAGCCCAGTACGCGGGTGAGCTGCTTCTGGCTGATCAGCGGACCGACCATGGCGCCGTCGTCTTTGGGCCCGCCTAGCTGCATGACATTCGCCATGTTGGCGATGCCCTCCACGACCCGCTCGTACACACCACGTTGAGCGAAGATGCGCGAGCCGCACACACACGCCTGACCGGAGTGAATGAACGTGCCGAACGACGCCATCGGGATCGCCAGGTCCAGGTTGGCGTCGTCGAAGATCACCACCGGCGACTTGCCGCCGAGTTCGAGGGTGACCTTGTTGAGGTTGCTGTCCGCGGCCGCGTGCACGATCGCCCGGCCGACTTCCGTCGACCCCGTGAAGGCGACCTTCTCGACATCGGGGTGCGCGGTAATGGCCGCGCCGGCAGTGTGGCCGTATCCGTTGACCAGGTTGACCACGCCCTCGGGCACTCCGGCCTCGGCCAAGATCCTGTCCAGAACGAGCGCCGAAAGTGGCGTCTCCTCAGCGGGTTTGACCACGCTGCTGCAGCCGGCGGCAAGCGAGGGCGCGAGCTTGGCGCAGAAGTTGAAGACCGGACCGTTCCACGGGAAGATCAGCCCCACCACGCCGTAGGGCTCCCGCAATGTATAGGTGTGCATGTGCGAGTCGATACCGGTGAGGCCGCCGGTGTTCACGTCACGCGAGATCCCGTCGATCTTGGTGCACCAGCCGGCGTAGTAGCGAAACCACTCGGAACCGACCTTGGTGATGATCTGTGCTTGAGCTGGCGGGATGCCGGCGTTGAGCGATTCGAGCTCGGCAAGAATGTCGGCGTTCTCATCGATCAGGTCGGCGACCCGCCACAGCACCTTTGCCCTGTCGTAGTCGGGCAGGCCGGACCAGACGCCCGACTCGGCGCTCGCCTTGGCACGCGCGACGGCGTCGTTGATGGCTTCGGGGCCGCAATCGGTGAACTCGGTGATCTGCTCTTCGGTGGCGGGGTCGATGATCGGAATCACGTCTCCGGTGCCGGGTCGCTTACGGATCTCCTCCAACACAGCCTGCACCGTCATAGGTGTATCCCTTCTCGCCTCGTTGCGACTCTATCTATGTAGAGATAGATTCACGAGTGTAGCTCAGAGCCAGTGCGGTCCAGGAGCAGGGCGGCTCGGCACATCGAGATCGACGTCAGAGCGAATTTTCGCGGGCAATTCTGACGCTGGCGTCGATCTCGTGGTTGAGATCCGATTGCGACGACGCAGCGGACCAAGCCCTACTTCCAGGCGAAGACTGGTTGCTCCAGCTCGTCGACCGGATCGGGGCGCCCCTCCAGACATAGCCAGCGCAACTGCAGCAGCACCGCACCGGTCGGTGCGTGGATGAGGTCGTTCCCCAACGGAATTTGCACAACCGGCCGACGGCTTTCCGGGATGGTGATGAATCGTGGCGAATCAGCGCGCTGCAGTTGGTGGAGCCCGACTCGGTAGACCGCCACGACCTCGTCGGGCGCCGGTCGCGGGTCGAGCCGTCCGCCACCCCAGATCACAACCGGCGTGATGACGTATCCGGACCGCGTCGGATAGTCGTCGAGTAGTCCCAACACGTTCGGGGCGGCCAGTTCAACCCCGACTTCCTCGTAGAGCTCCCGCAGTGCCGCGTCGACCGCGCTTTCTCCGGGGTCCACACGCCCGCCGGGAAGTGCCCACTGTGCGGCGTGCGAAGTCAGTCGAGAGGCCCTGCGGCACAACAGGAAAGCGGCACCGCCGGACACATCGACCATACGGCCGTCGAGTCCGGCCTCCGGCATCGGGCGTCCCCCGATCCAGTCGTCGACCGGCGCCGGATCAATCCTGTCCTCTCCGACCTCTGAGTCGACGAGCACTATCGCCACCGCCGCGTGCCGCTTCATCGGGTCGGCAACGACGCGACGATCGTGGCCTGCCAAACGCTCGCCGATCTGCTCGCGCAGCACCTCGTCATACGGGATGGGCATGCCCCGAGCCTAGGGCCAGGGCTATGCCGTCCAAACCCGCGGACTACTCGTTGCGTATCGGTAGCCGGAAAGCTGAACAGTCAGCCGATTGTCAAATGTTCAGTGGTGGTCAGCCGTGCCCGGAGCCGCAACCGACACCCGGAAGACATCCGTTACCACCCGGCACGCCACCCGGGCCCCAGAACTGCCCGCCGGAGCCGCAACCGACACCCGGGACGCAGCCTTGCCCGCCCGGACCGCCACCGGGACCGTTGTCTTGGCCACCGGAGCCACAATTGCCGTTGGCGTCGCAGCCACCCCCGCCTGGCTCTTGCGCGAAGACGACGTGCGTGGCTGCGGTGCCAGTCATCGTCGGGCCAGCCGCGAAAGTTTCAGCTGCTGCCACAGGCGTAACAGCAATCGCCGCAGCAACAGCTCCACCAATCACCAGCGGTTTCATCAGGTTGAATTTCGCTAACATGCGCGCCGTGTACCCACTTCCACACACGTGCAAAACATCGTCGCAGTGGTGAGATAAGCGGTGTGACATATGACAAGGACCGCACCGGCCTAGTGGTGATTGATCTGTACAACGACTTCATTTCCGAAGGCGGCAAGGTATGGGATCGCCTCAAAGGAGGACGTTCGAATACGGAACATGGGGTGGACAACTCCGTCGGGAGTTCGAACCCCAGCCGGGCGATGTCGTCGCGCAAGAGCATTGGTGTTCCAGTGGTTTCGCCAATACCGATCTGGATGTTCTGCTCAAACGGCATGGCATTCATCAGCTGATCATGATGGGACTTATTGCCCACACTTGCCTGGAAGCAACTGTCCGGTACGGCGCCGAACTAGGCTATGAAGTCACGGTGGTCAAGGATGCGACCGCTAGTTACTCCGACGAAGAGATGCACGCGGCACTCGAAGTCAATATCCCTAACTACGCCACCGCAGTGATCTCGGCAGTCGAAGCCGTCGAAGCGATTTCGTCGTTGGGCTGACTCAGCAGCGGTCGTCTGTGCGGTGCGCGATCTGGAAGATGTTGCCGAACGGATCGCGGACCATGGCCCGCCTGTCGCCGTAGGGGGTATTGAGCGGCGCCTCCAGGCTCATTGCTCCTGCGGTGAGGGCCCGGTCATAGACCACACCCGCATCGTCGACGTAGACGTAGAGAAAGGCGGGGAACAGTTCGCGCTCGTCCGCCGAGGTCACCATGACAATAGAGTCACCGATGCGCACTTCCGTTGGACGTCCGGCTTGCAGCTGGCCGACGGCATCGAAGACCGCGCGCAGGAACTCGACCGCTGCTGCGGCGTCGCTCACGACCATGCGCGGTGTGACCGAGTGGAATTCCGCAGGTCGGTCGACCTTCATGGTGCGGCCTCCTGATCGTGTCTTAGTCGCGGTGGTTGGTGATGTTGACGACGTTGCCGTCCGGTGCTCGCACGAAGAACCGGCGCAAGCCCCATGCCTCCGTGCTCAGTGGATGCACGATTTCGTAACCGAGTTCCTTGGCTTCTGCGTAGGCGCTGTCGATGTCATCGGTGCAGACTGAAATGACGGAGTCTTCAGCGGCGGTGGCATCGCTCGTTACGAGCTGAACGAACGCTCTGGAGTCGGCAGAGGTGTACCGGGCGACCCACCCCATGTTGAACTGCTCGTTGGTCAGCCCTAGGTAGTCGGTGTAGAAGCCCTTAGCTGCTTCGATCTCAGCCACGCGAAGGTTGGCGATGACTTTGGTCGCTTGCACTAGTCAGGCCTGTAACGGCTCGCCGCGGTAATCGCCGAACGACCATTGGTTGCCCTCGGGATCGCGGACGGCGAATTCGCATGCACCGTAATCTGTTTCGCCAAGTGGCCGTACGACCTCGGCTTTGTGCTGAAGGACCCGCTCATATAGTGCATCCGGATCGGCAGCCACGATGTAGCCGCCTGCGGTGCCGGGTTCGCGGCACCATTCGCTATTCGGCTTGTAGCTGCCGAGCATGATTCCACCGCTTCCCTCGGGCCAGTGCAGTTGCGCGTGGTCAACGGTGTCCCCGTCGCCGTAACGCGCCGTGAGAACGAAGCCAAAGGTATCCACGTAGTAGTCGATCAGCTTCGGCGCGTTATGAGCTTGCAGCGTCAGCCACACGGTCGGATTAGGAGTAGTCATACTCCCAGTCTGATCCGGAGGCGTGGCCCCCGTCTTGAATGTTTCGGAACTCTTCGGCAACCCAGCGCCGTGGCGGGGCGCCCGCGAATCGGACGAATTCGCGGCTCAAGTGGGCCTGATCGCTATAGCCGGTGTCCATCGCGACGGCGGCCAGATCGATTGGCGCACGCCGGCGCACCGACTCGGCGATCCGCGCGGTCGCGTGCTCGAAGCGCATCAGCATCGCGACGGTCTTTGGCGAACGACCGACTTCCCGCTGAAATAATGTCGTTAAATGTCTGGCGCTCAACTCAACTCGCTCGGCAACTGCGCTCACCGGAGCTCTGCCGCGACTGCGCTGCAGCAGATGCCACGCATACGCCACTTCGGGACGAACCGTCGAACGCTCGCGGCGTGTTCGCGCATCCACTAAGAACTCCACGACCAAGCCGAACACATCTCGCCAATCGCCTGCACCGCTTACGCGGTCACGCAGCTCGATGCCTCGTCGCCCTAATACGACGGTGCCGTCGTAGTCGCTCTGACTCAGCTCGGCGCTCGGCATTCCGAACAATGCGCGCGAGGCGAGCGGGTGCACCGCCAACTGCACGCCGGCTTGGCCGCGTCGTTGTCGCACATGCGCGGCCTGCACTTGCAATCCGCCCAGAATCAGGGGGTTAGCTCGTGCGGTTGGAAGGGCTTCGGCGGTTTCGGCCGCCTCCACTCCGTCATCAAGGCTGACGATGAAGGTCAGCGTTGATGACGGCATGCCACGATGCGCCTCGCCCGGAGTTTCCAGGGCACGGTATCCCACCATGGACGCAACCCCGGGAGCGCTCCGCGGCCGCGCGGTGACGAATTCCCAAGTGCGCCCCGGCTCGTCGGCAACCACGAGTCCTACGGTAGCCGCTAACCTGACTTCTGTGGGCAGCCAGCGAGTACCTGGTGGGGTGGTGCACAAGCTGCCCGCAGATTTGCGTGAGGCGCTGATAGCCAACGACGAAGCGCTCGCCGCGTGGACCGACATCACGCCCTTGGCGCGCAACGAGTTCATCTGCTGGGTCGACGACGCCAAGCAAGCCGTAACCCGAGAGCGCCGCATTCGCCGGACCCAGGAAGAGCTGGAAGAAGGCAAGCGTCGGCCGTGCTGCTGGCCGGGATGCCCGCACCGCGAACGCACCGGCAGGTAATTCGGCGCGCGACGCTTGAACCGATCCCTTTACGTGCGTGCGATGCAGTACTACGCTCTGTGGTACTACGTCGCATAGTAGACATCTCGCCTGCCTAGTTGGGCGAGTTGCCGGCCGCGTAGCTGCGGTTTCGGCCGTAAGGAGATGGTCGCTATGAGCCTGCGCCTGGCGAATATCGCAGCGCGCCAAGCCCACGACATCGATGCGCGCTATCACCCGTCGGCGGCGGTGCGGCGCGAGCTCAACAAGGTTTTCCCGACACATTGGTCGTTCCTGTTGGGTGAGATCGCGCTGTATAGCTTCATTGTTTTACTGATCACCGGCGTCTATCTGACGCTGTTCTTCGATCCGTCCATGACCGAGGTCACCTACAACGGTGTGTATCAGCCATTGCGCGGCGTCGAGATGTCGCGGGCCTACGCGTCGGCACTCAACATCTCCTTTGAGGTCCGCGGCGGGCTGTTCGTGCGCCAGATTCACCATTGGGCCGCACTGATGTTCGCCGCCGCGATCATGGTGCACTTGGCCCGCGTCTTTTTCACGGGCGCGTTCCGCCGGCCGCGCGAAGCCAATTGGGTCATCGGTGCCTTGTTGCTCATCGTGACGATGTTCGAGGGCTACTTCGGCTACTCGCTGCCCGACGACCTGTTGTCCGGCATCGGGTTGCGGGCTGCGCTGTCGTCGATCACGTTGGGGCTACCGGTGATTGGCACTTGGTTGCACTGGGCGCTGTTCGGCGGCGACTTCCCCGGCGACGTGTTGATCCCGCGGCTTTATGCGATCCATATCTTGATCTTCCCCGGCATTATCTTGGCGTTGATCGGGGCGCATTTGGCGTTGGTGTGGTTCCAGAAGCACACTCAGTTCCCCGGACCCGGACGCACCGAGCACAACGTCGTCGGGGTGCGGGTGCTGCCGGTGTTCGCCGTCAAATCCGGCGCCTTCTTCGCGCTGATCGTGGCGATCTTGGGCCTGATGGGCGGCCTGTTGCAGATCAACCCCATCTGGAATCTGGGGCCCTACCGGCCTTCTCAAGTTTCCGCGGGCAGCCAGCCGGACTTCTACATGATGTGGCCAGAAGGGTTAATGCGCCTTTGGCCGGCATGGGAGCTCTACATCGGCCATCACACCGTGCCGGCAACGGTTGCTGTCGCGCTGATTATGGGCCTGGTGTTTGTCTTGCTGACGATCTATCCGTTCCTGGAGAAGCGGTTTTCCGGCGAAGATGCCCATCAGAGGTCCTACCACAACCTGTTGCAGCGCCCACGAGATGTACCGGTGCGCACTGCAATCGGAGCCATGGCGATCGCCTTCTACTTGGTGCTCACCCTGGGCGCGATGAACGACATCATCGCGTTCAAATTCCACATCTCGCTCAACGCGACGACCTGGATCGGCCGGATCGGCATGGTCGTGCTGCCGCCGATCGTCTACTTCATCACCTACCGATGGGCTATCGGGCTGCAGCGCAGCGACCGCGCAGTGCTCGAGTACGGCATCGAAACCGGCATCATCAAACGCTTGCCGCACGGCGCCTACATTGAACTGCACCAGCCGCTCGGGCGGGCGTTGCCGCTGACGTACCAGGGCGCCCCCGTGCCCACCAAGATGAACAAGCTCGGCTCGGGCGGCTCGCCGGGCTCCGGCAGCTTCCTGTTCGCCGACCCGGTCTCCGAAGACGCCGCGCTCGCTGAGGCGAATCATGGCGCCGAACAACGCGCCCTCACCGCACTGCGGGATCGCTAGCAAACGCTGCCGGCTTGCGTACGTCTAACCGCATTGAGTGTGATCTTCGGCTTCTTTGGATACATGGAGAAGACCAGCTGTCACACGGAATGGGGTCGACCATGAAGCCGATATCGCCGACCGATGCGCTATTCCTGATCGGTGAATCACGCGAACACCCGATGCACGTGGGATCGCTGCAGCTCTTCGAGCCGCCCGAGGACGCCGGGCCTCACTTCGTCCGGGAGTCCTACCAGGCCATGCTCGAGTGCACGGACGTGCAACCGACCTTCAGCAAGCACCCCGCGTTCTTCGGCGGAGTCACGAACGTCGCGTGGTCCTTCGACAAGGACGTGGACCTGGACTACCACCTTCGCCGCTCGGCACTCCCCGAGCCTGGACGTGTCCGCGAGCTGTTAGAACTCGCGTCCCGGTTGCATGGCAGCCTGCTCGACCGTCATCGTCCGCTGTGGGAAGCACACCTCGTCGAAGGTCTTGAAGACGGCCGGTACGCCGTCTACACGAAATATCACCACTCGCTGATGGACGGTGTCTCCGCGCTGCGGCTGATGCAACGCGCTTTTTCGACAGACCCCGACGATGACGAGGTGCGGGCCCCGTGGAGCCTTGGCCCACGCGGCGGCCACACGGCCAAGACGGACAAGCACTCGCCGTCGCTGCTCGAACGAGTCAGGGGCGCCACCGGATCGGCGTTGGCATTGGCACCTTCCACGTTAAAGCTCGCGCGAGCAGCGCTGCTCGAACAACAGCTCACCCTCCCCTTCCGGGCACCCCGCAGCATGTTCAATGTTCGGATCGGCGGCGCCCGACGAATAGCCGCGCAGTCCTGGTCGCTGGAACGCATTAAAGCGGTCAAATCGGCCGCCGGCGTCACGGTCAACGACGTCATACTCGCGATGTCGTCGGGAGCCCTTCGTGCCTATCTGCTCGATCAGAACGCGCTGCCGGATGACCCGTTGACCGCGATGGTGCCGGTCAATCTGCGCAAGGACAGCGATGACGGCGGCGGCAACATGGTCGGGACCTTCCTTTGCAACCTGGCGACGAACCTCGACGACCCGGCGAAGCGGCTCGAGATCGTCAGCACGTCGATCCGCGACACCAAACAGGTGTTCCAGCAGCTGCCGGCCGTTCAACAGCTGGCGTTGTCGGCGTTCAACATTGGTGGGTTGTTCTTTGGGCTGATCCCCGGCTATCTCTCAACTGCCTCACCGCCGTTCAACATCGTGATCTCAAACGTCTCGACCGGTCGACCTGAACCGCTTTACTGGCGTGGTGCGCGGTTGGATGGCAACTATCCGCTGTCGATCGCGCTGGACGGTCAGGCGGTGAACATCACCGTGACCAACAACGCCGACAACCTCGACTTCGGGCTTGTCGGCTGCCGACGCAGCGTCCCGCGTTTGCAGCGCCTGCTTGGTCACTTGGAGACGTCACTAAAGGATTTGGAGCGCGCCGTCGGCGCGTGAGCGGACACCCAGGGAATTCCAAGGAATCCGCTACCGCCCGCGCGCATGGTCGGGCCTCCATGTGGGTACGACTGAGTGAACAGTTGTTTCGGTTTACCGACGAGGCGACTGAACACAGTCAATGTGGGAGGAATTTCTCATGCCAGAGGTCGAACTTCACCACGACGGGCACCCGCGTTATCGACGAATGGTGCGCTTCGACTGGTCGGAGACCCCGCTGCACTGGGTGCCCGACGACCCCTTCGCAACCCACATGATGAATGTGCTGCACCTACTGCTCCCCGAGGGCGAGCGCCACTTCATCAAGGCGGTGCTGGAAGCGTCGTCGCTGGTCGACGACCCAGAGCTGGAGGCGGCGATCAAACCGTTCATCCAGCAGGAGTCCTGGCACGCCTGGGCGCACCAAGTGGTACTAGACCATCTGGCCGAACAGGGCATCGACACCAAGCCGTACACCTCCCGACTCCGGAAAACGCTGTCGGTGTCGCTGGGTGATCCGCCGAAATTCTTCCCGCCGGCGTTGAAGCGCTGGTGGTTGTACCGGCGGCTGGCCGACGTAGCGGCGCTGGAACATTACACCGCGATGTTGGGGCAATGGGTGTTGCAGAACCGAGGTCTGGATTACGCGGGCACCGACCCGATGATGCTGGATCTGCTGCGCTGGCACGGCGCCGAGGAGGTGGAACACCGCTCGCTGGTGTTCGACGTCTACCAGCACGTGTGCGGCAACTACTTCATCCGAGCCTTCTCGATGTTGATGACCACCCCGCTGTTTTTCGGGTGGTGGATTGCCGGCGCGAAATACCTGATGGCCCACGACCCCACCATCGATCAGAAATGGCGCTGGCGAGATTGGCTGCGTGCGGCCCGCGAGTACAAGTTGCCCGGTCCATGGCAGCTCATGGTGACCCAACCCGCCCGGTACATGCGGCCTCATCATCATCCAGGTCCCGAAGCGGTCACGACGATGGCCGTCGAGTACATCAAGAAATCACCGGCAGCGAAGGCCGCCCGCGAACGGGCTCATCTAGAAGGGAAGGTCGCAGTTCGATGAGAGTTTCTGTGGACCTCGACACCTGCGACGGCAACGGCGTCTGTATGAGCCTGTGCCACGAGGTTTTCGACGTACGAGAAGACGGCCTGCACCTGCTCCAAGAGCAGCCGTCGCGGGAATTGCGCGGACCGTTGAGGGCCGCCGAAGTATCCTGCCCCACCCAGGCGATAGTGGTGGAGGACTGAGGTATGCCCACCAACCGCCAGCTACAGCAAGTCGTCGTCGTGGGTGCCGGCGTCGCAGGGATGCGGGCGGCGGAGACGCTGCGACAGGACGGCTACGACGGTGAGCTCACTATCGTTGGCGCCGAACGGCACTCCCCCTACCATCGGCCGCCGTTGTCGAAGAAGCTGCTCAGCGGTCAGGTGCACCGAGCGGGCATCGACATGGCACCGCAGCTCGACATGGATGCGCGGGTGCTCAGAGGGGCGACTGCGGTAGGCCTGGACGTGTCCGCACGTACCGTCCAGGTCCGCGACGACGGCCAGAACATGTCCTTGGGTTTCGACGGAGTTGTCATCGCGAGCGGCGCTGAGCCGCGCGAATGGCCAGGTGGCCCGGCCCCCCAGGGAGTACTTCTGCTGCGGACTGTCGAGGACTGTCTGGCCATTCGACAACGACTCGCCTCATGTCCTCGTGTCGTGGTGGTTGGCGGCGGGTTCATCGGCAGCGAGGTCGCCGCGACCTGCCGATCGCTGGGGCTGGATGTGACGCTCGTTGAGAAGGCCTCCGGGCCGCTGGTTCAAGCATTGGGTGCGGAGCTGGCGCCTTGCTGGACGAAGTTGCATCGCGAGCATGGAGTGGACCTGCGCGTCGGCGTGGGTGTCGACGGATTCGTCGGCAACGGGCAGGTGGAAGCCGTTCGACTCACCGACGGTTCGCAGGTCCCAGCCGATGTCGTCATCGTGGGTCTGGGGGTCACTCCCACCACCGCCTGGCTGGAAGGATCGGGTCTGCATTTGGACGACGGGGTGGTCTGTGATGCCACTGGTGTCGCCGAAGGCAACCACGGCGACGGCATGATCGTGGCCGCCGGGGATGTGGCGCGCTGGTGGCATCCGCTGTATGAGCGGCACTTACGTACCGAGCACTGGGATGACGCCGGACGTCAGGGCGCGGCTGCGGCGCGCACGTTGCTGGCCGGCCCCGAGCATGCCGAAGCCTTCGACGCGGTGCCGTATTTTTGGTCCGACCAATATGACGTAAAACTGCAGATGCTCGGTGTTCCAACCGATTACGATGCGGTCGACGTAGTTGAAGGCGATGCCGACGGCGGGGAGTTCGTCGCCGCGTATGGGCGTGGTGGCCGCACCATCGCGGTATTGGGAACGATTCCCAATCGGCTGCATGCCTACCGCAATGCCATCAGCGACCGTGCGGACTTTCCGCCGAAGCGGCCGGACTAACCCCTCAGATTTTTATCGACGGTAGCAGTCGTGTCAGGTTCCAGAGCTGATTGCGTCTGGCCGATAGACACGAAATCGTCAGTCCGGCCACTGCGATGCCGATCAACACGATCACCGCTTGCCATAACCGGACATCGATGCCACCGAGTATGAGCTGACGTAATCCGTTGACGCCGTAGGTCATCGGGTCAAAGCGATGCAGTACCTGGAATGGCTTCGAAGTGGTCTCCACCGGATACATGCCGCCGGCGCTGACCAGCTGCAGCATGAGTAACGCCATGATCAGCACGCGCCCGACGGCAGGGCCGACGAGTGCGTTGATCGCCTGCGTCGCTGCGACGAACGCGCAGGAAATCAGGATCATGAAGACCAGCATCGCGACCGGATGAACGGCATGCATCCCGAGTGCGAATCGCACTACGCCATACAGGATTATCGCTTGTACCATCCCGATCACCGCTGCGGGTAGATAGCTGGAAAGGGCCACGCGAAGGGCAATCACCTCTGCCGCGATAGCGCGGTTCTGCAAGGGCCGCAGCACCATCCACAGCACGAGCGCACCGAAAAACAGGGCGAGGGTGACGAAGAACGGCGCCATGCCGGTACCGAAGTTAGGTGCGGCGTTCTCATGTGTGGTTTCCAGGTTAACCGGACCACCGATGGTGTCGGCGACGGCTTCTTTCTGTTGGGTCGTCCAGTTGGGCACCTGCTTGGCGCCTTCAGCAAGCTTGGTGGCCAGCTCGGCCGAACCCTGCTTGAGTTGCGCGGTGCCGGATGCCAGCTGTTGAGCTCCGTCGTCGAGTTTCGCGATACCGCTTGCCAATTCAGCGTTCCCGGAAGCGAGCTGCTGGGCTCCGTTGCGCAGCTGGTTGAGCTTGTTCGTCAGCTCCTGTCCTTTGCTGCCGACTTGGTCGAGGGCCGATTTCAGCGGGCTGCCGGGTGCACCCAGCGTCGCACCCATCGCGATCGCGGCGTTTTGCGCGTCGGTGAGCTGCTGACGAATCTGCGGCGTGAATTGGTGCTGTCGGAGCTGGTCTTGTATCCCCCGCAGCGTCCCTGCGGCGGTGCTCGCTACCGGATCTTGGCTTGCGGAAAGCTGATTGACCACCGAGGTGAGTCCGTTAGCGGCGGCGTCTTGCGCCAGGGCGATGGCATTGATCTGGTCGGCGGCTTGCTGCATCGCGGCTGAACCCTGGCGCAGTTGATCGGTGTTGCCGCCGACTGTCGAGAGTGCCTTGCTCACCGCGAGCAGCGGGTCGGTGGCCTCGTTGATGCCGTCGGAAAGCTGCTTGGCGCCCGTGGCAAGCTGAGCCGAGCCGGACCGTGCGGTGTGTAGACCCGCTGAAACCTGACCGGCGCCGTCATCGACTCGCACCGCTCCGTCGGCGAGTTGCTTCGCCCCGTCAGCGGCCTGCTTGATTCCTGAACCGGACGAAACGACCACGGACAACACCTGATTGACCGCCTGCCCGGATATCCGGCTCGATACGGCGTTGAGTACCTGGCTGATGGCTGTGCGACCGATGCTGGTGGAGATGTAGTTGTTGGCATCGTTGTACACGGCGATGAGGTTGGCTTGCCGAGGTTGCCCGGTGACTGGCGACGCGATCGCCGCGCTGAAGTCGGGCGGCAACTCGAGCATGAAGTAGTACTTGCCGTGTTCGACGCCATTACGGGCCTCGTCGGGGTTTACGACGTGCCAGTCCAGGCTGCGGTCGGCCGTCAGCCCTTTGGCGATCTCGGAGCCGGCGTCGATTTGCTGCCCGGACACAACGGCACCGCGGTCTGAGTTGACCAGCGCGACAGGCATCTTGTTGACATGGCCGAAGGGATCCCAGTACGCCCACAGATACAGCGCCCCGTACACCAGCGGAAGCAGCATCAAGACCACGATCGCCGCGCGAGTCATCCGGCTGCGGCCGAAACGCTTTATTTCCGAACCAAATGCGAGCCCGGCAAGCATCGTTAGTCCTTTCCCGCCAGCGTGCGGTGATCATGTATGGCGTGGTCGGGGGCATCGGTGCCCAACGGGTTGGTCACCCCGACAACGACGGTGCGTTGTGCGGCGATCGCGCCGAGCCGCTCGACCGCGATGGCCCGCCGCGAGTTGTCGCGAACCTGCTCGAGGTCGCCGACCACAAGGATCGGTCGGTTGGAAAACAGTGCGAGAGTGATTCGCAGCAAGAACAGTTCTAGGTCGGACAGCTCCACGATGTAGGACTCGACCGACGGCGGGGGCAGCTCGCCGAATACTTCGCCCAGTTCGGGCTGACCGGACTCGACCGGCACCCGCGCGTACCACGGCGCCAGCCACCTGCGCTGTTCGGCCAGCACAGTCTGCACTGTCACCGTCTCCTCGAGGTCGTCGATGTCAGCGAATGCCGCGATCGAGCAGTGCCGGCGGATCGCGCGTGGTTCCGAATCCCCGAGCACGGCCACCGTGCCGTGCGTGGCTTTCAGTCGGCCGGCAAGTGTCAACAGCAGAGCCGTCTGCCCAGGTCCGCCCGGCATTTGGATGGCGTGGAACCCAGCGGTGAGCGTCAGATCGATGTCCGAGAAAAGCGGCCCGTGCTCGCCGTCCACGCCCAGCCCGGTGGCGGTGATCAGCGTGGCCGGCGCGGCAGCATCCTGCTCGTCCTGTGCGTCCATTGGATTTGCTCATTTCTGCGGTCGCGGACGTTAGGTCCATTCGACCAAAACGTGCGGCCTCAATGTGAGCTTGTGTCCGAATACGCGGCAGTCGAAGTGCGTGGTTTACGGTACCGGTGCGCTTGAGGCGCGACTTGGCCACGGCCGCGCCGAGACCGGCGCCGCGCTGCGTCAGCTCACGCCGCAGTAGCGAATGTGCTGGAAAGCGCTGTGCGTTACGGGTGTTCGTCGAGCCACGAGATCACATTGGGATCGGCACATGCCGAGAGAAGTGACCTGACTACCTCCGCATTTGGGCGACGCAGCCAGGTCGAGCGCCCTGCGCCAGTTATCCGGGAGTTGGCGCGCCCGGTTCCGGCGGAAGCTTCTGCCAGCCATCTGCATCGGAATAGGTCCAGCCGCAGGGCGCATACTCCATGTGAAACCAGCCGGAATCGCCGGATGTCCAGCACTTCGGCCCGTTTGGGTCCGGCGCATCAGGGTCGGCAAGGGCGACCGCGCTGCCGCTGCACAGCAGAGCAGCCGTGATGCCCCCGACAATCATGAATTTCTTCATCCTCCGATTGTTTTCGCCTCCGCGGTGTTCGTCAAATCGAAACGGCAAATTCGTTTGCTGCTGAAAGTACTGGGGCCCTCGCCGGCGACGAGACATGATGGGCGGATGACCACCGAGATCCGGGTTCTCAACAGCGAGGACGACCTCGTCGCCGCGGCAAACTTGTTTCGCACCGCGATGGTCGGATTCCCGCCGTTGCCGAGCCTGGCGCCCGGTCGGATCACAAAGCTACTCGAGCCGGGTCGTACCGTTGGAGCATTCGCCGACGGACAACTCGTTGGTACCGCGGATGCGGTGACCAGTGCACTGACCCTGCCCGGTGGAGCGGTCGTGGGTCACGCGGCGGTGACACATATCGGGGTGCTGCCGTCGTTCACCCGAAAAGGGATAGCCACCGAGCTGATACACCACCAGCTGCGTGACATCGCCGCACGGGGTGAAGTGGTCGCCACATTGCGGGCTTCGGAGGCGACGATCTATGAGCGATACGGCTACGGGGTTGCGAGTTCATCGCAGAGCGTGGAGGTTCAGACGGCACGCGCCGCGCTGCGTCCCGACGTCGGACCCGGCGGCCCGGTGCGCTTGATCGACGCGGCGCAAGCCTGGGACATCCTGCCCCGGATCTACAGCGAGAATCGTTCGACCCGACCAGGAACCATCGATCGCCCCGAGGTTTGGTGGGAAGGCCTGCGACTCCGCGCCGAATCCGCCTCGGGTGCTTCCTATGTCGCGGTGCATGGCGAGACGGGATCAGAATCCGGTTTCGCCCGCTACCGCCCTATCGACACCGAGACGTGGTTTGTGAGCGATCAACGCACCATCGTTGTCGAGGACTTCTTTGCGCCCACCATCGAGGCCTACCTTGGGCTGCTGCGGTTCCTGCTTGGACTCAATCTCGTTGACCGGGTGATGTTCTGGATGCTGCCCGTCGATGATCCGCTGCCTTGGCTTCTTGTCGATAGACGGGCCGCGCGCGTCACCGCGACACATGACGAAACGTGGCTGCGCATCATCGATGCACCAAAGGCATTGGCCGCCCGCCGATATGAGGGCGACGATGTCATCACTATCGCCGTCAGTGACCCGCTCCTGCCGGACAATTCAGCGACCTTCACCATTACCGGCGGTGGTGTCGAGCAGACAGACATTCGCCCCGAACTGCACGTCGGTATCGAGGGGCTGGCCTGCGTGCTGCTGGGTGGCGCGACGTGGCACAGCCTCGCCGCCGGCGGCCTGGCCCAGACTGACGACCCGGCGGCGCTTACCGTCGCTGATCAGCTGTTTGCGGTGCGCAGTGCGCCCTATGCCGGGTTCTTCTTCTAAAGGGCCGATTCACAAGCCTGATGGCTAGGATTTCCTCTTGTGCAAATAAGTCTGATGGCGAACCTGTCCAATACGTCTCCTGTCGAGAGCTGTATCCGTGATCTCACCCAGGCGCGCGACGAGGGGTTCGCCCGTGTCTGGATGACGCAGATGCCCTTCGACCTCGACCTACTCACCTTGCTTGCCGTCGCGGTGCGTGAAGTGAGCGACATCAAGGTTGCCAGCGGGGTTGTGCCGATCCAGAATCAGCATCCGATGCTGATGGCGCAGCGGGCGCTGACGCTCAACCTGATCGCCGGCGGGCGATTCACTCTCGGTGTCGGCGTCACCCACCGCACCGTGACCGAGGGCATGTGGGGAATCTCCTGGGATCGATCGGTGCGCCGCCTCAGCGAGTATCTCGACGGCCTGCTTCCGCTGCTCGCCGGCCAACCGGTCAATGCGACCGGCGAGATGCTGACAACCAGAGGCGCGCTGCAGATTCCCACCGCCCCCGCACCCGACGTCTACGTGGCGGCGCTGGGTCCACAGATGCTGCGGCTAAGCGGCCGACGCACCGCCGGAACGATCACCTGGATGACCGGACCGAAGACGCTCAAGGAGCACATCGGGCCCACCATGCGAACCGCGGCGGCCGAGGCCGGCCGGCCTGACGGAGCTGTCAGCGTCGCCGCGGCGCTGCCCGTCGCCGTCACCGATGACGTGGCTGCGCTGCGTGCACTGGCCGCGGAGCAGTTCGTGATGTACGGCCAGTTGCCCTCGTACCGGGCGATGTTGGATCGCGAAGGCTATGCCGGGCCGGAAGACGCCGCGCTGATCGGCGACGAAGCCACGGTGCGCGATCGACTCGATGAGGTCCGCGCCGCGGGCGTCGACGAGTTCGTCGCGATTACGTTCGACCCCTCGCTCGAGGGTCAGAACAGGACGCGAGCGCTTATCCGTTCTTTCTGATCAAGCGGGCGTTAAGGATTCAGCCTTCTTGACCGGTGTGGGCCATGGCGAGGGGACCGGTCGTTGCCGGACGATCTGTGGCCACCAGAACCACTTGCCCAGCAGCGCGGCAATCGATGGCGTCATCAGCGACCGGACGACAAGCGTGTCGAAGAGCAGACCGAGACCGATTGTGGTGCCAACCTGGCCGATGACGGTCAGCTCACTGACCGCCATCGTCATCATCGTGAAGGCGAAGACCAGCCCCGCCGAGGTAACTACCGATCCGGTGCCGCCCATCGATCGGATGATCCCGGTGTTCAAACCCGCGTGAATCTCCTCTTTGAAACGGGACACCAACAGCAGGTTGTAGTCGGCGCCGACCGCGAGCAGGATGATCACCGACATGGCGAGCACCATCCAGTGCAGTTCTATGCCGATGAGGTGTTGCCAGATCAGCACCGAAAGCCCGAAAGATGCTCCCAGCGAAAGCACGACGGTGCCCACAATGACCGCTGATGCCACCACGCTTCGAGTGATGATCAGCATGATGATGAAAATCAGGCACAGCGAGGCGATTCCAGCGATCAATAGGTCATAGTTGCTGCCGTCACGCATATCCTTGAAGGTGGCCGCGGTTCCACCGAGGTAGACCTTCGAACCCTCCAGCGGTGTGCCTTTGAGCGCCTCGAAAGCCGCCTTTTTGATCGCGTCAATATGCGAAATGCCTTCCGCGCTCATCGGATCGCCGTCGTGGCTGATGATGAATCGCACGGCGTGGCCGTCGGGCGACAGGAAATTCTTCATGCCCTTCTTGAACTCCGCGTTGTTGAAGATCTCCGGGGGCAGGTAAAAGGAGTCGTCGTTCTTGGATGCGTCGAAGGCCTTGCCCATGGCGCTTGAGTTCTTCTGAGACTCGTTCTGCTGATCCTGCAAGCCCTTTTGGCTCGAATACATGGTCAGCATCATCGTTTTCATGTTTTTCATGTTTTGGATCATCTCGGGCATCAGCGCAGTCAATTGCGGCATCAATGTGTCGAGGTGATCCATAATCGGCAGCAAGCTCTGGATGTCATCGGTCATCGTGTCGATGCCGTCGAGCCCGTCAAAGACCGACCGGAGCGACCAGCACACCGGAATATCGAAGCAGTGCTTTTCCCAGTAGAAGTAGCTGCGGATGGGCCGGAAGAAGTCCTCGAAATCGGCCATGTGATCGCGTAATTCGGCGACGTCGATGGTCATGTCGTGCATCTTTTTGACCATCGCATGCATATCGTCGGACATCTGCTGGGTCAGGCTCTGCATCTTGACCATGCTGTTGATCGTTATCTGCATCTCGTCGGCCTGCTTGAGCATGTCGGCCATCTGATCTTGTTGGTATTTCTGATTCATCTGCTGGCTGACGCCCTGCATGCTGATCTGGAACGGGATCGAGGTGTGTTCGATCGGCGTGCCCTGCGGCCGGGTGATGGCCTGCACGCGACCGATCCCGGGCACCCGGAAGATCGCCTTGGCGATTTTGTCGATCACCAAGAAATCCGCGGAATTGCGCAGATCGTGGTCGCTTTCGATCATCATCAGCTCGGGGTTCATCCGCGCCTGCGAGAAATGCCGATCCGCAGCGGCGTAGCCGGCGTTCGCGGGCAGATCAGCGGGTAGGTACTTGCGGTCGTTGTAATTCGTCTGGTAGCCGGGAAGGGTCAGCAGGCCGACAAGCGCCACCGCGATCGTGACTATCAAGATCGGGCCGGGCCATCGGACGACGAGGGCGCCGATCTTGCGCCAACCGCGAATGCGCTGTGTTCGCTGAGGTTCCAGCGTGTTACGGAAGCGGGACGCCACCGAAATGACTGCGGGGCCAAGCGTCAACGCCGCGCCGACCACGACCACCATCCCGATTGCCAAGGGGATTCCCAGGGTCTGGAAGTAGGGCAGGTTGGTGAAGTGGAGGCAGAATGTCGCCCCGGCGATGGTCATACCCGACCCGAGCACGACGTGTGCGGTGCCGCCGAACATTGTGTAGTACGCGTCTTCTCGCGATTCGCCGACGGCCCGGGCTTCCTGATATCGACCGATCAAAAAGATCGCATAGTCGGTGGCCGCCGCGATCGCCAACGTGACCAACAGGTTGGTCGCGAATGTAGACAGCCCGATGATCTTGTAGTAGCCGAGGAAGGCGACCATTCCGCGCGCAGCTGCGAGCTCGAACATGACCATCGCCAACGTCAGCAACATGGTGACGATCGACCGGTAGACCAGTAGCAGCATCGCGATGATCACCAAGAACGTGACGGTGGTGATCAGCTGCAGGCTGCGGTCGCCGGCGATGTGCTGATCGGCTGACAGCGCCGCGGGTCCGGTGACGTAGGCCTTGACCTCGTTGGGTGTCGGCACGCTTTTGACGATCTGCTGTACGGCCTCGACCGATTCGTTGGCCAGAGCTTCGCCCTGGTTACCAGCGAGATAGACCTGGACGTAGGCAGCCTTGGCGTCGTTGCTTTGCACACCCGCCCCGCTTAGTGGATCGCTCCACATGTCCTGGACGTGCTCAACGTGTTTGGTGTCGGCGTCAAGCCTTTTGACGATCTGGTCGTAATATGCGTGGGCGTCTTTGCCGAGGGGATTCTGGCCCTCCAGCACGATCATCACCGAGCTGTTCGACTTGTACTCGTTGAACACCGCGCCCATGTGCTTGGTCGCGATAACCGATTGCGCATCATCGGGGCTCATCGACACTGAGCGCATCTGCCCAACGATGTCCAGCTGCGGGACGACGGTGTTGAGCACCGCGATGATCGCGATCCAGCCGAGAATCACGGGTACGGCGAACCGCCGGATGAGCCGTGGAAGCGCCGGACGCACCGCGTGTTTGGCGATAGGCAGGGTGTCGGTGCGGGCGTCGTCGATGCTTGCGCTCATGCGGATTTCACCATGCAAAAGGTCAGGGCGTGCACGCCGTCGGATTCTTTCTCGGCCTTGACTTCGTCGTCGATGGTGATGCGGCAACCCAGGTGGTCACCGTCGCTTTGTGCAGAGAGGTTCGGGAAGACCGAGGGGGCGGTTGTGCTGAGGACCAGCGTCCAGGGCAGTGGCACGTCGTCGATCCGCTTCGGGTCGGCGGACAGATCCAAGTAGTTGACGTTGGCGTGGTTCGCCGAGCCCCAAATCTCGTACTTGACGACCTTCGGCTTGAACGGTTTGGAATCGTCCATCCGTGCGCTGGTCAGCGGGCGGGCGTTCTCGGCGCCAAAGAACGACTTGACGCGGGCCACCGCGAAGCCGCCGACCACTACCACCGCAACGATCAACAACGGCAACCAGGCGTTGCGGAGAACCTTGGAGATCTGCACCTAGGTGAGTTCCTTCCTGGTCAGGCAACAGCTATGTGGTCGGCTAGTGGAACACGTGGCGGCACAATCGGTTTCGGTGGTTGCAGTGGTACCCCCGGCGCCGGCGCGCCTTGCACAACGCAACCGTCGTCGGGTAGCCTCGGTTAGGCATACTACATACTGTGCATAATTTGCAGAATGTGCAAGTTTTAGTTGCGGTGTTTCACGTCACTTCGTGAAGATGCTGTTGACCAAGGCGGCGGCACGCTCGACGTACGGCATCGGGGTGTCGTGTGCGTCCTTCGGCTTGCCTTTGGTCCAGCGCTCGATGCCTGAACGGATGGCCGTCAAAGCCAGCGCAGCAATCAATACGGCCATCTCGTTGTCAGGCCGCATTTTCTGGCGGCGGACGACGATCTCGGTCAAGTGGTTTTGAAACCGCTCAAAATCGGCAAGCAATGCCGACAACACCGCCGGGGTTGTCTTGGCGAGTTCCAGCATGCCAGCGCATAGTTCGCGGTCGGGCGGCATGTCACGAAGATGGTGCGCAGCCAAAGCGATCAGTTCGGCCAGGACAACGGAATATGGGGCAGGTCCGGCCGCGACGAAATCGGCGACCAATTCAGGCGGTATGTCGGAGGGGCCGTAGGCGATCGCCGACTCTTTGCTTGGGAAGTAGTTGAAGAACGTGCGCGACGAAACTCCTGCCTCGGCGCAGATCTCTTCGACGGTCACTTTGTCGTAGCCACGTTGGCGCGCCAGCCGCACCGCGGCGTCGCGGATGTCCGCACTGGTCTGTCGACGACGTCGCTCGCGCAGACCCAACTGAATGCCCACCCACCCATAGTTGCACGTACTGCAAATATTGCAGCCAATGGGCGTGGTTAAGCCACCCGCGGAGCCGGGCTATCGATCACCGAGTATTCGGTGGCGTCGCCGGAGACCACCCGACTCTGTTCACCGTGGACGCTCACCGGGATGTCGCCGGCCAGCGTAATCCGATGCATCCGCCGGGGCTGGTTACCGTAATCGGAGACCGCGTAGTGTTGGGTCGCGCGGTTGTCCCACATCGCGACGTCGCCGAGCTCCCAGTTCCATCGAATCGTGTTCTCCAGCCAGGTAATACGGTCCTGGAAGATCCGGAACAAGGCTTGTGACTCGCTGCCGGTTACCCCCAGAATGCGCTTGACGAAGTTACCGAGGAGCAGCGATCGTTCGCCGGTCTCGGGATGCACCCGCACCACCGGATGGTGAGTTTCGAAATGGGTCGAATGAAACTGGTTGGCGTACTTCAACACCGCGTCGGGGTTTGCCTGCATCGCCGCCAACTTAGCCGGATCGACTTGGGCGTAGTCGAACTCGTTGCTATGCATCGCCCACAAGTTGTCGGCGAGGCGCTGCAGAGGTTGCGGCAACTGCTGATAGGCGGCCACCGTCGAGGCCCAGGTAGTGGTGCCGCCGTAAGGCGGCAATTCGACGGCGCGCAGGATCGAGGCCTTTGGCACCCGGTCAACAAAGGTGACATCGGTGTGCCACCGGTTGGCGCCGCCGCCCTCCACAGCCTCCAGTCGCATAACCCGGCTGCCGTCGAACTTCAACGTGGGGTGCGGAGTCGTGGGGACACCCAGGCTCTGCGCGAAAGCGAACTGTGACTCGTCGTCGAGGTGGTCCTGACCGCGGAAGAACAACACCTTGTGCTGCGCCAGCGTCTGATTGATCGCGGCCGCGGTTTCGGCGTCGAGCTCACCGAGGCGTACCCCGTCGACACGCGCACCGATGTTCTCGCTCAGCTTCACCACACGCAGATCACTACTCATGGCCATCCCTTCCAAATTTGGGTTGTGTAGCCAACTGTCTACACTGCTGTTGTCCGCTACTGTACACACATGGCTACACCGGAGGCAATAGTTGCGGACGCCCCGAAACCGCTGGGCAAAGAGGAGGTGGTCGCCGCCGTGCTGGCAGCGGCCAGCGAGCTGTTCGCGGAGAAGGGCCCGGCTGCGACGTCGATTCGTGAGGTCGCGGCCCGGGCCGGGGTAAACCACGGGCTGCTGCATCGCCATTTCGGGAGCAAACGTCGACTGCTCGCGGCGACCCTGCAGCACCTCGCCGATTCCGGGGATGAGCTGCGCGAGTCGGGGGCACCGGCAGCGCAACTCGAGGCCACGCACGAACTTCACGCGCGCGTCATGGTGCGATCGGTACTCGACGGATTTCCCGTCGAGGAACTCCAGCAGCGGTTCCCCGGGATGGAGCGATTCCTCGCGCAGGTGCGCTCCACCGTCAGCGACGACCGGCAGGCACGGTTGTTGGCTGCCCACGCGATGGCGCTTCAATTCGGGTGGGGGCTGATGGCCCCGACCTTGCGGGCCGCCTTCGGCCTAACCCTCGGCGACGCCGAGATCCAGGAGGCCGTCGCCGAGCAAACCGCGAAAATCATTGCGCCGCAATGACCAGCCACGGATGGCCGTGCCCGATCTGTTGCAGCTGGCCTTCGGGCGCTAACGTCGTTGACACAGATGACGGAGGTTTGTATGGCCGGGCAAATCCCATTGGTCGACTATTTGGTGCTCGACGACGGTGATCCCCACCTAGTGGCGCAGGAGTGCACCAGCTGCGGGGCCCGGTTCTTCGACCGACGCAACGCTTGCGCCGGCTGCTTTGCGACCGGGTTCAAGACCGTGCCGGTGGCAACCGAGGGCACGGTGCGGGCGTTCACGATCGTCACGTTCGCCGCACCGGGCATCCCGACCCCGTTCGTCGCGTCGGTGATCGACTGCGACGGCACCCAGGTGCGTGCCAACCTCGTCAACGTCGAGCCGGATCCTGAGCACGTCCGCGATGGCATGAAGGTGCGGCTAGCCACCTTCCCGATGGGGACCGATTCCGAGGGCACCGAGGCGATCGGCTTCGGCTTCGAGCCCGCCACATAACAAAGGAGCAGCGACGATGAGCGCCAGCGACGAGATCTGGATCCTGGGGATCCGCATGACCAAGTTCGGCAAGCATGCCGATCTCGACACCGTGGACCTGGCCGCCGAAGCCGCGACCGGCGCGCTCGCCGATGCCGGGGTGACCATGGCCGACATCGGGGTGATCGCGGCCGGAAACCTGATGGCCGCCAACGCCGGTATCGGGCAACAGCTGCAAAAGCAGATCGGGCAGACCGGCATCCCGGTGTACAACGTGGCCAATGCCTGTGCGACCGGAGCCACCGCGCTACGAACCGCGATCATGGCCGTCAAGGCCGGCGAGGTGAAGTACGGGTTGGCGGTCGGCGTGGAGAAGTTGTCCGGCGCAGGCCTTCTCGGTGCGGGCGGGTCGAAGAAGGCCGACGCCGACGTCTGGGCGCCGAAGGGCCGCTACGGCGCGGTCGCACCGGTCGACGGGCGGATCGGCACCGAGGCCATGCCGGGGGTTTTCGCTCAGATCGGCACCGAGTATGGCCACAAGTACGGCGGCACGAGTTTCGAGCTGTTCGCCAAGATCAGCGAGAAGAACCACTCCCATTCGACGCTGAATCCGCTTGCCGCCTACCAAAAGAAGTTCACCCTCGAGCAGATCATGAATGACGTCATGATCGCCTACCCGAACACGCGCCCGATGTGCTCGGCGAACTGCGACGGTGCTGCGGCCGCGGTCGTCTGCAACGGCGAGACGTTGAAGTCGTTGTCGCTCGAGCAGCGACGGCGTGCGGTGAAAGTCGCGGCGTCGGTGCTGACCACCGACCCTTACGAGGCGGGTTGCCAAGTCTTGCCGAACGTCAACACCCTGACCCGCAAAGCCGCGGCAACCGCGTATGAGAAAGCGGGCGTGGGCCCGAGCGATCTCGACCTGGTCGAGCTGCACGACTGTTTCGCCACTGCCGAGCTGGTGCACTACGACAACCTGATGCTCTGCGAAGAAGGCGGCGCCGCAGACTTTTTTAACTCCGGTGCCACCTGGCGGGACGGCGCCACCCCGGTCAACGTGTCAGGTGGGCTGCAGTCCAAGGGTCACCCGATCGCGGCTACCGGCATCGCGAACATCTGGGAGATCTGCCACCACCTTCGCGGGGAGGCCGGCGACCGGCAGATCGAGAACGCCAAGGTGGGGCTGGCTCATGTGATCGGTTTGGGCTCCGCGTGCGGCGTCCACATTCTGGAAAAGTCAGCGGCCTAGTCACGCGAGAGTGCCGGTAGCGACGGCGTTACTCGAGAATCGTGTCGCTAGTTGCACTTTCGCGAGCAGCCACAGTCCAGCAAGAAGTCGCCGCCGCGACCGCGGCGCATTTGGCAACGGCCGCGGGGGTATTCATGTTACGGCGATCGCTGTGATCGCACGGTCGCCGGTTTCGCGTGCGACGCGTTCTCCCGACTCCGGTAGCTCCTCTTGTCCAGCCAGCCGGCTAGTTTGCCAAATCACATCGGACACAGTCCACCATTGAGTACGTTCTAGCCGTGTCCCCTCGGCGGGGATGCCCAAATCGGCTGCGGCTGCGGCTGAGATCCCCCGCCCTTGCGTTCACGGGTTGGTGATGTCGGAGCAGATTGTCAGTCGGGCGACCGAGGAGCAGGCGCTGGTCGATTTTCTGGACGCGGTGCCCGATCAGTCGTGCGCGTTGGTCATTGAAGGTGATGTAGGTATTGGTAAGACGACCCTGTGGCTGGATGCGGTAGCGCGGGCTCGCGATCGCGGTTTTCGAGTGTTGACCAGTCGTGCTGCGTCCGCCGAGTCGGTGCTGGCTTACACGGGTCTGGCTGATTTGCTCAGTGATGTCGAGGGATCGATCTGGGGTGATTTGCCGGCTCCGCAACGGCAAGGTTTGGATGCGGCGTTGTTGCGAAATGATACGCATGACGCAGATGCGCGGGCCGTGGCGGCGGCGGTTGTGGCGGTCATCGATCGGTTGGCTGCGCAGGGTCCCATCCTGCTTGCCATCGATGATCTTCAATGGCTGGATACCTCCACCGCTAATGCGGTGTCGTTTGCCGCGCGCCGGCTTCCTAACGGGGCAGCGTTGGTGTGCACGACCCGTCCCGAGCAGGCGGCGTCGCGCGTTCAGCTTCCCAGTCCGGACGCGGTGCGCCGGATCCGCATGCAGCCGTTGACGGTTGGTGAATTGCATCAGGTTCTGACGATTCGGCTGGGCATGTCGTTCGCCCGTCCGGTGTTGCTGCGTATTCATGAGATCGCCGCAGGGAACCCATTTTTCGCGCTTGAGCTCGCCCGTGAAGTCGGTACCAAACGCGCTAGCGAACTGACCATGCCCACCAGCCTTAGGGAGTTGGTGAACTCACGGATCAGCCGGGTCGGTGGGGGCTCTGAAGCCGCGCTGCTCGCGATGGCTAGCCTGCCCGATCCCACCGTGCAGATGGTGGCCCAGGCCACCGACACCACACCGGATCGACTCATTGAGTTGCTTGGCGAGGCCGAAACGCAGGCCGTGGTGGAAATCGACGGGAACCGGATCCAGTTCACCCATCCGGTGTTGGCGCACGGTGTCTACACCGGTGCCCCGCCTCGGCGTCGGCGCGGCATGCACCGACGGCTGGCCGACCTGGTCACCGAACCCGAGCTGCGTGCGCGTCACCTGGCCTTGTCGGCGGCCACCGCCGAGACACACACGGTCGAGGCCCTCGACACTGCCGCCGAAATGGCCCGCGCCAGAGGAGCTCCCGCCGCCGCCGCCGAACTACTCGAACTGGCGATCGGCCTGGGCGCCGACGACCTACCACGCCGAATCCGCTGTGCCGCATACCACCTCGATGCCGGCGATCCAGCGCGCGCCCGCACCATCCTGGAGGAAACTCTCGAACGATGTGCTCCTGGCCCGCTACGCGCCCAGGCGTTGAACCTGCTGGCGATGGTCAGGCTGACAAACGACGACTTCGTCGAGGCCGCCAGACTGCTGGATCGCGCGCTAGCTGATGCGGCTGATGACGTTTCGCTGCGATCCACGGTGCTCGTCACGTTGTCGTACGCGCTATTCAATTGCGATCAGCTTGACGCCGCCGTGATGCGGTCCGAGGAGGCGGTCGCCGCGGCGTCAGAGCTTGGCGCCAGGCACGTGCTCGGTCAGGCGCTGAGCATGCGCGTCATGATGCGGTTCCTGCGTGGCGGCGGCGTCGACCACGACGACTTGCAGCGCGCAGTCGCCTTGGAGCGCCAAGACGTCGAGGTCCCCCTGCCGTTTCGGCCCAGCACGCAACAGGTACTGCTGCTGGACTGGACCGGCCACCTCGATGAAGCTCGCGAACGGATGTGGTCGCTGGGTGCCATCTGCATCGACCATGGGGATGAAGCAGCGCTCAGCTTCATCACCTTCAACGCGGTACTCAATTGCATCTGGCGAGGCCGCTTCGACGAGGCCGGATTGATGTCCGATGAGGCAGTCGAACGCGCAGGACAGCTGGGAGGCGATGTCCCCGTGGCCGCCGCGCTCACCAGCCGTGCCGCCGTCGCGGCGTACTCCGGCGATGCTGACCAGACCCGGAGTGATTTTGCCTTGGCGCTCGCGATCTTCCAGCGCTGTAAGTCCTACCGATTGCGGGAGTGGCTGATCACAGCCCTGGGTTTTCTCGAATTGTCCCTCGGTAACTATCAGGTGACGCTGAACGTGCTCGAGCCGCTGCTGTCTCAGCTCGAGTCGCCGTTGGGTGCCACGGAGATCATCCACGCCTCGTTCGTCCCTGACGCCGCCGAGGCCCTGATTGGCGTTGGCCGTCTTGATGAAGCCGAGGGGTTGATCGATGCATTAGAGCGCAACGGCCGCCGGCTTGATCGCCCTTGGATGCTGGCTGTCGGCATGCGCTGCCGGGCCATGCTGCTGGCCGGACGAGGTGATCTCACTGCGGCCACCACAACCGCTGAGCTCGCCATGACCGAACATCAGCGCCTGCCCATGCCCTTCGAACGCGCCCGCACTCAGTTGCTGCTCGGCCAGCTGCAGCGTCGACAGCGCCGCCGCGACGCCGCAACCGCGACCCTGACGGAAGCCCACCAGACCTTTGAGCGCCTCGGCACACCGTTGTGGGCCGACCGCGTCAAAGCCGAGTTGGACCGCGGCATGTCAGGCCGACGCCGCGCTCAGGGACTCACCCCATCCGAACAACGCGTGGCCGAGCTGGCCGTCACCGGCATCACCAACCGAGACATCGCCGCCGCACTGTTCATCAGCCCCAAAACCGTTGAGGTGAACCTCAGCCGCATCTACCACAAACTCGGCGTCCGCTCACGCCTGGAGCTCTACCGAGCGCTCGACTCGCCAGAAGCCGCAGCATCTCTCAAAGAGTAGGAAAACCCCTGATGTGAGCAACAGCAAGCATCGATAGCGTCGGGCAATGGCTATCACCGAGGTGGGTCTGGAGCGCTTCCTCGTCGAGTGGTACGGCCGTCGGGCGCCCGCCCGTCCTCTCAGCGACACGGCTCGGCGTCTCACTGACGGCGCCGCATCCATCTCGACGCACGGCACTCAGATTCGATTGCTGATGGTGCTCGCCGTACCCGCAGATGACTACGCCTTCGGCATCTTCGCCGCGGAATCGGCTGCAGCTGTAGCGCAGGTATGCGTCGCCGCCGGGGCTCCGGCGGAACGAATCAGCGCTGCCGTCGGATGGCCCGATACGTTGGATTGGTGATCGTCCAGGCGTAAGGCGGGCGCCTACTGCGGCACCTTTGGTGTGATTTTTCGAGCCAGATCGACGGCAGCCGAATTGGCTTGGTCTGGCGAGAGTTTCAGCATTGCGACTTGGACGGTGTTGGATCTATTGCCGGCCGCGAACTCGACCTGGCCGCCGCCCATCAAGCGCATTCCATCGGGTCCGGGCGTTGTTGGATCAGGAAACCCGGCTTCCGGCGCGGGCAACGTGTTATTGCGGGCCGTCCCCGGGTTGCCGATTTCAACGGACACGGACTCCTCCGTCGTGGGGTTTTCCCACGCGCAATTGCCCATCTCCGGATCTTTATTCGTCGACTTGCCTGGCACCGTGACTCCCAGGACGCCCGAAATGTCCTGTGGCGACAGCATTGAACACGCATCGATCGCCATGGCGGTATGCGTCGTGTTCGGGACTGCATTGCTCGGGCCGCTCGGGCCGCTTTGGGATTGGCAGCCGGCGACCGGGCCGCTCAGCGCGACGGCGGCGCCGGCCAGCACGAGCTGAGAGGTCTTGACAATCTTCCTCATGAGAACTCCTTCTCGCCGATCATCCGAAAGTCGCAGCAGCGGTGGCGCTTTACCGCGCGTGCGCGGAGCGAGTTGCTTACGACGGTCGTCGCCGCCGCACCGCCCTTCGGGTCAGGACCGTTAACCCGACACGTTCGTCTGGAAGGAATTGAAGGCATAGGGCTGGCCCTGGAACGTGCCGCTGCAGGAAATCGTCACGGCATAGGTGGCGAGCACAGGATTCGCGAATGGGCCGAAGGTCGCGGACTGGCCGGCGGCCACTGCCTTACTCTGCGAAACCGTCGCGGGCACGTTCAACCCCCTGGTCTCTTTCGCGTTGTAGTTGCACTGAACGTCAATCGACGAGGTGTTATTTACATCGAATGACACCTGGCCAGCTTGGTTTTCGTTTACCTTGATGGCGTCCTTCGGGGGCGCGGGTACCGCGGCTGGGACAGCCGCGGGTGCGGGTGCCTCCGGCTGCCCCTGTTGCTGCGGCGCTGGCGCCGGGGCAGGCACCGGGGCAGCCTTAGCCGGCGGCGTGTAGCCGTAGTGCGAATAGGGAGTGCAATGGTCGCCCCCGACGGTGACCTTGCGGCAGGCCTGCACCCCGAAAGCCATGACACCCGTGCCCGGTTCTGAGCCCACCCTGTGTGTCTGGCCATTGATGCACTTGAAGTCGTATTCGTTTTGGTCCGCACCGTCAAACATGACGTGCAGGGCGTCGACGACGTAATCGCCGTTCACGCGCGGGCAGCCACCGATGATGCACGTCGAGTGGGAATCACTGTCTGGGCTACAGGATACGGTGAGCCCATTGGGCAGCGTGTCCGCGGACGCGATCGGCGGCAGCGCTGTCCCGGCAACGCCGATCAGCGCGGCCATCAGCGGTGCGGCTTTCCGAATCGTTGTGAGGCTGGCCATGGGAGGTCCTTTGTTTAAGCTGCCTATCAGGAGTTCGAACTCTATGGAGCCAGCCACCCCCAGCGCATCAGGGATTTCACTACAGTTTCGGAACGACCGACCAGTTCGAAGCAGTGTTGGCTAGGTCGGCTCGACGCGAAACCACTAACCGAGCAAGAAGTCGGCCACCACCGCGGCCATGTCGTCGATGGCGTTGCGTGGCATGACTTCGAAACCATGGGTGCTCAGCGTGGGCAGGCAGAGCAGCCCCGCGCGCGGCGTGAGCCCGCTGGCCTTGGAGTGGGAGGCATCGGACATGAACGCGCCGAGCGTCGCCGACTGCGGCGCCAGCCCGCGCGCAGTGGCGATCTGCATCAGCCGATCGGCGACGTCCTTGTCGTATGCGCAGAGGGCGTCGCTGTAGCCGACGATGGGGCCACCGGTGACGGTGGTCGCGTACTCCCGCTCGGTGGGCCCGACGTCCAGCGCCAGCGTGAGCGTGCCAGGCAGGCTGGCGCTTGCATACGAGCCGCCGATCCCGCCGACCTCTTCGTTGGTGGTGAACGCCAGGTAGACGTCGTCGGCGGGCCGTTGCCCGTGCTCATGCAGCAGTCGGGCTGCGCGCAACAAGGCGGTCACCGCGGCGCGGTCGTCAAGAAAGTAGGCGCCGACGTAGTTTCCGAATTCGACCAGATCTCTCTTGCTGCGATCGACACATACCCGGGTGCCGGCATGCACGCCCGCTGCGGCCAAATCTTCGGGGGTCCGACCAGTGAAGACATAGACGTGCTGCCAATCCAGCGCCTTGTCGCCTTGATCGGGTTTGGTCTCCCAGATCCGCGGACTCTCTATCGTCGTGTGCTCGGAGCCGAGCGTGAGCACCGCGGTGAGCGTCTGGTGCTCGCCGAGCACCGCGACTGGACCGAGCCCGAAGTTGCCTGGGTACATGATTCCGAGCTGCGTTAGGTGCAGTGTTCCGTCGGATTCGACCCGCTTGACCAGCATCGTCAGTTCGTCCATGTGTGCCGTGACCCGCGTCCCGGGGCCGGGCCCGAACGTCAAGCGGTGGCGGTGGGCCTGGGCTGTGAGGTCGTCGTCGGCCCTAGCCGTCGCAGCGACATAGCCGATCAGGTTGCCGGCGTCGTCGGTCCACATGTCGTCAACAAAGGGTTGCAGCTCGCGGGCGCAGACGGCCCGCACCGCGTCTTCTTGGCCGCACGGCCCGTAGGTCCACAGCAGCTCTTGCAATAGGTCGTCGGTGGAATCGTGGTCGCCCTGATGCGCCATCAGATCACCTTTCTGTCACTGGCAACGTATCCATGCCGACGCCTGCGCAAACCCAGGCTGGTTTGCGGGCCTGTTCTAAGTGGTAGCCGCAGGGGTGTCGATGCGAGATGCTAGGGGTTAAAGGAAAGAAGGACGGCAGTGAACGAAGAGCAACGCAATGTGATGGCATCAGGGCGGGGCTTTATCGCAGCGCTGGACCAAAGCGGTGGGAGCACCCCAAAAGCCTTGAAGCTATACGGGATTGCGGAAGACGCATACCACGGCGACGAGCAGATGTTCGACCTCATTCACCAGATGCGTGAGCGACTGATGTCGAGTCCGAGCTTCACCGGAGACAAAATATTGGCGACGATTCTTTTCGAGCAGACCATGGACCGCGCCATCAACGGCGAGGACACCGCGGCGTTTCTGTGGAAGCAAAAGCACATCGTGCCGTTTGTGAAGGTCGACCAGGGGCTTGCTGACGCCGAAAACGGCGTTCAGCTGATGAAGCCGATGACCAAGCTCGACTCGTTGCTGGACCGTGCGGTCGACAAGGGCATTTTCGGTACCAAGATGCGCTCGTTCATCCAAGAGGCGGACCAGGACGGGATCAAAGCGATCGTCGACCAGCAGTTCGACTACGCGCACACCATCGCTGAGCGCGGACTCATGCCGATCATCGAGCCCGAGGTCAGCATCAAATGCCCCGACAAGGCCGAAGCGGACAGCCTCCTGGTAGCAGCGCTGAGGGCGAAGCTCGATGAACTCGGCGGCGACGGGCAGGTCATGCTCAAGCTGACGTTGCCCGACGAAAACGACCTCTACGCGCCGCTGATCGAGCATCCCCGAGTGCTGCGAGTGGTCGCCTTGTCCGGTGGCTACAGCCTGGCGGAGAGCTGCACGATCTTGGCTCGCTGTCATCACCTCATCGCGAGCTTCTCGCGAGCGTTGACGGAGGGGCTGACCGCCGATCAGACCGATGCGGAATTCGACGAGAAGCTCAAGTCGAATATCGATGAGATTTACGCCGCGTCACTGACCTAACCGGCTTCGGCCATCGCCTTCACTGGTCCGACGGCACCTCCGCGAATCCCGGTTCCCCGCCGTCGACCACGGAATTGAACCGGACCCGAGTTTCGAGATGTTCGTTGATTTCTTGGATCGCGCTCTCCGGAAGCGCGGTGACATCGAAGTTCTCTTTGATGCGTGACGGCGTGACCGATCCAGTGAGCACAGCGGTTCCGCGCTGAATCCCCCAGGCCAAAAGCACTTGCGCGGGTGTCTTTTCAAGTCGCTGCGCGATCGAGACAATGGTTGGGTCGTCGAGCAGCCGCGGTTCTAGCGCGTGTCCCAGCGACGCGAACGCAAGCAGGGTGATCCCATGTTGCTTGCACAATTCATGGAGCTCCCATTGCGGGTGATAAGGGTGCGACTCGACCTCCACGACCGCCGGTTTGATCCGTGCGGTATCGACGATTTCGCGGGTGCTTTCGGCGTCGATGTCGGACAGACCTATCGCTCGTGAAAGTCCCTCGTCGACAAGGGCTTCCATCGCGGCCCAGGTTTCCTTCAACGTGACTCCGTCGTCGTAGATGACCGCTCCATCCGGGTGTCGGGGATCTTGGTCATCGCCCGGCTGGAACGCGAATGGGGTGTGCACTAGATATAGATCGACGGTGTCGAGTCCGAGCCTGGTCAGGCTGGCCTGCAGCGCGGGCTTGACGCGTTCAGGTCGATGGTTGTTGTTCCACAGCTTGGTGGTCACGAACAGGTCCTCGCGGCGCACCGTCCCGGCAGCGAAGAGCTCCTTGATTGCCGCGCCGACCTCTGCTTCGTTGCGGTACCGCTCGGCGGCGTCGAGGTGGCGGAACCCAACCTCGACCGCGGTCTTGACGGCGCTAAGCGTCTTCGTGTTGTCGGAGAGCGATGTGCCAAACCCCAGTGCAGGGATCTCGCCGCTGCCGTTGTTCAGGACAAAGTTGTGCTGGCTTAGGTTTTCGTTCGATGCCATGGCTTTTCGTCTCCTTCATAGGGCCGGCGCGTAGAAGGCCTCGGCGGGTATTGACGGGACCCCGAGTTCGGCTGCGATCGCATCGATTGCACGCCGGCCGACGGCAAGATCTACTCGGCCGTCGGAGGTGTAGTAGGGATGGATGTAGCGCTCGTAGTAGCGGTGCACTTCTTGATGGGTCATCCGGTTCAGAAATGACGCGATGTAACGGGCGGCCAGGTCGGGTTGATCCGCCATCGTTTCCAGCGCGCGCTGGTTGGCCCGCACCAGCCCTTGTACCGCCGGGCTGTCGATCGGATTGTGGGTGGGGTCTACCGCGATTCCTACGGTCGGAATCTGGAAATGATCTCCCACCCAAGCCAATACGTGGAAGCCGTCTTCCCCGGCGACCTGCTCGGGTCCGAGGGTGCTGCCGACGTAGGCAGCGTCGATGGAGCCGTCCTGAAGGCGCCGTAAGTCCATCTGGTAGTCGCCGGGATGTCGCACCACACAATGCACGTCGCGGTCGGGGTCTAAACCGTGCTCGCGCAGCACTATGCGCGCAAAGCATCCTGGCGGGTTGTCGGGCGCGTGTACAGCGAGCCGCCGCCCGCGAAGCTCGGCCATGGATGTCAGATTGGCGTTGCCGAGGAACCAGAACAATGGACGGTCGGTGTTGACGCTCAGCACAATCCATTCGACGCCGTCGGTCAGCCGCGACAACAGCGCGCGACCGAGCCCAATGGTCGCACAGGAGCGCAGACGCGCTATGTCCCAACGGGTTCCATCGCGCAAGGCGACGTGAATGCCCTCGTTTTCGAAGTAGCCCTCTTGATCGGCCACATGGGCGATCAGCTCCTCGTGGATACCGCGGCCGACATAGGCGAGGTCGATCGTGTGCATGGTGAGACCTTCCGTCAGTCCATCGTCAAGCCACCGTCGACCGGGAGATAGTGACCGGTAGTGAAACCGGATTCCTCACTTGCCAGGAAAGCGCACGTCTCCGCGACCTCGTCAGGCGTGACGAGCCGTCCCATCGGAGCGGCCGCACCGAGGTGGTTCATCTCCTCCCCCGTCAACTCTCGGCTCATCGTCGTTCCCTGCACTGTTGCCGGTGCGACCAGGTTGGCGGTGATTCCGTGCGGCGCCAGCTCAAGTGCGATATAGCGCACGAACTGATTCATCGCCGCCTTGGCGGTGCCGAGGTTGATCATGCCTGCGCGCGGATGCCGCGACGGCGCCGCGGTCATATAGATCAGACGGCCATACCTTCGGGAAATCATGCCCGCCACAACAGCTTTGGTGATCAAGAATGCGGCGTGCAGCTCTCGGTCCAGCTTGCCACCGAGCTGTTCCCAGCTCAGATCGGCAAACGAAGTAATAGCGTAAGGAATCAATGCGTTGTGTACCACCACGTCGACTTGACCCCACCGCTGTTCGGTGTCGTCGACCATCGCGGTGACATCGTCGGCGATGGTGACGTCAGCCTTGGTTGCTACCGCCTCACCGCCGGCCACGGCAATGGCCGCGACCACCTCTTCGGCCTCCGCGGCGCTCGACCGATAGTTGACGACCACCCGAAACCCGCGTTGGGCAAGCACCCGGGCAGTCGCAGCACCGATCCCTCGACTGGCTCCAGTGACCATCGCGACGTGTGACATCAGAGTCGCTGGTCCGGTCGGCCGTTTCGCCCCTGCAGCATTTCAAGATCGTACGGCCAGCCGCAACACTGGCGTAACCGTCGAGCGAAGATTAACCCGCGCGACGTGCATGAACAATGGGCGCGACCGCTGCACCGTTGGGCCACGCGAGACGAGGTAGCGTCACGAGGAGTCATCAGTAGTTCGACGTCGGAGAGAAGGAGCGGAATCGTGGAATCGGCTTTACTCGGATTTCTGACCCTAGTCGCCCTTGTGCTGGCGTTGGTGTTCGCCGCTTTTGCTGCTGTATACGTGAGGAGGCTGGAGGACCGAGCGCCTTCTGCAATGAGCGACGAAATAGGCAGCGCCAAAGCAGTCACGCATAAAGTGCGCAAGGGTGAGCCGATGTCGACGGATGAGTTGGACTATGCGCGGCAAATCATTAGAGCTCGCAGCTCCGTGATGGCGCTCTGCATCCCCGGCGCTTTGTTCATGGTGGGATGCTTTTATGTGTTCGGCAGTCTTTACCACTTGCATGGAGCGACGCCCTCCGAGCGGACATTTCTCGGGGTGTTCCCCATGTTGGCCTCGATGAACCTCACGACTCAGATTCTCCGCAGCATGAGGTTGAAAAGGCGCCTGCGGAAAATATCGTGAAACAACACAAGCCAGGTTGTGGTGCTTGCCGTTTCGTCGACTTCCGATGAGTTGGACTTTGGTTCGCCCGTGCTGCCGACGGCACCAGCAGGTGATAACGTCCCACACCGCTTGCTTACGTTCCGGAAGGGGCTGGTAATCTCATATCCGGTCATATCTCAACCTAGTTGATATATGACTCCGAGGCATGTCGCCCCGGCTCCTGCGTAAGGGACGAAGCGAGAACACGAGGTCGGGGACCGGATTCCGGAAGGTGATGGAGTGAGCCCTCGTTCAGCCGGCAGGACTGTGCTGGCGCGAGTCTGGATGCCTTTGGTTGCCGTCGTTGTGGTCGGCGTTGGGGCGGTGGCCATGTGGAAGGTGCATCAGTTCTCCGCTCCCCCGCCTGTCATCACCGTCAATCAGCCGGCAGCGCCTCCGGAGTTCAGTATCAAAAAGCTCACCTATGAGTTGTTCGGCTCCGTCGGGCAAGGGGGGATTCTCGTCTGGGTGGACATCAACGGGCATCCGCATCAGGTCAATCTCACGACCTTGCCGTGGTCGCACACCGAGGCGACCACGCTCACCGTGGTGTCCGGCAGCATCTCGGCGCAGGTTCATGGCGGTCAAGTCGGCTGCCGCTTGCGGGTGAATGGCGTTGTCCGCGCTGAACAGTCCGATACCCATCAGGATGCACACGTCTATTGCCTGGTGAAATCCGCATGAGCGAGCATCGAGCCGAACCTCGCGTGAAACGGCCCTTCGTCCCCCGAATGGTCCGCATCTTCGCGATACCGATCATCGCATTCTGGGGCCTTCTTGCCGTGTCGACGAACACCTTCATGCCGCAGGTAGAGAGGGTCGCAGAAGAGCTCGCGGGGCCGGTGGTCCCGCACTACGCGCCGTCGCAGCGGGCGTTGCTGGCCATCGGTGCGAAGTTCCACGAGTCCAATTCGACCAGCTTGGCCATGATCGTGCTGGAAGCCAACCGGCCGCTGGGCGACGTGGATCATCAGTACTACGACGATTTGATGCGCCGGTTCAAGCAAGACCCCAAGCATGTGCAGTACGTCATGGATCTGTGGGGCAAGCCGATCACCGCCGCGGGGGCGCAGAGCCTCGACGGCAAGTGCGCGTACGTGCTGTTGCGTCTCGCGGGCGATATCGGCCAAATGCAAGCGAATGAGTCCGTTAGTGCCGTTCGGGACATCGTCGCCAAGGACCACCCGCCACCCGGGCTCAAGGTGTACGTCAGCGGCGCGGCCCCGCTCGCCAAAGACACGGTGGCCATTGCGAATTCAAGCTTGAACAACATCACGATCGTGACGATCTTCCTCATCACCGGGATGTTGCTGCTGGTGTACCGCTCCATCGTCACTCTGTTTGTGCGGTTGGCCGGGGTTCTGTTCGAGCTGCTGGTCGCGAAGGGGGTTATCGCGACCCTCGGGCATCTCGGCTACATCGAGCTCTCGTCATTCGCGGTGAACATCGTCGTCGCGCTGACCCTGGGAGCGGGGACGGATTACGGCATCTTCTTGATGGGCCGCTATCACGAAGCGAGACACGATGGCGAAACCAGGGAGGAGGCGTTTTACACCGCTTATAAGAGTGTCACGCCGGTCATCCTTGGCTCGGGGCTGACCATCGCAGGGGCCTGTTACTGCTTGACTTTCGCGCGACTCAACTATTTCCACACCATGGGCCCGGCCGTCGCTATCGCCATGCTGTTCACGATCGCGGCAGCGCTGACGCTCGGCCCGGCCTTCTTGACCGTGGGCAGCCTTTTCGGGCTCTTCGACCCGAGAGGCAAGGCCAAGGCGCATCTGTATCGGCGGATCGGCACGAGCGTGGTGCGATGGCCGGTGCCGGTCCTCGCGGCCAGTGCCGCTGCCGTCGTGTTCGGCGCAATCTTCGTGCCGACGTATCGGCAGAACTACGACGACCGTCAGTACCAACCGCGCAGCGGCCCCGCCAATCAGGGTTTCCAGGCCGCGGATCGGCACTTCCCGAAGAGCAAGCTGTTCTCCGAGATGCTGATGATCGAGTCGGATCACGACATGCGAAACTCTGCTGATTTCATCTCATTGGACCGTGCGGCCAAGGCCCTCGAGCGCCTTCCCGGTGTCGCGATGGTGCAAAGCATCACCAGGCCCATGGGCCGAGCCTTGGAACATGCCACACTCCCGTACCTATTCACCACACAAGGCAGCGGGAACGGTCAACAGCTCCCGTTCAACCAGCAGCAAAACGCTAACACCAGCGAGCAGGCACAGGTCACGACGCACACCGTCGAGGTCCTACGGAAAGAGATCGCCTTTTTCCAAAAGATGTCGGATGAGCTGCACCAGACGGTTCTCACCGTTGAGGATCTGCAGAGGGTCACCGAGGAGATGAATGAGGAAGTCTCAAACGTCGACGATTTCTTCCGGCCGCTGAAGAGCTACTTCTATTGGGAGAAGCACTGTTTCGACATACCCATTTGCTGGACCTTCAGATCGCTATGGGACACGATCGACCACATCGACCACTTGGCCGCAGACATCAACAACGCCAGGATCTCCCTCGAAGAGATCGACAAGGTCCTACCGCAAATCATCACGCAACTGAAACTCACGGCAGACGACTCGGAGTCTTTGGCGCGTCTTTTGGTCAATAGCTACGGTTCCTCGTCGCTACAGTCCACACAGACCGACCAGACATTCTTCGACCAGGTCAACGTGGGGCTCGACTTCGACCAGTCCCGCAGCGACGACTTCTTCTACATCCCGCATGAGGGTTTTGACAACGAAGACGTCAAGACGGGTATGCAGCTGCTGATGTCGCCGGACGGCAAGGCTGCGCGGCTCATCATCACCCACGAGGGGGACGCCAATGGCCCGGATGGCGTGCAGCATGTTGAACAGTTCCCCACAGCGATAACCGCGGCGCTGAAAGAGACCTCGCTGGCCGGCGCCAAAGTTTATATCGGCGGTTCGGGATCAACCAATAAGGACATCAAGCAATACGCCGCATCCGATCTGCTTATCGTGGCGATCGCTGCCTTCGTGCTGATCTTCTTGATCATGTTGTTCCTCACGCGAAGTCTGATGGCCGCCGTGGTCATCCCCAGCACCGTGGCTTTCTCTTACGCCGGAGCGTTCGGGCTGTCCATACTCGTCTGGCAGCACCTCATCGGCCTGCCCCTGTACTGGTTGATATTGCCGCTGACGTTCATCATCCTGGTGGCGGTGGGTTCGGACTACAACCTCCTGTTGATCCTGCGCGTCAAAGAGGAGCTCCACGCCGGAATCCACACCGGTCTGATCCGCGCGCTCGGAAGCACCGGTGGTGTGGTGACGTCGGCGGGTTTGGTGTTCGCGTTCACCATGCTGGCAATGCTGACAAGTGATCTCAGAACCATCGGCCAGGTGGGCTCCACTGTCTGCATCGGCCTGCTGCTCGACACGCTTATCGTGCGTTCGTTCGTCGTGCCGTGCATCCTCAGAATCCTCGGGCCGTGGTTCTGGTGGCCCACACTGGTGCGTACCCGCCCGCTACCGCAGCGATAAAAGCGATTTCGACTGGCTCAATCAGTGCACACTGCGCGGCGCTCACATCCTCTGGGTCGCAACTGTCACATGCGTCTCTGGGCCGGTCGACACCCGATGTGCCCGGCTCTGAGCGACAATTTTGGTAGCGCTGTGCTGCGAATGAGGTTGTCGCTACTAGGCGGGCACATCGGGCGTCGCCTCCGACAGAGGCCAGTGTTACGGATGTGGCGAGGTAGCAATATTTGGACCTGCCGCCCCCGCGTTCCCGACGGCCTGCGACCCTAACGCCAGTTGAGTTATGTTGCGCGGCAACGTAGTTCCGACTCTAGGTTAGTGCACAATTTTTGTGTTACGAATCGTGAGCCAACTGGGTTTGAACACATCAAGCAGACGCTGGCATGCCCGGCGGCTCAGTCCTGGCGATCGGCCAACTCGGCGACGAATCGATCGATGAAGTCGTCCAGTGGCTTGTTGCCGGCAGGCCGAATGACGAACTTCGTCAAACCGGCCGCCAAATAACCGTCTAGCTGGCGATGCAGCTGATCCCAGTCCGCGGCGATCAGCTCACCTGGATCCAGATCTGGACGACGTCGGCGGACCGCCGCTCCTAGCTCTGCCGGCACCTCACCGTCGGCGACGGCCAACGAAATCCCGAAGTGATCCGGCTCGAGGTGTCGGTTCGCCTGCGCCGCAGCATGTTCGATCGCTTCGCGCCCTGCCCTGGCCTCGGTTGGCGTGAGGAAACTACCCAGCCAGCCATCGCCGAACGTGCCGATGCGCCGAAACGCCGCCGGCGCAGAACCACCCAACCAAATATCGAGCGGAGGTTCCGGTCGGGGCGTGATCGCCGTCTCGCTAACCGTGAAGTACCGGCCGGAGTAGCTGGCCGAATCCTCCGTCAACGCCGCCCGGAGTAACTGCAGCGATTCGTCGAACACGGCGGCGCGCTCGCCGTCGGGGACGACAAACAGCTCGCGCTCGGCCGCAATCGCCGACCGCAACCCGAAGACCGGCAGCACCCGCTTGGGCGCCAGGGCCGCCAGCGACGCCAACTGCTTGGCCACCAGCACCGGATGTCGCCCCGGAAGCACCACAACCGAGGTGCCGACCTTCAATCGGGTCGTTCTAGCTAGTGCGTAGGCCATGCCCACCATGGGATCCACCGCTGGGGTGTAAACCAGCTCGGAAAACCACAGCGAGTCGACCCCGCTGGCCTCGAGGTGATCGACGATGCTGGCGAGCTGCCCTGGGTCGGTGTTCACACCCAAGCTGACTCCGAAGCGAATCTTCACCGCATCTGCCTCCGTCTTATCGCGCGTATGTATCGCAACGCGGCCGCACCACCATTTCTGCCCGCAGGGTATGGAACCGACGGGAATCCGGATTGCGAACGGGCCGATTCAGACTGATGTGTTCCTGTTACCAGAACGTGGTCGATGCTGACTCATTTTTCCACTAGCTTTACGACTCGACTGATCTACGACGCACGGGGGACGGATGGATTTCGAGGGCGGACATACCCGGAACCTCATGACAATGGCTCGGCGGGCAATGCACAACGATAACGTCGACAAGGGCATGCTCTGCACGGCCGCGATCAGAGTTATCGACAACCCTCCTCGCGATGGCATCTTGCGCAGTCTGGCCGACCACGTATGTCAGGCCGTCTTTGACTGGGCGTGCTTCGACGGCTCCCGGGCACGGCTGGAGGGTGTCGTCGAAAGCTACCGAACTGCCGCTAGCGCGCTCCGAGTTGAGGAACAGTTCAACAAACTGCGCCACTAGCGTTATTGGTCAGTCGGCAGCAGAAGCGGAAGGCCGAAGTGCCCCAACGCATCCACGTCCATGAAGGCCACCACGCGGCCGACACCCTGCGAGACGGGGGTGAGTACATGCAGAGCGTGCAGTCGATGCTGTCCGTCACCGGTCGCCGGGTACAGCGCAACCGCGGGTTGCCCATTGGCCGAAGTGCGTATGACTGGGGTTTTCCCGAAGCCGCGCATGCGCGGACCCAGGAAAGCGCCGATCGCCGCACTGCCCTGAAACCATGTGAGAAACGGTGGCATCTCGTAGAGCGCGTCTTCGGTCAACACCGCGACTAATCCGTCAACGTCGGCGTTTTGGAATGCGGCCACATACCGGTCGAGAAGTTCACGTTGGCGCTCTTCGGATGGCGGTACCAACGGGTCGCTGTCTGCGGGCAGATGCGAGCGGGCTCGCTGCAACGCACTGTTCACCGCCGCCACGCTCAGATCGAGCAGCGCCGCGACTTCCGCTGCGGACCAACCCAATACGTCACGCAGAATCAGCACAGCCCGCTGCCGTGGTGGAAGGTACTGCAGCACAGCGACGAACGCCAGCCGCATGGTTTCGCGTGAAGTCACCACCGCGGCGGGATCGGATGTCGTGCCTGCCAGCAACGAATCTGGTGCGGGCTGCAGCCAAGTCACCTCATCGCCGGGAACGGGGCGCGCGGTGGGGTCGGCGGCAGGCGCATTCAGGTCCGATGGAAGCGGCCGACGTTTTCGGCGCTCGATGGCTTTCACGAATGCCCGGGTTGCGATGGCATACAACCAGGTACGCAGGGACGAGCGGCCTTCGAACCGGTCGTAGGCCCGCCACGCGTCCAAGTAGACGTCCTGCACGACTTCTTCGGCATCGTCGACCGAGCCGAGCATGCGGTAGCCGTAGGCGACTAGCTCACCTCGAAACGGCTCGGCCAGGCGCGCGAAGTCCTCTCCCCCACGATCAATGGTGATGCTCATGACGATCCGGTGCCCCGTACGTGTCGTGCCGCGGTCATTCGTTGATATAGCGCTGCCGGCCCCGCGGGGTCAGATCGAGGAACCGGTAGGTGCTCAGCATGACATCAGCGCCGACACCGTAGGCCGAATAGGTGTGAAAGACGTTGCCGTCATCCTGGACGAAGACGCTGACGCCCTGCCCGTCGGAACCGTTGGTGGCCACGTACTCCAGCCCGTCGCGCACCAGAGTTGCCTTGTTCTTGTAGTTGTATTCGACGGGCGCGATCGACTCGTCGGTGCTGACATGGAAGTCGTAATTGAAATCGCTGCCGTGTGACGAGTACCAGGGCAGCCGGCATCCCATCCGCGACTTGAACTCGCTGAGCCGTGCGCCTTCGTTGAGATGGATCGGATCGGGCATGTTGTCCACCGCGAACGAGCAACTCGGGCAGCCCTCATCGATGTCGTGCAGCCACATGAAGCGCGCCGCCAGCCACTCCTCGCGCGAGGCGGTATGTGTGATTTTCACGTTGACTCCTTTCCTCAGCATTACTGAGGAGCCCACGGCTCGAAACTCATCGCCCGGCCCCGTGATACGAACCGATCAACGCCGCACGCGTCACGACGGGCTTTGTTGCCAAGCGCTGGGCAAGTTCCCGGTGAAATTCGCGATATGCGTCGCAGTCCGCGAACGGGTCAGCGGTGCCGTCGAACGCGACGATATGCATGAATCCGACCGCGTCGTCGAGCACCAGCACGTGGTACTCCAATCCGCCCGGATCTCGGGCCGCCAGTTCGGCAAGCACGTCCTCGATCAGTTCGCGGTTGCGTCGCGCGCCCTGACGCGTCGTGACGTACTGCACCACCACAGCTCTGCGCACCTCCATCACCTCCCGCTATTACAGAGCCCCGGTGGTTACCAAACTCATCGCACGGTGATGCCTGGTCGCGCTAACGGCGATGAGTTTCGGCGACTCGCCGCCTCCATATCGACGACGGCTCGTTTAATGAGCCGCAGACAGCAGAAACCCGCTGGAAATGAGGAGCAGAAATGAAACTCGACGACACCGCACGCCAACTCATCGGTTCCAACCCGGCAACGCTGGTCACGGTCAATCGCGACGGCAGCCCGCAGATAAGCCTCGTTTGGATGGTGGTTCAGAGCACGGCCGACGGCAATGATGAGCTGGTGACCGCTCATCTGTTTGAGCACCAGAAGGTCCGCAACGTTCGGCGTGATCCCCGCGTGGCGGTGACCATCGCGTCGACCGACCGCAGCGGGCCGCAGACACCTTATCTTTCGATCAAGGGCACGGCCCGCGTTGAGGAGGGCGGCGCCCCTGAAATGCTCGACGAGATCGCAACGACGCTCTTCGGTCCTGGCACCGGTTTCCCGCCGCCCGGCTCACCGGACGGATACCGGACTCACATCACGATCGAGAAGGTCGGCGGCGTCGGACCCTGGGCATCCTGACGGCACCTGTCGTCGAGCTGCGCCCAAAGTGTCAGGCGCCCAGCCGATACTGAAGCCATGAGCACACCTCTGGCGGACGTAATGATCACGCTCGGCGCACGCGATCTTCCTAGACTCCGCGAGTTCTACCGCCGGGTCGGCTGGCCGACGATTATCGACGACGGCGAGTTTGTGGCCTTCGAAGTGCGCGGCGTCGTCCTCGCGCTATTTCCCATCGCTGAGCTCGCCCGTGACGGAAACACCGAACCGGACCTGGGCAGTGCAGGGATCCGCTCCACCGTGGGCATCATGGTCGACACAGCCGAAGAGGTCGACGAGCTGACCGAGCACATGCGCGACGCCGGCGCGCACGTGACCAAAGAGCCCGTCGACGCCGAGTTCTTCGCCGGCCGCTCTGCCTACCTTTGCGACCCAGAAGACAACTACTTCGAAATCACCTGGGCCGAGCCGAACAACCCAATCACATTGCGCCGCATGACCCGAGCCTGACTGCTAGCGGGCGGGTAGTCCCGCTGCGGCGCGGATCTGGCGGCGCACTGCTTCAGCATCGACGTCGGGAAAGATATAGTGGCTCAACGCTATTCGTGCGATGGCGCCCGCCATGTCATGCGGGGAAGCGGGAAAAGCGATGTCGGCCTCGTCGGCGCATTGGGTGAGGACCGCCGCCAACACCTCTGTAACCGTGGGCAGTACGCGCGCCATTTCGTCGTTGACGAATCCTGGGTCGAGGTCGACGAGGCTGCGGGGCGGTTGTTCGCGAAGGAAGGCCGCGACGACATCGACTGCCGCCTCGAGCCGTTCCAGGCCCGATACGCCCGAGATGGCCTGCTGCATTGCCACGTTGATTCGCTGGTATTCAAGCTTCCCCAACGCAGTGAGCAAGTCTTCCTTGGTCGGGAAGTAGCGGTAGAGGGTGGGTCGCGAAATCCCGGCAAGCGTCGCCACATCCGTCAACGACAATCTGCGGGCGCCCTGTTGGACTACGAGCCGCCGCGCCGCGGTGAGTATTCGTTCGGACTTATCCCTGCGATCCAACGGGGATTCCCGTACTACGAACTGGCTCATTCGAGGCGACCGAGTTTGCGCAGCCACTGAACGAGCAAGCGCAGCCCGTCGTCGAACGACATCGGCTGATAGTTGAGCCGCCGGCTCGTCAGGTTGTCGCGTGGTCTCGGCGTACGCACTTGCTTCGCTGCGGCTTTGGCGATCGCCATCAACGTGGGGCCGAATTCGGCCGTCAGTGCCTCCGGGTCGGAGCGGTAATCCAGGTCCTCCACACGGTGGTCGATGCCCGCGACCTCGCAGGCGCGATTGATGCCGCCCGCGGTGCTGAAAGTGTCCTCCGGCCGGCCGACCAGCAAGTACCGTTCGCCCGCGACCCCTCGATCAAGGGCAGCGACCGCTCCCGCTGCGACGTCGGCGCCGGCCACCCAGGTCACCGGGAATGCCAGATACCGCTTGATCCGCCCTCGCATGCCGGCCAACAGCACGCGGTTGAAGCTGGTTCGGTGCAAGGCACGCTCGACGACCAGACCAGGACCGTAAATCGCTCCCGGATGGCAGGTAAGCACGTCATCGCCCGCCTCGGCGCGCTTGTGCGCTTCGAGAAATGCCGCGAGTTTGGTGACGGTGTAGGGGTCGTTTGGTTGATTCTCGAGGACGGGTGCCTCCTCGAACGGTAGCCCCTTGCCCAGGTTGAGAAACGTGGCTGTGCTCAGCGCGACCACCCGACGAAAATCCAGCGTCTTTGCCGCATTCAGGACGTTCGTCGTGCCAATCGTGTTGACCGCCTTGAAGTCTTCCAAGTCTTGACTTGCACCCCCAAGCAGCGCCGCGCAGTGAATCGCGGCCTCGGCTCCCTTCGCCGCGCGACGGACATCGTCGGCATCGGAAACATCTCCCTTGACCAGCTCGACACCGATCTCGGCGAGCGCGGCGGCCTCGTCGGGGTTGCGTACCAGTGCGCGCACGTGGTCACCCCGCTCGACCAGCTGTTCGCAAACGTTGGACCCGGTCTGACCGGTGGCACCGGTCACGAAGATGGTGCTGGGCACGATAGGCCACCCTTGTTTTCTTACGTTCATAACACAAAACGTAAAGAAAGTAACACGTTACCTGCGTTTGTTCTAGGGTTTCTGCATGCCTATCGATACCTCGAAGATTCTCTTGACCGACCAGGTTGCGGTTGTCACCGGCGGCGGAGCAGGTATTGGCCGCGGTGTCGCGGCAGGTCTCAAAGCGTTCGGCGCCTCGGTCGCGATCTGGGAACGCAATCCCGAGTCGTGCGCCGCCGCGGCAGCGGAGGTCGGCGCCTTAGGTATCACCACCGATGTCCGCGACAGCACACAGGTCGACGCCGCGCTAGCCCGCACCGTCGCCGAACTCGGGCCGGTGACCATCCTGGTGAACAACGCCGGCGGGGTGTTCCACTCCTCGATCCTGGAAACCACCGAGAACGGCTGGGATGCCCTGTACCGGGCCAACCTTCGCCACGTGTACCTATGCACCCAACGGGTAGCGCGTGGAATCGTCGAGGAGAAACTGTCCGGCAGCATCATCAACGTGACCTCGATCGAAGGCATCAGGGCCGCACCGGGTTTCGCGACGTACGCGGCGGCCAAGGCCGGAGTCATCAACTACACCAAGACTGCCGCCCTTGAGCTCGCGCCGCACGGCATCCGGATCAATGCCCTGGCGCCCGATATCACGCTGACCGAAGGGATAGCTGCGATCGCGCCGCCGGACTCCGACCAACAATTCGGCCTCGTTGTACCCATGGGGCGGGCGGGCCACGTCGATGAAATGGCTTGCGCTGCAGTCTTCCTGGCGTCCGATATGGCCAGCTATATCACCGGCCAAACCATCCACGTGGACGGTGGAACCCAGGCGTCGTGTGGCTGGTACCACCACCCGACCACCGGTGAGTACGTTCTCGGCCCGACGCGGTGACTTCAGTCCGTTTTTGCCGCCACGTGGGTCGACATACCACCGTCGATGCAGATCATCTGACCGGTGATGTAACGCGATTCGTCGGACGCCAGGAACACTACGAGATCTGCGACATCCTCGGGCCGTCCTGGGTAAGGCGTCAGGGTGGCGTTCCCCAGGCTTACCAGTATGTCTTCCGAGAGATGCTTCTTGACTGCATCGGTCAGGATCAGGCCCGGCACAATGGTATTCGCTCGCACACCCTGCTTGCCGTGACTGGTCGCAACATACATCGTCAGCGCGTTTACCCCGGCCTTGGCGACGGCATACGCGACGCGGGTACGGTCACCCGACAGTGCCGCCCCCGACGACATGTTGATGATCGACCCCCCACCGGTATGGACCATCGCCGGGATGGCGTGCTTGCACATCAACATTTGCGAGCTGAGGTTGACCGCGACCGAGCGCTCCCACACGTCGAGCGTCATTTCCGTCACTGTGGTGTCGCGGGCGAGAAAATCGGAAGCCGTCAGGGCAGCGTTGTTGTGCAGAATGTCCAGCCGGCCAAACCGGGCGAGCGTGGACTGCACTGCCGCCTCGGTTGCGGCCTCGACCGACAGGTCGCCGCCGAGGCCAATGGCGTGGCCTCCGGATGCGACGACTTCATCGGCGACCTGGGCTGCCTTGTTCTCGTCGATGTCGACGACCGCAACCGAAGCGCCCTCGCCCGCCAGGGCCCGCACAGTTGCCGCGCCGATACCCCCGGCGCCACCCGTCACAATTGCTACCTTGCCGACCAAACGAGACACCTGCGCCGCCTCCCTCGCTAGTTGGGCCGCCGCCAATCGCACAACTGCCGCCGAACAAACCTGAACGACGTTACGGTCAAGGTATGCCACGTATCGCACCGATCCCGATGGATCAGCTCAGTGAGCAATCGCGCGAAATAGTCGAGGGCGGCGTAGCCGATGGGCTATACGCCACACCAGTGCCGCTGCAGATCTTCGCCTATCGCAGTGCCCAACTCGCCCAGGTGAACATGGCGCGCACCTACCTGGGGGCTGACTCGCTGCTTGGCGGTCGAATCTTGGAGCTGCTCCGGATTCGCAGTGCGCAACTCGGCGAATGCGAGCCCTGCAGTCAATCGCGTAAGCACGATTCGATCACTGACGAGGACGTTGCCTGTCTTCTCGCGCCGGGCCATGGCACGCTCACGCCGCAGGAGCAGATCGCGATCGAATTCCTTGATCTGCTCTCGGCGGATCACCACGCGATTGACGACGAGTTCTATCGGCGCCTCGGCGAGCACTTCACCGCGGCTCAGATCGTGGAGCTTGGCTTCACCTGCGCGTCGGCGATGGGACTACACCGCTTCATTCATACCCTGAACATCTACGGCGACTCAGCTCCGGTCATCCAGTACTCCCCCGACCAGATCGACCGCGCCGTCTGACGGCTGCTCGGCCAACCATTGCGGCAAGTCCTGCACATCGCCAATGAGCTCTCGGGTGCGCGTGAAATCTGCTTGATAGGCAGGCAGGCGGGCCAACCAACGGAACATCATCTTGAGGTCGTGGTCGTCACCCAGGACATCAAGGGGCAGTTGCACGTATGTGGCGGGCAAGCCGAGCCGTTGGGCGATCCGCTCGGCGACCTGCTCACCGGTCAGCTCGTCACCGGCGATCTCCACCGGCGCCACCGCAGGGTCGCCCTTTGCCAAGATGGTTGCCGCCACCCGGCCGACGTCCCGCACCGAAATCATCTGCACCGCAACATCGCCAGGCAAGGGCATCGCGAGGGCGACACGATCCTCGTCGCGCCGGATCATCATGCGCAGCGTCTCCATAAAGAACGTTGGCCGCACAAAGGTCGCCGGAACGGACTCGAGTAGACGTTGCTCAATGTGACGCTTGCTTTCGAAATGCGGCACACCGTTGGCACGTTCGACACCGCCGACAGAGCTGTAAACCAGGAACGGCAACCCGGCGTCGGCGGCGGCCGTCGCGATCACCCGCCCGTGGGTGACCTCGCGCTTCGGACCGTCCGGCCCGTCGTGGGTCGTCATCGCGAACGCCGCCGCAGCACCGTCAAACGCCGCCTGCACCGAGTCGGCGTCTTCAAGGTCTGCGTAGGCGACCTCGACTCCGCGCTTTGCGAGCGTACGAGCCCTGTCGCCGTTGGGATTTCGAGTGACTGCGCGAATCGGGACTGCAAGGTTCAGAAGGGCGTTGACGACAGCGCCGCCTTGCTGGCCCGTCGCGCCCATCACTGTGATCGGTCTTTCCCGCGGTGATTCGCTAGGCATTTCGTTGAGCCTCCTGCGCTACCCCGAACATCGCTTGGTGTTGGCGAATGAACGCCTCGAACGATTGCGGTGGGGCGCCGCCGATCGTTTCGACGACATCGGTCAGCGCGTCGAATTCACCGTTCTGGTAGCTCACGGCCACAGCCGAGAGGTGCTCGATCAAGTAAGGCGACATGCTGTCGAGCTTGGATAGGGCCTGCCGCCAGTGCTCGACGGGGAGGTCCACGTACTCCACCGATCGGCCCAGTACGCGGGTTAATTCGCGCGCCTGCTGGGTCATCGACAACGACACCGGGCCGGTGGGCACATAGGTCTTACCGGTGTGCTTGCCAGGATTGGTCAGGATGCCCACTGCCACCCGGGCGATGTCTGCTCCCGCGACGGGAGCGTGCCGTCCTTGGCCATAGGGGAGGTACATCTTGCCTTCGGTCGCAATGGTGGCGGCGGAGATGACCAGATTCTCCAGAAAGAACGGCGGTCGCAGATGTGTGGCGTCGATCCCCGACCAGTCGAGCACCCGCTCGGACAGCCAATGTTGGCGTGCGGCCGGGCTCGCGTGATCCGGGCGAGCCGTGATCTGGGACATGTTGACCAACGACTGCAAACCCGTGTGCTTTCCCGCAGCGGCGAAGGTGGCTGTCGCTTCGAGAAGGCCTTCGGCGATCGGGTACGTGAAGTACGCACGTTGCACTCCATCCAGCGCAGCGCGCACGGCCTCGTAGTCGCGAATATCGCCGACAGCGATTTCCGCGCCCAGGCCCCGCAGCTCGTCGGCGCGTCGATCAACCCGGCGGACAAATGCCCGAACCGGGAGTCCCCGCGCGAGCAGCTGGCGCGCCACATGGTTGCCCGTGGCCCCATGACTTCCACCAGCGCCGACGATCAAGAAACGTGTCAAACCGGCCTGCGTCATCTCCACTCTCCTCAAAGCGAAAGCAATCTGTACGCCATATAGAGGAGGCACGATCCTCAAACTCATCGGCTACCGGGGGCCTCAAGACGGCGCACACCGGCCCTGCGTAGTCGTTGGACGCCATTCCATTGATGAACGGGTCGACAACCGCGGCGCTGAAGTCAGGGTCCAGCGGACCGCCAACGCAACCAACAATTCGTCAATCGTCGACGACCTCGGTCACGGACCCTCCCGCACGACGATGCGGAGACCGGCGTCGATAGCGTCGAGATCAAGAAGGTCTCGATGACGGGTCTGCCAAGCGCCACTGTCGAGATCCCGGCGTAGCCGCTCAAGTCCGGGTTCAAGGTCCTTCGCGGGGAGTCGCGCTAGGCCTGAGATGCAACTACGCACATCGGGGTCAAGGTAGGCGGCCGGTCGACGCCAGTAGGCCGGTCCGAAGCCGTCCGAGCAATCGTGCGGCACAAGAACAGTCTCCACTCGATCGGCGCCGATGACATCTGCCACTTGCGCGATAGGCAATTCGGATGCGGCCGAGGCGCTAGCGGCTGCTGGGAAGTACTCCTGCCAGAGCCAAAACGCGCTGTGGATAGCCGGTTCGTAAGCAAACAGAACGACTCGCCCAGCAACGCGGACAACTTCGCGCAATCCCGCCACAGGATCCGACCAATGGTGAATCGTCAAGATCCCCATGGCCGCAACGAAGCTCTGGTCGTCAAACGGTAGGTGCTCAGCGGCCGCTCTGATGCAAGTGGCGGCATCTCGCTCCCGTTGCTTGACCATCTGCTGCGAGGGCTCCACAGCCACGACGAAGCGATCGGTGGGCTCATAGGAGCCCGTACCGGCGCCGACGTTAACCACGGTGCGAGCATCGCCAAGAGCAGACGTGAGCCGGGCCGCGATGCGCAGGTCTGGTCGGCGAAAACGCTTATACCCCACACCAATACGGTCATACGAGGCATCGGTAGGCGAACCGTTCACGCCTGACCCCTCTCCGCGAAGGGCCGGACCAGGAGGCTTCCGCGAGAAGAAGTCGTAGGCCAGGCCTGTTAGTCAAACAATCAGCAGCTATTCCATTCGGGACGGGTGATTCATTGCTTCGCTCGCTAACTCACCCATCGTGATGACGCCGCGGACGATCTGTGCGGCAAGCACTTCGGTGTCGGTGTCGAGTTGTTCGGAAAGGTTCGCGGTCAGCGCGAGGGTGGCGAATCCATGCGATATCGACCAACCGGCCAGCACCAAGTCGCGGACATCCTCATCGGTTACGGCTCCCGAGCGATGAGCCACGAGGCTGGCCCTGGCGCTGCCATAGAGAACGTCAAAGGCCGCATTCTTGGCCACCACTAGATCTGGGTCGTCGCCGCGGTAAAGGTAGGGGCGAAACATCACCTCGAAATAGCCGCGGTGGGCCAGCGCAAACGCGATGTACGTTTGGCCACCGCGCACGAATAGATCGGGTCCGGTCGCGGCGGAGCCGATCATCTCCGCGGCAAGACGAAATCCCTCGGCGGCGACCGCCGTGAAGATTCCCTTCTTGTCGCCGAACCGGTAGGCCAATGCCGCATGCGACACCCCGGCCCGCCGAGCAATGCGACGCATGCTTACCGCAGCGACGCCAACGGTCTCGACTTCTTCGACGGCCCCGTCGATGCCCGCACGCTCGAGTTGCCCGTGGTGGTAGGGCTTCGCGGGATCGGTCGCCATGGTGGCTCAGCCTACCGAAGTATCTGACCATTGATAAGTTCCGGGCCATGCGGCAAACTTGCCAATGGTAGATAACTATCCATTGGTAAGAATGCCTGTTAGGAGCGCCCGTGGACGATCACGCCCCAGCGACCATCGCTGCCGAATCTTCAAGTACGCCGCGTGTGGCGCGGTGGGCCGGCGTGTTGGGAGTCGTCATCCCAGCGGTCGGAATCGCCGTCTATCCGATCTGGTCGTGCCCGGCGACCGCGACGTCGGGCGCCGAAGTCGCACGCTGGGCCGCGGCCCACCACGACCGGTTGGTCGCGACGCAGGTGCTCTACACCGTTGGCGTCGCGTGCTGGTTCGTCTTTAGTGCCGCGGTGTGGACGTACCTTCGTCATCGACTTCCGGCGGGGTCGACTTTGGCGGCAGTCTTTGCCGTTGGCTTCGTCGGAGTCGTGACCCTGATACTCAGCGGGTTCACCGCGTTCAATCTCCTGCTGTACCGACCGCGTGGCGCCGAGCTAACGACGCTTCTCTACGACCTCACCGTCGGATTGTTGGCGATGTCAGGGATACCGACGGCCGTAGCGTTGGGGTCGTTCGCCATTGCGGTGTACCGCTATCGGGTGCTGCCACGGCCTACCGCTCACCTTGCGGTCGTTGCCGCCACCGCTCACGTGGTGCTTCTCGCCGCGTTCATCGCACCCGATGGCCCCCTATCGCTCGAGGGTTTCTTGGTCATCTGGGGCATCCCGTTCCTGCTGTTTGCCTGGATCATGCAAACCGCACAAGCGATGCGGCGGGAGGCTCAGTGACGGGTCGGCAGACCGATGGGACATGCTTGACCGATGGAGCAATACCGCCGCAATGGCCTGACCTTCGATGTTCGCGATGCCGGTCCAGCTGATGGACCTGTCGTAGTGCTGCTGCACGGCTTCCCGCAACACAACGACAGCTGGGACGCCGTCATTGACAGGCTCACCGCACAGGGCTACCGCTGCCTAGCGCCCAACCAACGGGGCTATTCATCGGGCGCTCGACCATTGCGTCGGCGCGACTACCGCATGCCCGAACTCGTCGCCGATATCGGCGCATTGATCGATGCCAGCGGCGCGCAACGAGTGCACCTCGTCGGACACGACTGGGGCGCCGCGGTTGCGTGGGCCACCGCGGCGGAAATGCCTGAGCGGCTGGCAACCGTGTCGCCGGTTTCGGTGCCGCATCCCGCCGCATTCATCAAATCGTTCATCACCAGTCGCCAGGGTCTGGCGTCTTGGTACATGTACTTCTTTCAGTTGCCGCGGATACCAGAATGGCTGCTCTTGCGCCGCAACGGCGCGCTAGTCTCCGAGTCCCTTCGGCGAAGCGGACAGACGCCCGCCGCTGCCGAGAGGGATGCGCAGGCGATAAGCGAACCCGGAGCTCTGACGGCTGCCCTCAATTGGTACCGCGCGATTCCGCTGTCCAATCCGCGTGCGAACAATCAAAAGATCTCTGTGCCAACGATGTACGTCTACAGCGACCAAGACGTTGCGTTGCTCCCCAAAGCGGCCCATGACACCGCCCGATACGTCAGCGGCGAATACCGGTTCGAGATATTGCCCGGAGTCTCGCACTGGATACCCGACGAACAACCCGACAAGCTAGCCGAGCTGCTGCTCGACTGGATCGGCGCCCACCCAGCGGCCTAGCGTACGGGCAGGCATTGCCCAGGTGTCCGCACGTTACTGTGCTCTAGTCGGCCACAGCGAACAAGCCGACAGAAAAGTTGAGTACATCCATGACCGCAGCAGCAGCAGAAGCGTCAGCGCTCGAATCGCGGGTCGGCCACTACTACCAGATGGACGGCACGTATCTGGTCGGCCGCGAAAAGGTCCGCGAGTATGCCCGCGCGGTGCAGGACTACCACCCTGCGCACTGGGACGTCGCCGCCGCCGCGGAGCTGGGTTACTCGGACGTGGTGGCGCCGCTGACATTTACGTCGACCCCGGGCATGACCTGCAATCGCCACATGTTCGAACAGGTGGTCGTCGGTTACGACACCTACATGCAGACCGAAGAAGTCTTCGAGCAGCACCGCCCGATCGTTGCCGGCGATGAGCTGTACGTCGACGTCGAACTGACCTCGGTGCGCAGAATTGCCGGCAGAGATCTCATCACCGTGACCAACACCTTCACCGACACTGCCGGCGAACGCGTGCACACTCTGCACACCACCGTCGTCGGTCTCACCAACGAGGACGTCGATCCGGCGATCAAGACGGCTGTGCAGAAAATGATGATGCACGACGTGGACATCTTCGGAATCGGTGAATCCGAGTACCACAAGACGGTGCGCCCCGAGGGCGAGGTCCGGATCGCCGAAGGCGGCACTACCCGTACGCCGGGGACGCCGAACTTTGATGACATGAAGGTCGGGGACGAGTTAGCAGCGCACCACACCCGGCTGTCCCGCGGCGACCTTGTCAACTACGCCGGCGTGGCCGGTGATGCCAACCCGATTCACTGGGATGAGGACATTGCCAAGCTGGCCACCCTGCCCGACGTGATCGCCCACGGAATGCTCACGATGGGTTTGGGTGCCGGATTCGCCTCCGCATGGTCGGGCGACCCCGGTGCGGTTACCCGCTATGCGGTGCGGTTGTCGGCGCCCGCGATCGTGTCGGCCAAAGAGGGCGCAGACATCGAATTCACCGGCCGCGTCAAGTCGCTGGACCCGGCGACCCGCAGTGGTGTCATCATCGTCGGCGCGAAGTCCGATGGCAAGAAGATCTTCGGCCTGGCGACGTTGAACATCCGCTTCCGCTGACCGGCGACCGACTTGCTCGTCTCTCGTGCGGGTGTTGCTGTCACGCCGCCGGCGTGTGATCGATGGGATTTGCGGCAAACCTGGTGGAAAGAGCGACATTTCGTTCGAGTTCTGCGAAGGCGCCGTTCGGGTGTCGATGGGCTTCGTCGAGAAAGATCAAGGGCATCTGCTTGACGAAGTCGAGGCGGGGGTAAGCGGAGACGATCGCGGAAAGCGATTCGGGGTTCAGCTCGTCGCTGCCAAGCCCCGCAACATCGACCGCCGCGCCTGCTTGTAGGAGACGATGGACCGGAACCTCTTCGACGACAAGATTCGCGTGTCGCAAGATCGCTTGCTCTACGAGCCGGATCCGTTCGAGCGGCCATCCGCGCTGTTCCAGGAATGCACATGCCAGCTCAGCGCCGCTACGCGTGAACTCCCGCTCGGTTTTGTGTTCGTCGGTCAACCCGAGGTCGTGCAGCATCGAGGCGACGAACGCAGCCTCGTCGTCGACATCGCCGGCGGGCACCAGGCATCGGCCGAACAGAAATGTCCGATAACTGTGGTTGAGCAGGTACGGGGGTGCCGCGACCGCGGCGAGGTCGGCGGCCGCTGCGGCCGCGGCTGTTTCCGGGATTGCGGGGATCATTAGAGCTCCGTTGTGATGGATGGGTGGATTGAACACGATCGTCGCGCCGGGCGATCATGACCACAAGGTCAGACCCCCCTCAGATTCGGACATGAGCGGCGTGCCTTGGCGCCATCATCCTCGCCTGCGTTTGCACGACCTCGGGCCTAGAACTGCCGAAGATCTTCGGCCTGGCGACGTTGAACATCCGCTTCCGCTGACCGGCGGTCGAGTTGCTCACGGCATTCAGGTGAGCCGGGATTCCAACACGGCGAGTCCGGGGCCGCTCAGACGGTCGAATGCGACGGTGCGTCCGCATATCGCCAGCATCACTGCCGCGCCCGGCCCCCGAATCGGATCGCCACGGCCCCATGTTCGACCGGTGTCGTCGTCGTGCAGCGCGATACCGCGCAGGCGTCGCTGCGGAAAGAAGCCGAGTTGCGTTGGGCCCGTGAGGAAATCGAGCACCCGGGCGACGTGGTGTGGATCTGGCCGATGCGGAAGTCCCAGGGGGATCCGCATGTCCGCACCATGCACCAACACGTCAGTCAGCCCGCATACCGGACCCGTCACCGGCGGACTCAATCTGTAGTCAGCGTGGCGGCGCAGCATTTCGGCGATCTCCGCGGCCGGCGCTTGCGCCCGGCGACGGGCGAGTGCGTCGATCCCGCGATTGATGCTGCCGTGGCGAAGGCCGCTGGCCATAAAGCCCCAGAATCCGTCGGCGAAGTCGCTGACCAGATGTGCGGCAACCGTTTTGACGTCCCAACCAGCGCACAGGCTTGGGGTGGCCAATTGGTTGGTGTCAAGACCGTCGATGAACGTAGCGATCGACCTCCGCTGGTCTGCCACCGCCGCGAATACTTGTTCGCGTTCTATAGCGCTGAGCCGCACGGATGCAGAATATCGGGACGGGCACCTTCAAGCCACACTCCAGAAGCCGCGCAGGTACACAGTACAATTTCTACTGCGGCTCGCTCAACAGATTTTGATGTCGCCGGGCGTCTAGGTGCAAGGATATTGCCGGTTGAGCAGACAATTCGACGGCGGCGAGTAGGAACCGGTCAGCACACCTCTAAAACCACCTGTGGCTGAACCGCCAGGCGCAATGCTGCGATTCCAATTCGCGGGGCTGAGAACATAGTGCGTGCCTGTTTGTGCAACGGTGCTATTCCATGTGTGCGAGACGGATTGTCCCACTGGCATGTCGAATTCAAGCTTCCAATCGGTTAGCTGCACGGTGCTCGAGTTGGTGATGCTGAAGTGGGCGATGAAACCGGTCTGCCACGTATGTGACACTGACAACGTCGCCGTGGCCGCGGCTGCATGGGCTACTGGGTTGATGGCGAGTCCGAGGATGGCAACTATCAATGCCACGGTTACGTGAAGCGCTGTGCGCCAGCGCTTCACGTAATTGTCCAGTCCTGCCATAGCAGCCAACACTAACGCCAAACAGGCGAATACCGGCCCTCGCATCGCGGGTAAGCTGCAGTACCTTTGCTGAACTGAAACCGTCGCGAAATGTTTGCCTCGATTCACCCTGAACCATGTATTGGCGGCTGTTGGCGCCTACTGCGTTGGGGTGGGTCGGGTGCGCAGCCGGATGACGGGGAGTTCGCGGTCGGTTTTCTGCTCGTATTTCGCGAAACGGTCTGCCGCGCTGGTGATGTGGCGCCAGGCATGCTGGCGGGCGGTGCCGTGCAACTGCTCGGCACTGACCTCGATGGTGCGACCGGCGATCTGGATCTGCACGGTGTCGGGGTGGGCGGCGAGGTTGTAGTACCAGGCTGGGTTCTTTGCCGCCCCGTTCGCAGACGCGACGATCAGCCAGCTGTCGGCGCCGTCAGGGAAGTAGGCGACCGGGGTGTGGCGTGGGGTGCCGCTCTTGGCGCCGACGGTGCTCAGGACCAATGCCTGCATGCCCATCACCTTCTCGGCGTTGCCGCGGATCCGATTCATGTTCCAGCGGTTCATCCAGGCCATCAGCTTCCCGCCGGGCTGGCGGGCACCGCGGGTGCCGTGCGGGGTGTCAAAGCTCATCAGATCTCTCTCCTTCTCCTCGATTGGTTGACGGTCAGCGGCGCCGGAGCCGGTGCCGCTGACCAGTTCTCACAGGCTGGTGCTGCGGGCCCGCGGGGTGTTCAGGGTCGTAGCGGGCCGCGGAGTCGCGCGGTCTCGTGGCGGTGTTGGCGTACTCCGATGAGGCGGTAGGCGAGTCGGGCAGGTGCGGGTACGGCAGCGAGGAAGTCGGTTCGTTCCCGGGGGGTGGCGTCTTCGAGGAGGTAGCCCAGCACGATCAGTCGGCGTGTCAGGGGTATCGACACCAGTCCCCGTTCGCCTACCTCGTGGTATTCGGCCGCGGTGATCACGCGTTCGACGATCGGCAGGATCTCCGCTTCTTCCTCATCGAAGTGCTCGTCGAGTCCGTTCGAGATCTGCTCCAAGAGCGCGGTCAGTGGTGTGCTGGTGTGTGCGTTTGGCGCGTCCTGCCACGCGGGCAGCACGGTCGCGGCGTGCTCGAGCAGCACCGCGAGGCCGTGATGCTGGCTGTCCATGCGCGCGAGCAGATCGGTGTGGAATCGGGTCCGGGCCGACAGTCTCGGCCACAGCAGTTCGTCCTCGCCCAGGTGGTGGTGATGGAGCATGTCGAGGACTTCGCGGGCGTGCCTGGCGACGGTGCGGGCC
>NZ_JBAUZA010000269.1:0-9064 GCF_049585075.1 Mycobacterium sp.
GAAGTCGTGTTCGCTCGCGGCACCGGCGAGCCGCCGGGCCCGGGCGGCCCCGGCCAGGCTTTCACCGACTCGCTGACCGCGCAGCTTCCCGGAAAGTCGGTGAATCTCTACCCGGTCAACTACCCCGCGACCCCCAACTACGTCGATAGCGCGAGGGCCGGCGCCGCCGACGCCGTCGCCCACGTCCAGGGCATCGCCGCGAACTGCCCGAACACCAAAATCGTGCTGGGAGGATATTCGCAGGGCGCTGGCGTGATGGACATGACCAGCCAGCAGCTGGCCCCGCAGGTCGCCAATCACGTTGCCGCCGTTGCCTTATTCGGAAACCCTCAGAGCAGCTACGCAAAGCAGTTGTCGGACAACCAAATTCCACCGATCAACCCGAGTTACGGCTCGAAGACCATCGACATCTGCCTTCCCGACGACGAGATCTGCGCCGAGGGCGGAAACATTCTCGCGCACCTTGGCTACATCCCCGATGCGACCAACCAGGCAGCTGGATTCGTCGCGAGTCGGCTCTAACCAGGCTGCTCCCGTGGCAAGGGTTGACCCCGATGACGACACGATTTATCGCTGGGTCGTTTGGCACTATCGCTATGACCCCGATCGGAGAGAGCGCAGGAACGTAGTGGTGGCCGCCTACGACAACCCTGCCGAGTTTCAGGCCGACATCGAACGGCGGGCAGCACAGCTTCGCGCTCGCAAAGAACGCGGGGCGGACGTCGACCCCGCCGAACGCATATCGGGGTTGGTGCAACCGCCGGACTATCGGCGTCTGCAGCGAAACGCTCACCTGGTCAAGCGGGCTATCGAGCACGGCGTCGCGCCCGCGGGTATCGACGACCTGGACTTGCCTCCCGATGTCGGGGTTATCCGAGCCGAGGGTCGTAACGATTCACCGCCATACGGCGACATCCAAGGATGATTACCCGCATCCTTGGTGTGTCGGTCGCGACCACAGGGGCCCTGCTGAGTCCGGCCACCGTCATCCCTTCCGCCACCGCCGCGCCATGCCCCGACGTCGAGGTGGTCTTCGCCCGTGGCACCAACGAACCACCGGGAGTCGGTGGGGTTGGTCAGGCATTCGTGGACTCCCTTCGCTCGCAAGTTCCTGGGCGATCCGTCGGCGTCTACGCGGTCAACTACCCCGCGACCGACGCATTTGGTAGTAGTTCGCTTGCCGGCGCCGGGGATGCGCGCGCTCATATCGAAAGCACGGCTGCGAACTGCCCCAACACCAGAATGGTGCTCGGCGGATATTCGCAGGGCGCGGGCGTGATCGATATGTCGACCGATTCCATGCCGCCGCAAGTGGCTAATCACGTCGCCGCCGTGGCTCTGTTCGGCAATCCCGAAAGCACATTCGCGAGGACGTTGGGGGGCGGCCGACTGCCCACCATCAGTCCGCTTTATCGTCCCAAGACCATTGACATGTGCGTTCCCAACGATCCAATTTGCTCCGAAGGCAGAAACGGTGCCGCGCACGTCGCCTACGTCCAGACCGGGATGACTAACCAGGCCGCCGGATTCGCCGCCAGCCGGCTCTAGCGATCCTTCTTCCGGTCCGTATCCCGGCTCGGCTGAACGCGTTTGGGCTCCCCCGGCATCTTCGGGTAGTTCGGCGGATACGGCAGATCACCGAGCCCACGCTGTTCGTCGGCTTCGGCCATCTCGAGTAGCGGTGCGATGGACTGAACAACCGAATCCATCTCGGCCCACGGGTCGTCGCGGCTGGCAACCAGCTCGGGCACCGTCGCCATGGTGTAGTCGTCGGGATCGGCGGTGGCCAGCTCCGCCCAACTCAGTGGCGTCGACACCGTCGCGATCGCGGTGCGGCGCACCGAGTACGCCGACGCGAAGGTGCGGTCGCGCGCGTTCTGGTTGAAGTCGATGAAGATGCGCTTGCCCCGTTCTTCCTTCCACCACGAGGTCGTCACCGCGCCCGGCGCCCGGCGCTCCACCTCGCGAGCCAGCGCGATGCCGGCCCGGCGCACCGCAATAAAATCCCAATCCGGTTTGATCCGCAGGAACACGTGAATACCGCGGCCCCCGGACGTCTTCGGGAAGCCAACCAGGCCGAGTTCGTCGAGCAGCGGCCGCAATACGTCGACAGCAACCGCCCGCGCCTCGGCAAAAGCGGTGCCGGGTTGCGGATCCAAGTCGATGCGCAGCTCGTCGGGGTGCTCGGTGTCCGGGCAGCGCACCTGCCACGGATGCAGGGTGACCGTGCCCATCTGCGCCGCCCACACGATCGACGCCGGATGGGTCACCTTCAACGCGTCGGCCGTCCGCCCGGACGGAAACGTGACCCGGCAGGTCTGCAGATAGTCGGGGTGGTGCTGCGGAATGCGCTTCTGGTAGATCTCCTCGCCGTCGATGCCATCGGGGAAGCGCTGCAGATGGGTGGGGCGGTCGCGCAGCGCGGTCAGCATCGGTCCCCGAGCGACCGCCAGGTAGTACTCGACCAGTGTGCGTTTCGTACCGTTGGCACCCAGCTCGGGGAAATACACCTTGTCCGGATTGGTCAGGCGAACCGCAACCCCGTCGACATCGACCTCTTCTGCCGCAGCCATAACAAAGATTCCAGCACAATCGGGCTATGGACCTCCCCGTGATGCCGCCGGTTTCGCCGATGCTGGCCAAGTCGGTTTCCTCGATCCCGCCCGATTCGTCCTACGAACCGAAATGGGACGGGTTCAGGTCCATCTGCTTCCGCGACGACGATCAGGTCGAGTTGGGTAGCCGCAACGAGCGACCGATGACCCGCTACTTCCCCGAACTGGTCGCGGCGGCCAAGGCCGAGTTGCCGAAGCGGTGTGTGATCGACGGGGAGATCATCATCGCCACCGATCATGGCTTGGACTTCGAGGCGCTGCAACAGCGCGTCCACCCGGCCGATTCGCGAGTGCGAATGCTCGCCGAGAAGACGCCGGCGTCGTTCATTGCGTTCGACCTGCTCGCCCTCGGCGATGACGACTACACCAGTCGACCATTCGCCGAGCGTCGTGCCGCCCTCGTCGACGCCCTGGCGGGTTCAGGCCCCTCGATTCATGTCACGCCCGCGACGACCGATCTAGCCCTAGCGCAGCGATGGTTCGACGAGTTCGAGGGAGCCGGCCTCGACGGCGTCGTCGCCAAGCCGCTGGGAATCACCTATCAACCGGACAAGCGGGTGATGTTCAAGATCAAGCACCAACGCACCGCAGACTGCGTGGTCGCCGGTTACCGCGTGCACAAATCCGGGGCCGACGCGATCGGCTCGCTGTTGCTCGGCCTCTACAAGGACGACGGCGCGCTCGCCTCCGTCGGCGTCATCGGCGCTTTTCCGATGGCCGAGCGACGGCGACTATTCACCGAGTTGCAGTCGCTGGTCGTTGATTTCGACGGCCACCCGTGGAACTGGGCAGCGCAGGAAGCCGGTGAGCGCACACCGCGGAAGAACGAATTCTCCCGCTGGAACGCCGGCAAAGACCTCTCGTTCGTGCCGCTGCGGCCCGAACGGGTGGTGGAAGTCCGCTACGACCACATGGAGGGCGAAAGGTTTCGCCACACCGCCCAGTTCAACCGCTGGCGCCCCGACCGCGACCCGCGCTCATGTACCTATTCCCAACTGGAAACTCCGGTGACCTTTCGCCTCGGCGACATCGTGCCCGGCCTCGGGTGAGCCGTCGAGTAGCAGCCAGGGACACTGGGTGGTGTCGAACGCGGTCGATACGAGGAGAACCGGATGAGCAATGGCAATGAGTTCAACGAGCGCAATATCGCTGAATTCCGCGCTAATCACGGTCGTGTCGGCGGCCAGTTCGAGGGTGCACCGCTGATCATCCTGCACACTGTCGGCGCGCGCAGCGGGAAGCCGCGAACCAACATCATGATGTATCTCGCCGACGGCGAGCGGTATCTGGTGTTCGCCTCGAAGGCCGGCGCAGACGACAACCCTGCCTGGTACTGGAACTTGAAGGCCAACCCCGACGCCCGTATCGAAGTTGGCGACGACATCGTCGACGTGCATGCCACCGAGTTAGAGGGCGTCGAACGCGATGAGAAGTACGCGCTGCAGGCCGAGAGGTATCCGGGATTCGCTGACTACGAGCGCAAGACGTCGCGGACGATCCCTGTGGTCGCGCTTACTCCCACCGGTCGGCCACAACCGCGAAAATAATGATGGTGGCGTGACGGATCAATGTGGCGACTGCGGTTTCGTTTACGACCTCAGTCAGTCAGCGGCAGTCGAGCGAAACATCCGGGAGCGGGTCGCTGAGGTCGTGGCAATCTTGCGTGCCCGCGACGTCGACTTGCGATCCCGGCGGCAGCCCGAGGTGTGGTCGCCGCTGGAATATGGCTGCCATCTGCGGGACATGCTGTTGGTGCAGCGCGAACGTGTACTCGCCGCCCGCCGCATAGACCTGCCAGACTGCACTCCGTCGGGACGTGACGAGCGGGTGGTGCACGACGGCTATGCCGAGCAGGAACCCGAGGATGTGGCTCGCCAGCTCGGGGACGCGGCACAGATGTTCAGCAATGTCCTCGCCCGACTGACCGGCGACGATTGGGATCGCGCAGTCATTTACCACTACCCACAAACATGCGAACGCTCGTTGCGGTGGGTTGCTATACATACGATGCATGAGGCGCACCACCACCTCGTCGACATCCGCCGCCAGGTCGGCCCGTCGAGCGGCCAATTGTGACACGGAAATTTGCGACAAGCGTGCAATGAGTGGCCTTTCGGCCAGGAGTTACACCGCGACGGTGAGTGACGCCAATCCGCGCAGAGTGATGTTCGGCTTGTAGACCGGTTCACCCTCCAGCCGCGCTTGAGGAAATCGGGCCGTGACCTCCGACAGCGCGACCGCGGCCTCTAATCGAGCCAGCGGAGCGCCCAGACAGTAATGCAGGCCTCGCCCGAATGCTAAGTGCCGGGACGTATTTCGATTGGGATCGAAGAGCTCTGGTCGTTCGAACTCTCTCGCGTCATGCTGAGCCGCGGCCAAAAGCAGCAACATGGTGTCGCCCTCGGCTATTTGGGTGTCCCCAATCGTCATGTCGTCAGCGGCAATTCGCGCCACCAGTTGCACGGGCGGGTCGTAACGCAGCGTTTCCTCGATAACCGCCGGAGCATGATCTGCGTCGGCGGCCAGCGCGGCCCACTGCGCGGGGTTGCGCAGCATCGCCAAGATAGCGTTCGCAATGAGGTTCACGGTGGTCTCATGCCCGGCGACCAGCAGCAAGCTGCAGGTCGAGACGATCTCGTCCTCGGCCAGCTGATCGCCGGACTCCTCCACCGCGATCAACCGTGACATCAGATCGTCACCCGGTCGCGAGCGGCGCTGTCCGATCAGGTCATGCAGGTATTCGCGCAACCACTGACTGGCGCGAAGACGTTCTTGCATGCCCTCCGACGGCTCCCCGGTGATCGCGAGGAACGGGTCCAGCGCCTGCGCCATCAGCGCCGATGCGCGACCAAATTCCGGCTCGTCCTGCAACGGAATCCCCAGCAGCCGACAGATGACCGCCACCGGCAGCGGGTAGGCGAGATCACTGACGACATCGAAGTGTCCGCGTTCGGCGACGCGGTCGAGCAATCCGTCGACCAGCCCGGCGATCTCCGGTTGCAGCGCGTTGACCACCTTGGGCACGAATGCCTTGCTGACAAGTTTGCGCAGCCGGGTGTGATCGGGCGGATCGAGAAACAGGAACATGGGAGGCCACGGCGGTCGCAGGTTCGCGCCCTCGGCGAACATGCGTTGTACCACCGATGACTTGCTCCGGTCGGCGGACGACGACGGATGCCGCAGCACCTCGTCGCAGTCGCGATAGGCCGAAAATACGGTGAGGTTGGCGTCCGGCAGCCGCAGCGGACCCTGTTCCCGGAACTGCCTGTACACCGCATACGGGTCGGCCCGATTTGCCGGGTCCATCAGTTGCAGCAGCAGTGCCTGCGGCTCGGCGACACTCGACACACTCGTCATGCACACATTCTGCAGGAGTCCGAGGGTCGATTAGGTACCCAGGAATTCGACGATGTGGCCGGCGAGTTCTTCACCGGCGTCTTCTTGCAGGAAGTGCCCGGCATTCTGCACGACGGGGTGCTCGATGCCCTGCGCACCGGCCATCTCGCGCTGAAAGATCGGCGCCATTCCACCGGTGATCGGATCCCCGTCGCTGAAAGCGACCAACATTGGCGTCGAGCTCGCGCACAGCGTCGCCCATGCCGAGCGGTTGGCCGCGGCCGCCGGGTCATCCGGTGACGTCGGCACCAGCCCGGGCATCGCGCGCGGTGCGGCGCAATAGGTGTCGTCAGGGAATGGCGCGTCGTAGGCCGCGCGCAGCTCGTCGCTCATCGGTCGGCGGCAGCCGCCTTGCACGAACCGGCCGACATCGATCGACGGCGCCGTCTGCATCACCTCGCGGAACTGCCACCAGATCTTCGGCATCGGGATGTGTCCGGTCGGCAGCCCGGTGTTGGCGACGACGATTCGGCTGAACCGTTCGGGATGTTCGGCGGCCAACCGTAATCCGATCAAACCGCCCCAGTCCTGCCCGACGAGGGTGACCTGCTTCAGGTCCAAGACGTCGAATACCAGTGCCCGCACCCATTCGACATGGCGCGCGTAGGTGTGGTCTTCGATCCGCGTCGGCTTGTCGGAACGACCGAACCCGACCAAATCGGGGCAGATGACGCGATGCCCGGCCGCCGCCAGCACCGGAATCATCTTGCGGTATAGGAACGACCACGACGGCTCCCCGTGCAGCATGAGCACCGGGTCGCCGTCGTCTGGGCCGTCCTGCACCCAGGCCATCCGGAGCGTCCCGCCGTCGCCGTCTGATACTTCGGAATAGTTTGGCGCATAAGGGAATTCGGGCAAGTCCGCGAAGCGTTCGTCAGGTGTTCGCAATGTCTGCATGACTGTGAACATAGCCAGGGTTTATTCGCCCTCGCGCGAACCGGCCAAGGTCGGGTGGGCCATCAACTGATCCAAAACGGGGCGGTGGCCTGTGAGCAGCTTGATCCTGGCCTGTGCCACCGGGAACCAGCCGACCCGGTCGACTTCGGGGAAGCTCTGAATCCGGCCCGAGCCTTTGGGCCATTCGAGTTCGAAGGAGTTGCTGTGCGCTTCGGCGAGGTCAAGATCGCCCTGCACCGCGAACGCGCTGACGACCTTGCCGCTGGGCTGCTTCAGCGGTGGAAATGCGATCCGCGGCCCGGACGGCGCCGGCAGACCGATCTCCTCTTCGAATTCACGTTGCGCAGCTACCCAGAGGTCGTCGCCGTCGGTGTACTCCCCCTTGGGAATCGACCAGGCGCCGTCGTCCTTCCGGGCCCAGAACGGCCCACCCGGGTGCGCGATCAGGACCTCGACGACGCCGTCGCGTACCCGATACAGCAGCAGGCCTGCGCTCAGCTTGGGCATGGTCGCCGGTCAGAACCCAACCGCGCGTTCCAAATCCTTCAGCGAGCTTTCCAGATGACCGAGCAACCGCTGCAGGTGCGGCACACTTCGCCGGCATCCGACCAAGCCGAAGTCGATATTGCCGGCGTTGTTGGTCAGGGTGATATTCAACGCCTGCCCGTCGAGCGCAATCGACAATGGATAGTTGCCGTCGAGCCGGGCGCCGCCCCAGTACATCGGCTCGGTCGGCCCGGGCACATTGGAGATGACGATATTGAACGGCGGCGGCGCCGATGACACAAACCCCGGGATCGCGGCCAGACCCAGCGGTGCGATGAGAAAAGCCGACAACGCAAACGCTTGTACCCGAGGCAGTTCGGAGAAAACCTTTTTGTTGCCGCGCATGGACGCGCTGATCGTGTCGAGCCGCTTCGCCGGATCCTCTAAATCGGTGGCGAGGTTGCACAAGATGCTGCCCACCATGTTGCCGCCGCTGTCGGCCTCCTCCGCAGTACGGAGACTCACCGGGACCATCGCGACCAGTGGCGTATCCGGCAGCGCATGCTGATCCAAGAGATACTGACGCAACGCGCCGGCGCACATCGCCAGCACGACATCATTGACGGTCACCCCGGCGGCCCGCTTGATGCTCTTGATCCGGTCCAGCGACCATGACTGCGCCGCGAATCGGCGCGCTCCGCCGATGGGTACGTTGAGCATGGTCCGGGGCGCGGCGAACGGCAGCGTCAGTTGCTGTTCTACCAGCGCGGCACGGGCCACCGACCACGTCGAAGGTCCAAACGCCGCAACAGATCCCGCCACCTGTCTCAGCGTCTGCAACCGGGACCGGCTGGCTGAATGATGGCGTCGGGGCAGGCTCCAAACCGCCCGTAACTCTGGGTCGTCAGGATCGGTCGACAGCGTGCGCTGCATGAGCTTCAGCGCAGAAACACCGTCGATCAACGAGTGGTGGGACTTGCTATATAGGGCGAAGCGGCCGTCGCTCAATCCCTCGACGAAATGGGTTTCCCAGAGCGGGCGGTGCCGGTCGAGCAAGGTGCTGTGCCACCGCGAAGTCAGCTCGAGCAGCTCGCGGACCCGTCCCGGTGACGGTAGCGCCGAGCGCCGCAGGTGGTAGTCGATGTCGACGTCATCCGCATCGTCGTAAGCCCAAGCGACATTCGCGAGTCCGCCGACAACCCATGCAGGTCGCTTGCGGAAGGTGGGCTGGAAATCGCGGTTGGCGATCAGCGCGTCGTAGAGTTCCCGGACGAACTCCGGTCCGGCCCCCTCCGGCGGCTCGAACAGTTGCAAGCCGCCAACATGCATAGGGTGCTCGCGCGTTTCGGTCAGCAGAAACACCGCGTCGATGGGGCTCATGAGGTCCATCAACCCATTAAAGCGCCGGCATCAAGCGGATTCGGCCGAATGCGCGCGGCGGTACCGCGGTGTTACAGGTGGAAGCCCCCGAGACCCGGAAGGTGCGGAATCCCACCGCCGCCGTGGGGGAGGCCGGGCAGACCCGGCTCCGGGCCGTGGGGGACGCCCGGCATGGGACCAAGCCCTGGTGGCCCGGGCGGGGGACCCGGTGCCAGCGGGCCGGGTCCGGGTATCGGCAGCCGCGGCGCCGGCAGCTGCGGTATAGCCGGCGGGCCTGCCGGCATTGGTGG
>NZ_JBAUZA010000270.1:0-7405 GCF_049585075.1 Mycobacterium sp.
AAGCCAGCATGGCCGAACCCGCTGCCGCGCAACGGGTTACGGGTTATGTGGTCGGCGCGGTTTCGCCGTTTGGGCAGCGCGCGTCGCTCCCGACCGTCGTCGACTCCGGCGCGCTGGTGTGGGATCGTCAACGGCCAAAGCCAACCGCGAAACCGCCGCGACAGCACAACACGACGGCCCGCACTGCCTACACCTCGCCGTCGTGGACTTCGCGCGCTGCTTAAAGCTCCGAGGTGCCTAGTGTAGTCGGCGGCTTGTTTCGCGTTTTTATCTGCGGTGCATCAGAACCGCCGAGCGGGTCGGGGCCGTGCTGGTTCGTTCCGACGCTGCCGCGCAGGCAGCCAAGTTCGACAAAGACCCAAATGCTGATGATGGCAAAGACGATGTTCAGCAGAAAATCGAGCACGTTCGGATTGACCGGGTTGCCGGTTATTCCGATTAGGTCGGTAACACCCTTGATCAAGGGCGGTGCCAGGAAAAGCGCGGCAACCCACGCGGGCCGGTCGCGGTCGTGCAGGCGTTTCACCATCAGCGCCACCGCAGGGTAGAGAAACAGGACTGTCCAGACGAGGATTACCAGCCTGAAACGGAAGTCGGGTGCCGTGATCGACACGCCGAGTAACTTTGAGACGACGAACAAGATCACGAAGTTCACCATTGCCAGGGTGATTGTCCCAATCCAATACGGCTGTCGATTGATGCGGCCGTCGAGGCTCGTGTAGAGATGACGCAGGTCCATTTATGAGTCCTTTCTCGCGAATGTGCTCCAGCATGCTCCGAGGTCGGTCGTGGTGGCCGACAATGCGGACAATGCGGAGGGTCCGGCAGGATTCTTGAAAGATTCTTGGCGAGTGCCTTGCGGGTCGGTGCCGTAGTAGGACGAGCGGTCGGCGCCTCCGTGGCTCAAGTGTTCTTTAGCCAGTAGGTGCCATCATCTGGTCAAAACCTTCTGGGGCTGGCGTGACCAGCAGTTGCCCGACGGCACCCTGATCCTCACCTCACCGGCGGGGCAGACCTATGTCACCACACCGGGCAGCGCGCTGCTGTTTCCCAGCCTGTGCCACGCCACCGGCGGCATACCAGCACCCGAAACCGACCTGCCCACCAACTACTGCGGCGAGCGCACCGCAATGATGCCCAAACGCCGGCGCATCCGCTCCCAAAACCGCGCCGACCGCGTGGCCACCGAACGCCGACGCAACCGCGACTCCCGCATGCGCCGCAGGGCTGAACGCCCGAGCTACTTCGGCCCCGCACCCCCGCCGGACCCGGACGATCCACCACCCTTCTGATCGCCGACTTCCTAGAAGCGACTGCGAACAACCGCGAATCGTCGGCCGGCCTGTGGCTCAGCCTCTAAGCGGCAGCCTACTTCGACCCCGCCTCGCCGCGAGCTAGCATGCCGTGCACGCTGTCGGCGAACGCCGCGGTGGTGAAACAGGTCGGCTCGGCGAATTCCTCCAGGGTCAGGGCGTCGTTCCAGCTGGCGTCGGCCGCGGCCCGCAGCAGCGGTTTGGTCATAGCCACCGCGTGGGCCGGCATCGCGGCGACTTGTGAACACCATTCGTCGGCAGTCGCGAGCAGCTGGTCGTGCGCGACGACCTGTTGCACAAACCCCAGCCGTTGCGCGGCCTCGGCGTCGATGTGCTCACCGCGCAGGTAGTAGGCCAGCGCGCCCTGGTAGCCGAGCCGACGGGTCAACGCCCAGCTGGTGCCGACCTCCGGAATCAGGCCCAGCCGCCCGAACGCGGGCACGATCACCGCGCGCTCGCTGGCGATGGCGATGTCACACGTCAGCGCCCACGCCAAACCAACACCGGCCGCCGGGCCGTTGAGCGCGGCCACGAAGATGGTGTCCGATCCGGCGATCAGCCGGGCGATACCGCCGAACTCGCGGCGGATCCACCGCCAGACGTCGGCCACGCCCTCGGGTTGGCTCAGCTGCTCGGTCGCCGTGCGCATCATCTTCAAGTCGCCGCCGGCGCTGAACCCCGGGTCGGCGCCGGTGAGTACGACACTGCGGATGTCGGTGTCTGCAACCAGCGCCTCGAGCGCGCGCCGCAATTGCCGCACCAACGGCGCCGAAAGCACGTTGAGCCGGCCGGGTTCATCGAGGGTAACAACCGCCCGGTCACCACGATGCTCGACGCGTACCCGGCCCGGCGCCTCGGGGTCGTCGCCGTCAGCGACCATGCTTCTGTAGAGCGATTTCGCTGCGCCCATTAACTGTCCTCCTCAATATCGTTGGCCCGCAATGCCTTCCACGCGGCATCGGCAAAGGTCTTCCCCACCCCGCGCGGCATGTGGGGTTCGTCGCCGGCAATCCAGTACCGGCTGAATTCCTGTGCCGGCCCGAACCACAACGCTGCGGTGATGCCGGCCTGCATCGGTCGCAGGGCGCCATAGCCGTGGTGCGGAAGCCACCAGTCCCGCACGGCGGCGAAGAATTCCCGGTTGGCGTCGCGAAGCTCGGCGCTGTCCAGCCGATCACCCAGCAGCAAGGCCGCCTCGGTGCGGTTGGTCGACACCCACCGCAGGTGGTGCGCGACGCCGCCACGGATGCCTGCCTCGGCGGTGGCGTGGCTGCGCAGCATCGCGACGAATCCCGCCTGGTATTCGCTCATGACTTGGGCGTAGACGGCAGCGGCCAGCGCTGTTTTGTCCGGGAAGTGGTGATAGAGCGCCCCGACGCTGACGTCGGCGTCACGCCGAATCTCTTCGAGTGTGGCCGCGATGGCGCCGTCGGCGGCGAACCGTCGACGAGCGGTCTGCATCAATCGGCCCCGCGCATCGGCGGCGCTGGATCGTGGCACGAGGAATACTCTAACCGAACCGAGTAATCCTCGGTACATGGGGACCGCACCGGCCGGCCCAGCCGCGGCATAGGGTTGTGCGTGTGAGCAGTGCGATCGTCGTGGGCGGCGGGCCAAACGGGCTCGCCGCCGCCATTTGCCTTGCCGCTCAGGGCCTGCAGGTCACCGTGCTCGAGGCCGCCGACGAGGTCGGCGGGGGCGCCCGCAGCAGCGAAGCCATCATTCCAGGCCTGCTGCACGACCACTGCTCGGCGATTCACCCGATGGCCATCGGCTCGCAGTTCTTGAGCCAGTTCGGCCTGCACCGGTACGGCCTGTCGTGGCGCTGGCCGGAGATCGATTGCGTGCATCCCCTTGACGACGGCAGTGCCGGCGTGCTGTACCGCTCGGTGGAGGAGACCGTGGCAGGGCTCGGTCGCGATGGGTCGCGGTGGCGATTGGCATTCGGTTACCCGGCATCGCGGTTCGACGCCCTGTCCGACGACATCATGCGGCCGCTCCTGCGGTTCCCGCATCATCCGGTGATGCTCGCCCGGTTCGGCGCGCCCACCGTGCTGCCCGGTTCGACGTTCGCCCGGTGGTTCCGCACCGACCAGGGTCGAGCGTTGTTCGGAGGCGTTGCGGCACATGCCTTCCGGCCGCTGCACTATCCGATGACCTCCGCGATAGGAATGGCCATCATCGCCGCCGGCCACCGGCACGGCTGGGCGGTGGCCGAAGGAGGATCGCAGTCGATCACCAACGCGATGGTGGCGCTGCTGAGCGATCTGGGCGCAAAGCTCGAGACCGGGGTTCGGGTCAAGGCGGCGTCGCAGTTGCCTCCCGCCGACGTCACGCTGTTCGATCTGGCCCCGAGTGCAGTCGCCGAGATATTGGGTGATCGTCTTCCCCGCCGAATTTCTCGTGCCTTCACAAGGTTCCGGCGTGGACCCGGTGCGTTCAAAGTCGACTTCGCCGTCGAGGGCGGCGTGCCATGGACCAACCCGCACGCCCACCGGGCCGGCACCGTGCACCTGGCCGGGACCTATCGCGAACTGGCCGCGACCGAGCGGGATATCCACGCCGGGCGGATGCCAGACCGGCCGTTCGTTTTGGTCGGTCAGCAATTCCTGGCCGATCCGCAACGCTCAGTGGGTAATACGCATCCGGTGTGGAGCTACGCGCACGTCCCGAACGGCTATACCGGCGACGCGACCGAGGCGATCATCGCCCAGATCGAGCGGTTCGCCCCCGGTTTCCGGGAACGCATCGTCGGCCACACCGTGCGTTCGACGACCGAGATGGCCACCTACAACCCCAACTTTGTCGGCGGCGATATCATGACCGGTGCCAAGGATATTCGTCAGCTGACGTTCGGTCCACGAACGACGTTGTCGCCGTACAGTATTGGAGTACCGGGCATGTATATCTGCTCGGCAGCCACCCCACCGGGGCCCGGCGCGCACGGCATGTGCGGCGCCAACGCGGCCAGCGAAGCACTCGCCTACCTCAACCGGTAGCGCGGCTAGAGCAGCCGCGCTTGCTCGGGCTGAGGCTCGGCCGGCTCGAGCAACTCGGGCCCGTTGTTGCGCACGCTGTTGACCAATGTCGAGATCTCGCGCATCTCGATGCCGTGCACATCCGGCGGTGCGGCCAACAATTCGGTGTCGGCGGGGACGTCGGGGTCCAGCCAGCGATCCCAATCGGGTTCGCGAACGATCAACGGCATCCGGTCGTGGATCTCGCCGAGCGAACCGACCGCATCGGTGGTGATGATCGTGCAGCTCAGCAACGGGCTTGCCTCCTTGGCCGGCTTCCATACCGACCACAAGCCCGCCGCGAACAGCATTTCGCCGTCGGCGCGGTGCAGGTAGAACGGGGTCTTGCGGGTTTTCTTGCCGCTGTCAGTGGCCGGGTTGGCCCGCCATTCGTAGTAGCCGTCCATCGGCACCAGGCAGCGTTTGGATTTGGCGCTCGAGCGAAACGCCGGCGAGGTGGTGACCTTGTCGGCCCGAGCGTTGATCAACTGCGGACCCTTGGGCTCCGGCGCACCGTCAGCTCCTGCCTTGACCCACGGCGGTACCAGCCCCCAGCGCATCAGGCGCACGCGTCGGGTGGGTTCGTCATCGGGTTCGTCGTGACGACGCACGACGGTGGTGATGGTCGTGGTGGGCGCGACGTTGTAGTTCGGGCCGGCCGATTCGGTAGCCCGCGCCTCGTTGATCGCCTGGATCTTTTCGGCCAGCGCCGCTGGATCTGTCGTGACCGCGAATCGTCCACACATACCTCCATAGTGCCCGTAGGCAATGATGGACACGTGAACACCTGGGCTGCCCCGCACACGCAGCAGCCGGTGTGCGCGACGGTGACGGTGCCGGGCTCGAAATCCCAGACCAACCGGGCCTTGGTGCTCTCGGCGCTGGCCGCTGCGAACGGCGGGGTTTCGACGATCAGCGGCGCGTTGCGCAGCCGCGACACCGACCTGATGATCGGCGCGCTGGGCGAGTTGGGCCTGCTGGTCGAGGGGGCAGCAGCAGAGCTGACGGTCAGCGGGAAGATCGCCCCGGCGGCCGACGCCCGGATCGACTGCGGGCTCGCCGGCACGGTGTTGCGTTTCGTGCCGCCGCTGGGGGCTCTGGGAGCCGTCGCAGTGACCTTCGATGGTGACGAGCAGGCCCGGGTCCGCCCGATCGCCCCATTGCTCGACGCGCTGCGCGGCCTGGGCGTGGATATCGACGGTGACGGCTTGCCGTTTCAGGTGCGCGGCGTCGGATCGGTCACCGGCGGGACGGTGAAAATCGATGCCTCGGCGTCGTCGCAGTTTGTCTCCGGCCTACTGCTATCCGGTGCGTCGTTCACCGAGGGGCTGATCGTGCAGCACGTGGGTCCGGCGCTGCCCTCAGCACCGCACGTCGCGATGACGGTGGCGATGCTGCGGCAAGCCGGCGTCGAAGTCGACGACACCACACCCAACCGCTGGCAGGTGCGACCGGGCGTCGTGGCGGCCCGGCACTGGCACATCGAACCGGACCTGTCCAACGCCGTCCCGTTTATTGCCGCGGCCGTCGTCAGCGCAGGCACCGTGCGCATCACCGGCTGGCCGGCGCACAGCATCCAACCCGCCGAGACGATTCTGAGTATCCTGGGAAAGCTGAATTCTGTTGTTAAACAGTCGGATTCGTACCTCGAGGTGCGAGGGCCGCAATCCTACGGCGGCTTCGAGGGGAATCTGCGCGACGTCGGTGAGCTCACCCCGGCAGTGGCAGTGCTCGCAGCGCTGGCCACCCCGGGCTCGGTGTCACGGCTGTCCGGCGTCGCGCATTTGCGCGGCCACGAAACCGACCGCCTGGCGGCGCTGAGCACCGAAATCAACCGGCTGGGCGGCAATTGTTCGGAAACCGCAGATGGCCTGGAGATCACAGCGACGCCACTGCGGCAAGGGATTTGGCGGTCGTATGCCGATCATCGGATGGCGACGGCCGGCGCGATCGTCGGGCTGCGGGTCGCCGGCGTCGAGGTGGATGACATCGCCACCACCGCCAAGACGCTGCCGGATTTCCCGCGGCTGTGGACCGACATGATCGGGAAGTCCAGCGGTTGAGGCCGGGCGACTACGACGAATCCGACGTCAAGATCCGCGCGGGACGCGGATCGCGAGCGCGGACGAAGACCCGCCCCGAGCATGCCGACGCGAAACCGGCCATGGTGGTCAGCGTGGACCGCGGCCGCTGGGGCTGCGTGCTCGACGGCGACCCTGACCGCCGGGTCACCGCTATGCGGGCACGAGAACTGGGCCGCACCCCGATCGTCGTCGGTGATGAGGTCGACGTGGTCGGCGACCTTTCCGGCCGGCCGGATAGCTTAGCCCGCATCGTGCGGCGTGGCCCGCGGCGAACAGTGTTGCGGCGCACCGCCGATGACACCGATTCCACCGAGCGGGTTGTCGTCGCCAACGCCGATCAACTGTTGATCGTAGTGGCGCTGGCCGACCCGCCGCCGCGCACCGGCCTGGTTGATCGGACGCTGATCGCGGCTTATGCCGGCGGGCTGACACCGATCCTGTGCCTGACCAAGAACGACTTGGCGCCGGCCGCCCCGTTCGCCGAGCAATACGCTGACCTCGAACTCAACGTGGTCACGGCCGGCCGCGACGATCCGCTGGACGCCGTCGCCCCCTTGCTGGTCGGGAAAATCACAGTGCTGCTTGGTCATTCCGGGGTGGGCAAGTCGACGTTGGTGAATCGCCTTGTGCCCGAGGCGCATCGAGCAGTCGGCGAGGTGACCGATATCGGCCGGGGCCGGCACACTTCGACGCAATCGGTGGCGCTGCCATTCAATGACACGGGCTGGGTGATCGATACGCCGGGGATCCGCTCGTTCGGGCTGGCCCATATCCAACCCGACGACGTGATCGTCGCGTTCTCCGATCTCGCCGAAGCCATCGAGGACTGCCCGCGCGGCTGCGGGCATATGGGCCCGCCCGCCGATCCCGAGTGCGCGCTGGACACCCTGACCGGCCCGGCCACCCGTCGCGTCGCCGCCGCACGGCGACTGCTGGCCGCGCTGCGCGAAAGTTAGGCCGCCACGCCGCTAAGGTCAAGTCCCGCCTGCAC
>NZ_JBAUZA010000271.1:0-27868 GCF_049585075.1 Mycobacterium sp.
GGCCGCGGCACGGCCGGAGCGGCCGGCGCAGGTGCTGGCGCTTGGACGGGCGGCGGGGCCGGTTTGGCCGGAGCTACCACCTGTTGCCCAATGCTGGGTCGGTCACTGACCTTTGGCCGGATGCCGAGCGCCAGCGACACCGCCAGGGCGGCGACACCGAAAACGAAGACCATCAATACCCCGAGTGCGACCAGGAATGGCCGGCGACCCGGATCGGTTTCCTCGCGCAAGAATTCAGCGGCCGCGGCCTCGGTGTACAAGTTGTCGCCCTCGGCCTCGGCGCTGTAAGCGAGTTGCTGACTGTCCCCGGCGTCGCCAACAGCTATCACCGGGTCCGCCGCGCCGGTGCCGGGGTCTTGGGCGTACGCCAGGGCCGAGGTCGACCAGTTCGATAGCGGCGCATGGGCGGCCGCCAAGGCCGCACCGCGGGCCAGCGCCGATCCGGGCTCGGTGGGCGCGCTGACGTTAAGCGGGGTCGCGGCTTCGAGCTCCGCCTTGATCATTTCGACGTCGACGCCGTCGGAACCCACCACGAACAGCCCTTGCGGATTTGGGTTCAGCCCGTCTGCACCCGCGGCCAGCGCCGTCAGCTCCGCGACGGCGTCCACGTCGTCATCGGGCAGGACCGCTTTGCGCATGTCGGTGACCGAACCGTTCGCGGTGTCGACCACGGCCAAGGTCGCAGAGTCCGGCTCGATGAAAAGCAGCCCGGTATGGGAGTAGCCGGTAGTGCTGCCGTAGGCCTGGGCCAACGCGGCCGCAGATAGAAAGGCCGAGACGAGCATGACGTTCTCGACCTTGCGGGCGGCCAATGCGTCTCGCAGCGCACCTTCCTGGGCGGGATCAACTAAGGTCACGCCGGTCGATGCCAGCCGATAACCCCCTTCAGCGGCACTTTGTTGAGTGCCCAAGATCGCGGCCAACGTCTGATCGGCCGCGGGCGAGGCTGCACCGTTGGCGTTATCTGCTCCGGCTGCGACCGGAAAACCGTCCTGGTCGATGGTGGCGCCGTCGGCCTTTTGCCCTTCGACCAGCACCATGTCGACTGTCCACGGTGCCATCGACATCCCGAGTACGAGGTCCTCCACAACTCCTCCCACGCAGTTGTGCCGTCATAACGCCCCCGGCGACCCTGATGCTTCGACCCTACTCGGTGGCGCAACCGGGCCGGCTTGCTCAGCTGGTGAGTTCGCACTAATTAGGGGCAGTAGGCCTTCCGCGCCCCGGCGGCGATCCAGTATTCGTCCCCGTTGACCGTGGGGAACTCCCGGGCCACGACCGACGCAACCACGACAGTAGATTCGCCGCCGACTATCTGGGCGCACGCGACATGTGCCGCGTGGATCGCGGTGTTCGAGTCCACCGCCACCTTGTTCGCCGCTAGGTACGACAGCAAAACCGAGTCTTGGGGATCGGCATACGCTCTCGGCGCTAACCAGATCCCGACTAAGACCGCTGCTACCAGCATTGTTTTCACGATCATGCTCCTTTACGGTAGCGGCAGCGGATGCAGGCCGCGGCAAATCTCGGATAGCCCATTCACGGCAGTCGAAACACCAGGCGTGGTGTGGCCCCACGGTGCGGTGTTCTCGGCAAGCGCGGGCCTCCCACGCGATTTGCTGGAAGTGCCGGTTGTGGCATCGTTGCCCAGATGGGTGCGCCTCGGGGGCCGGGTCTCAACGATCCATTCGGAGAGGCGATTGACGATGCGCTGAGCTGCTTGCCGGCCGATCTCCGTGCGGCGATGAGCAACGTCGAGATCGTCGTCGAGGACGAGCCTCCAGATCGGCAGCCGCTCCTCGGCCTTTACCACGGTGTACCGCTGCCGCGACGGACCAGCTGGTACAGCGGAGTCCTTCCCGACAAGATCAGCATCTTCCGTGGGCCGATCACGCGACTCGCTGCCGGCGACGCCGATCGATTACGCCGCGAAGTCAGACACGTCGTGCTCCACGAGATCGCGCATCATTTCGGGATCAGTGACGCGCGGTTGATCGAGCTCGATCGCTACTGACGTGACCCAGCCGGCGTCCTGAATTGGTGAACAATCCCTAACGCTCACGGCAACTCCCGAATTGAGTGACCCACTAACCGTTCCTGAGAATTTCTCAGAAAACGAGTCCTGAGTCCAGGTTCTAGCCGGCTGGGCTGTGAAGCCAAAGGCCTCAAGTGCTTTGGCGGTGGCGGAGGGATTTGAACCCTCGGACGGGGGTTACCCGTCACACGCTTTCGAGGCGTGCTCCTTAGGCCGCTCGGACACGCCACCGCCGGAGAGCTTACCCAACGCCGCCCTGCTCAGCCCAATCGTTGGCGAGCGAAGAAAGCCTCCAGCAGCGCGGCGCAGTCGTCAGCCAACACCCCGCCGCGCACGGCTGGGCGGTGGTTGAGCCGCCGGTCGCGCACCACGTCCCATAGCGAGCCGACCGCTCCTGTCTTGGGCTCCCAGGCCCCGAACACCAGACGGTCGACCCTCGCCATCACCAACGCGCCGGCGCACATCGTGCACGGCTCAACGGTGACCGCCAGCGTCGCTCCGGGCAGCCGCCACCCGTCGCCGAGTACGGCGGCGGCAGCGCGGATGGCCAGGATCTCGGCGTGCGCGGTCGGATCGCCCAGTGCCTCACGCGCATTGACTGCGCGGGCCAGCTCGGTTCCGTCGGGCCCGACGATTACCGCGCCGACCGGAACGTCACGTGGGCCAGCAGTAGCGGCGACCGCCAGGGCGGCACGGATCAGGTCTTCGTCGGCGCTCACCGACCGAGGTTCATGGCGGCGGCCCGCTGCGCCCGGCTCCGCCGCGCTTGCGATCACCGACCGAGGCGGTCGAGCACGGCCGACAATTCCTCGGCAAAGCCCATCTCCCGCGCGATGCGGCCCAGCTGCTCGTCGGCGTAGAGGTCGGTCTCGTCGAGAATGACGCCCAGCACGGCCTCGGGCAGCCCGACATCGGAGAGCAACCCGAGATCGCCCTCCTCGAACGGGTCGGCGTCCTCTAGATCCTCCGGATTGATGTCGGCGTCCAGGTTGTCCAGCACTTCAGCGGCGATGTCGTAGTCCAGTGCCGCGGTCGCGTCAGACAGAAACAGCCGGGTTCCCGACGGCGCCGGGCGCACGATCACGAAGAACTCATCGTCGACGTCGAGCAGCCCGAAAACCGCGCCGGCGCTGCGCAACTCCCGCAATTCGGTTTCCGCATCAGTCAGGCTGGTCAGGACTTTGGAACGCATGGCAGAACAGCGCCATTTACCGTCCTCGCGCACAACGGCCACGCCGAATCCGTCCGGCGTGTCAGCCTGCGCGGAAGCCCGCTGTGCTCCCATGGCCGCCTACGCTAGTCCCGCTGGAGCCCATTGACCAGCACATCACCGGCAGATCGGGGTCGCGTCGGCCGCCTATCAAGCGTCGGCTCTCCCAGGTAAATGTGCCAACCTTGTGGGGTGGCGAAAACACCGGTGTGCGTGCTCGGCCTGGGACTGATCGGGGGATCATTACTGCGTGCGGCGACGGCGGCCGGCCGCGAGGCCTTCGGCTATAACCGCTCGGTCGAAGGGGCCCAGGCGGCCCGGTTCGACGGCTTTGACGCCACAACCGATATCACCGAAGCGCTGACCCGCGCCGCCGATATCGGCGCGCTGATCGTTCTCGCGGTGCCGATGCCGGGGTTGCCTATCCTGCTCGGCCATATCAAGGAGTGGGCCCCCGACTGTCCGCTCACCGACGTGACCAGCGTCAAGAGCGCGGTGCTCGATGAGGTGACCGCCGCCGGTTTGCAGCAGCGTTTCGTGGGCGGGCACCCGATGACGGGCACGGCGCACTCCGGTTGGGCCGCCGGCCATGCCCGGCTGTTCACAGGTGCGCCGTGGGTGATCAGCGTGGACGATCACGTAGACCCGGCGATCTGGCCGATGGTGGTGGAGCTGGCGCTGGACTGCGGGTCGGTGGTGGTGCCGGCCAGATCCGACGAACACGACGCCGCCGCAGCCGCCATCTCGCATTTGCCGCACCTCCTCGCCGAAGCCCTGGCCGTCACCGCTGCGGAGGTTCCGCTGGCATTCGCACTGGCCGCAGGGTCGTTTCGGGATGGCACGCGCGTGGCGGGCAGCGCACCGGATCTGGTGCGGGCGATGTGCGAAGCCAACGCGGGCCAACTGCTGCCGGCGGTGGACCGCGCCATTGAATTGCTCACTGATGCGCGAGAGTCGCTGGCGCACAACAACTCCGTCGCCGAGCTGGTCGAGGCCGGGCATGCCGCGCGTACCCGCTATGACAGCTTCTCGCGGCCGGAGATCGTCACCGTGTTCATCGGCACGGAGAAGTGGCGTGAGGAGTTGGCCGCCGCGGGTCGCGCCGGCGGGGTGATCAGATCCGCTCTGCCAAGCCTGGGTAGTCCACAATGAACCCGTCAGCGTCGACGGTCAGCGTTACCTCGGACACCGGCGAGTGCACCTTGATCCCTTCGGCACTTCCCGGGGCTGGACTGCTGTAGCTGACCATTGCTGAGGTCACCGACATTTCGGGCAGTCTCACGTAAATCGTCGGCACCGTGATCGAGTCCGCTCGCTCGATCAAACCGCGGCGGCGGATCGGTAACGCGTTGAAGAACGGGCTGAAGACCAGATCGACGTCAAGGGCGCCGTCGAAGCCTGCCCGAGACTCGCCCTGATGGTCGGTGACCAGCCACATGTTCTCCTCGTCACGGGCGATCGCGAGCTGACGTTCCCGCTCGGCCAGCGTGACCGTCATCCCGAGTCGCTTGGTCGCGCCGGTCTCGTCGGTCTGCAGATCGTAATAGGCCGCGAACGCCGGATTGGTCTCGGAGGCCGCGGCCACGATGCGCCCGTTGGCCTTTAATCGCTTGCCGGACAACTGCACCCGTACCGATTCCATCCGCCTGGCGTCGTGCGCGCGCCAGGTCAGAATCGTCGACCAGGAACTCGACGTCGCTTCGGTGGGGGGTGGGCTCACGCGTCTACGTTAAGCGACGGCTCCGGTGATATCGAGGCGTGGTCGGTCACGCGTGCGCCATTCGGTGGCTTACGTCTCAGCCGACCGGTACCGGGCGCCGCGACCCAGATCGCGAATGCCAGCGCGGCGTCAAGGATCAACGCCAGCGCAGCCACCATCAACGCACCGACCAGAGCGATATGGAACTGACGCACGTTGATGCCGTCGATCAAATATCGGCCCAGGCCGCCCAAGCTGGCATAGGCGGCCACCGTCGCGGTGGCGACCACCTGCAACGTCGCGGTGCGCAGCCCGCCAAGTATCAGCGGCAGCGCGTTGGGCACCTCGACCCGCACCAGCACCCGCAGCTCGCCCATGCCCATCGCGCGGGCAGCGTCAACCACGGTGTGATCCACCGCGGCAATGCCGGCATACGTGCCGGCCAGCAACGGCGGGATGCCCAGCAGCATCAGCGCGACGATCGGTGGCACCAGGCCCAAGCCCCACAGCAATACGGCTAACAGCAGCACGCCCAGGGTCGGCAGCGCGCGTAACGCGTTGACCAGGCTCACCACCACCAGGGCGCCGCTGCCGGTGTGCCCGACGAGCATGCCGACCGGGATCGCGATCAGCGCCGAAACCGCTACCGCGGCCGCGGTGTACTCCAGGTGCTCCAAGGTGCGCGCCGCCAGACCCACCGGGCCGAACCAGTTGCTCGCGGTGAACAGATACGACACCGCCTGTTCGATGAAGCTCATCGCGAGCCCCCCACCACCGGAGCTGTTGGCAACCGGCGGCGGGGCCGCGGTGCCCGGTTCCACGGCGTCGCGAGCCGTCCGGCCAGCGTGATCAGCATGTCGACGACAAGCGCGACCAGCAGGATAGCGATGATCCCCGCGACGATCTGGTCGCTCTTGTTCGCCTGGTAGCCCTCGGTGAACCAGGTGCCCAGGCCGCCGATGCCAATGACCGCGCCCACCGAGACCATCGAGATGTTGGTCACCACGACCACTCGCAGCTCGGCAACGAGCACCGGAATCGACAGTGGCAGTTCGACTTTGAGCAGTCGCATGATCGGCCGGTAACCGATCGCGCTGGCAGCGTCGCGCACCTGTGCCGACACCGCGTCGAGCGCCTCGAAAACCGACCGGACCATCAGCGCCGTGGTGTAAAGCGTCAGCGCGACAATGACATTGGCCTCGTCGAGAATCCGGGTCGGAATAATCAGCGGCAACGCCACGAACAGCGCCAGCGACGGGATGGTGAAGACCACACTTGCGGTCAGTGTGGTCAGTCGTCGCAGCGCGGCCCGGCGGCGCACCACCACGCCCCACGGCAGCGCAATCGCCAGCCCGGCCAAAACCGGTACCAGCGACAGCCGCAGGTGAACCACCGTCAGCGTCCACGCCGTCGGGAGATGAGTGATCAGGTAGTGCACGCCTAATCCCGCGGCTGGGATTCCAACACGGCCAGCACATCGCCGGCCCGCACTCCCCCGATAACCTTGCCCGCCTTGTCGACGGCTACCCCCATCGCTGCCGGCGACGACAACGCGGCGTCCAGTGCCTGGCTGAGATTGCCGCCCGGGCGGAATAGCGAGCCGACCGACGTGACGCTGTCACGCAGCGACGCCCCGCTGCGGTGCTTACGTGCGCCGTTCGCATCGATCCAGCCCAACGGCGCGCCATCGGCTTTCACCACCAATGTCCAGCCGTCGCGAAGTTGGACGTCTGAAATCGCGGATTCGGCAATCCGATCGATGTCGTGTACCGGCAGTTGCGCCGCATCCAAGAACTGCAACCACCGATAGCCACGGCCGAGACCGATCATCCTCGACACGAAATCATTGGCCGGCCGCGACAACAGCCGCGCGGGCTCCTCGTACTGCTGCAGCGAACCACCCGGACCGAACACCGCAACGCGGTCGGCGAGCCGGACAGCCTCATCGATGTCGTGCGTAACGAACACGATCGTCTTGTGCAATTCGGCTTGTAGCCGCAGTATTTCGCGCTGCAGCTCCAGGCGGACTATCGGGTCGACAGCCGAAAATGGTTCGTCCATCAACAAAATCGGCGGATCGGCGGCGAGCGCCCGGGCTACCCCGACCCGCTGCTGCTCGCCGCCGGAGAGCTGCGCGGGATAGCGGCTGGCCAGCTTGGCATTCAAACCCACCCGCTCTAACACGTCGTAGGCGGCCGTGCGCGCGGCCCGCCGAGATTGGCCTTTGAGGACCGGCACCGTCGCCACGTTGTCGATCACCCGTTGGTGCGGCATCAGGCCTGCGCCCTGGATCACGTAGCCGATACCGAGGCGCAGCTGCACCGGGTCGACACGGGCGACATCGGCGCCGTCGACCCTGACGGTGCCTGATGTCGGCTCGACCATCCGATTGATCATCCGCATCGACGTGGTTTTGCCGCAACCGGAGGGCCCGACAAAAACGGTCAGCGAGCCCTCGGGCACGTCCAGGCTCAGGTCATCGACGGCGACGGTGCCGTCGGCGTAAGCCTTGAAGACATTCTTGAAGCTAATCAACTGTCAGCTTTTGATCGGATGGTCGAAGCCGTTATCCCGCAACCAGTTTCGAGCTGCCTGGTCGGGGTCGATGCCAGAGTTGCCGGATACAGAGGCGTTGAGCTCGGCCAAGCCGTGGCTGGTCATCTTGGCAGACACCGCGTCCAGCACACCTTTGAGCCGATCGGATTTCTTCTGCGAATTCACCAGCGGGACAATGTTGCCGGCCAGGAAATTGCACTCCGGGTCGTCGAGCACAACCAGATGGTTCTGCATGATCGCCGGTGAAGTGCTGAAGATGTTGGCGGCATTGACCGTACCGCGAACCAGTGCACGTACAGTGACCGCGCCGCCGTCGTCGCTGATCGCGACGAAGTTGCCGGGCGCAATGTCGAGCCCGTATCTCTGCTGCAGCCCAACCAGACCCGATGACCGGGTTTGAAAGTCCGACGGCGCAGCGAACTTGACCTCGGGAGAATGTGCGGCCAGATCTGCGATCGTCTTGAGGTTCCACTTGGCCGCGGTGTCGGCGGTGACGGTGACGGTGTCGGTGTCCGCCGCGGGTGACGGGGTCAGAATCGACAAGTCGCCGGGCAGGCGTTTGTAGAGCTCCAATTCGACGGCATCGAGCATCGTCACTGTCGCCTTCGATTCGAAGTACAGCAGCAGGTTGCCGATGTACTCGGGCACCAGGTCAATCGAATGGTCCTTCAGCGCAGGGACATAAGCTTCGCGGCTGCCGATTCCCATGCGGCGGCCGACGCTGAAACCGTTGGTCTGCAACGCTTGTGCATAGATTTCCGCGACGATTTTCGATTCCGGGAAGCTGGCAGATCCGACCACGATCGAGTTCAAATCGCCGGACGCCCCGCCGAGCGGGTTGGAGCTGCCGCAGGCCGCCAGAACAACACACAAGCTCGCGAGCCACGCTGCCGCGCGGGACCCGCGCCATCGCAGCATGCCCATAGCAGTCGACAGTATCTTGCGGCGCCGCCCGGTTTGAGAGTGCGGCGAGGTTTCCGGCCCGATTTCGTTTCATTCCGTGCGACAAAGGGCAAAGATGGAACTATGAGCAGCGATTCGTCTGTATCACCCGATCAACCACCGGAAACCAGCGCACCGGCCAAGGACGACGCGGCGCCGCCGGAATCGGCAGTGAAGTTCACCCGCGCGGCCAGCCTGTGGACCTCGTTGACGGCGGGCTTCCTGATTCTGATCGTGCTGCTGATCTTCATCATCCAGAACCCCAACTCGGCCCAATTCCACTTCCTCGGTTGGCACTGGAGCCTCCAGGAGGGGGTGGCCATTCTGCTGGCGGCGATCGGTGGCGGGCTGGTCACCGTGCTGGCCGGCACGGCGCGGATCTACCAGTTGCGGCGTGCCGCGAAGAAGAACCTCGCCGCAGGCCGATAGGCAATCACGCTGTCCGCAGCTCGGTCAGCCCACGGGTGATCAACGGCGCAACGGTTTCGCCGACGCGGTCGGATGCGTCGACGTCGTCGGCATCACCCGACATCCGCCGGCGGAAATCGATGCCCGCCGCGATGATGGCCAGCTTGAAGTAGGCCAGGGCCATGTAGAAATTCCAGTGCGCCAACGGCTGTCCGGAAATCACCGAGTAACGGTGTGCGAGCTCGTCGGCGACCGGTAATTGCGGCGACGTCCAGGCGGCGTGTGCGTTGATGATCAAGTCCAGCGACGGATCGCGATACACACACATCAGCGCCGCATCGCTGAGTGGATCGCCCAGCGTGGACAGCTCCCAGTCCACCACCGCGCGCACCTGCGCCGGGTCGTCGGCGTCCAGGATGGTGTTGTCGATGCGATAGTCGCCGTGCACGATCGACGTTCGGCTCTGCTGCGGCACCGCTTCCTGCAACGCCGCGTGCAGTCGCGCGACGTCGGCGTCGCGGTCGTCATCGGACAAGCGCACCAGTTCCCACTGCGAGCCCCAGCGGCGGACCTGGCGTTCCAGATACCCGCTCGGTTTGCCGAAATCGGCGAGTCCGACCGCGGTCGGGTCAACCGCATGCAGTTCTGCCAGCACTCGGATCAGCGCGTCGACGCAGCGCTCGATGACGTACTGGTCGCCCAATGCCTCGAGCTCGGCGCGACTGCGCACCACTTGCCCGCCAACATATTCGACCATCTGGAACGGCGCACCGAGGACCGAGTCGTCGTCGCACAATGCCACCGCGCGGGCCACCGGAACGGCGGTGTCGGCGAGTGCCGCGACCACTTTGTACTCACGCACCATGTCGTGCGCCGACGGGGTCAGCCCATGCAACGGCGGGCGTCGCAGCACCCACTTCGACGACTCGTCGGCGACCACAAAGGTCAGGTTGGAGCGGCCGCCGGAAATCAGCTGCGCCCGCAGCTCCCCGTCCCGGCCGATGTCGGCCGCGCGCAGATATCCGTCCAGCGCGACCAAATCGAGCCCGTCAAGCGGCGTGGAAGTCACCGGACTTGTCTATCACCCAGAGGCGCGTTGGTTGCGCGGCAGCAGGTCCCACACATGCTCGGTGCCGTTCACCGTCACCACGCTCGCCTGACCGGACCGGGAGAACAGCAGACGGGTTACCGAGGCGTAGTCGATCGGAAACGACAACACCCGCTTGGTTCCGAGGATCTCGTGCAGCACGACGTTGATCACGCCGCCGTGGCTGAACACCGCGACGGTGTCCTCGTGCTCCGCGCATGCGGCGACGTCATCGACCGCCGCCCGCACCCGGGCGCGAAAGGCGTCCTCGTCGACCTTGCTCGGCAGGTGCCCGGCGGCCATCCGAGCCCACTCTTGCGGGTTCTCATCACGGATGTGCTCGATGGGGATGTACACCGGCAGGTCGCGGTCGTATTCGGCGAAACGGTCGTCGATGTCGACGGTCAGACCGCGCGCGGCGGCGACCGGCTGCGCGGTCTGGATGGCGCGACGCTGCGGGCTGCTCACCACGCGGGTGATCGGAAACCTGGCCAGTGCCTCAGGCAGCCGTGCGACCTGCGCCCACCCCTCGTCGGAGAGGTCGGGGTCGGCACGTCCCTGTCTAGGGCGCGCGGGTTCGCTGCGAAGCGGCAACCCATGCCGGACCAGAAGCAACTGCATGCGCACAGCCTTGCATGCGATGCGCGGCCCTTGTCACCCCGGCAGAGAATGCTATTCTCCCAATGGAGATTGGGGTGTGCGGATGTTGGATGCAGGCGTGCTGGGACGCTGGCTGGACGCCAATGGCGCCCCCGGCGAAGGCGAAGAGGCCGTGCTGGAACAGCTGTCCGGCGGCTCACAGAACACGCTCTACCTGATCCGGCGCGGAGACGAACGCATGGTGTTGCGGATGCCCGGTGCCCGGGCCGACGCGGCCCGCGTCGACGGGCTGCTGCGTGAGATCCGTCTGGTGCGCGCGTTGCGCGGCACCGACGTGCCGCATGCCGAGCTGATCGCCGCCAACGATGCCGGCGATCTGCTCGGCATGCCCTTCTACGTCATGCAGGCCATCGACGGCTGGAGTCCGATGGACGGCGGCTGGGCGACCCCGTTCGACACCGACCTAACTGCACGCCGGGGCTTGGCCTTCGAGCTCGTCGAGGCCGCCGCCAAACTGGGCAGAGTGGATTGGCGCGCCCAGGGGCTCGACGGCTTCGGCCGTCCCGACGGATTCCATGAGCGTCAAGTCGACCGCTGGCTGGCGTTCCTGGACACCTACCGGGTGCGTGAACTTCCCGGCCTGGACCAAGCCGCCGACTGGCTGCGACGCAACCGCCCCGAGCACTACCGGCCGGGCATCATGCACGGCGACTACCAGTTCGCCAACGTGATGTTCGCGCACGGCGAGCCCGCTCGGCTCGCCGCGATCGTGGACTGGGAGATGACCACCGTCGGCGACCCACTACTGGACTTGGCCTGGTGCCTGCTTGGCTACGACGGTGAAAATCCCAAGGAAGACGGCTTTTATCTCGATATGAAGGGGATGCCGAGCCGCAGCGAGCTGCTCGACCGCTACGAGAAGACCAGCGGGCTCTCTACCGAAAACATCGACTACTACCTCGTGCTCGCCAACTGGAAACTCGGCATCGTGCTCGAAAAGACCTACGCTGCCGGAGTACGGACCGGAAAAGTCGACCCGAAGATCCAGGACGCGTTTGGGGCGATGATCCCGCAACTGATTGCCACGGCCGCCGAACTGGCCGGCTCGCTGCCGAAGGCTCACTGAAATGGGTTATGCCGACCAGCTTTTCGACCTGACCGACCAGGTTGTGCTGATCACCGGCGGCAGCCGGGGGCTGGGCCGGGAAATGGCGTTCGGCGCCGCCCGCTGCGGCGCAGACGTGGTGATCGCCAGCCGGAAAATGGAGAACTGCGTCGAGACCGCCGAGCAGATCAAGCGCGAAACCGGGCGCGTCGCAATGCCATACCAGGTGCACGTCGGCCGATGGGATCAGCTCGACGGTCTCGTCGAGGCCAGCTACCAACGGTTCGGCAAGGTCGACACCCTGATCAACAACGCCGGCATGTCGCCGGTCTATGACAAGCTCACCGACGTCACCGAGAAGCTTTTCGACGCGGTGGTCAACCTCAACCTCAAGGGCCCGTTCCGATTGTCCGCTCTGGTCGGTGAACAGATGGTCGCCGCCGGAAGCGGCTCGATCATCAACGTCAGCACCGCCGGTTCGCTGCGGCCGGCGCCCGACATCATTCCCTACGCGGCGTCCAAGGCGGGACTGAATGCCATGACCGAGGGCCTGGCGCGTGCGTTCGGGCCGACAGTCCGGGTCAACACGCTGATGGCCGGCCCGTTCCTCACCGACGTCAGCAAGTCGTGGAACCTGGATCAGGCAACGCAAAACCCGTTCGTCCACCTCTCACTGCAGCGGGCCGGCGACCCGGCCGAAATCGTCGGTGCCGCATTGTTTCTGGCATCCGCTGCGTCCAGCTTCACCACCGGCTCCATTCTGCGAGTCGATGGCGGGATCCCCTGATTTCGACCAGCACTTAGGAGTATTCGACATGGCATGGGACTTCTCCACCGAGCCGGAGTTCGAGAAGAAACTCGACTGGATCCGCGAATTCGTCCGCGAAGAGGTCCAGCCGCTAGAGGTGCTGTTCCCCGGATGCGAGTTCTTACCGCTGAACGACGAGCGACGCAAAATCGTCGACCCCCTCAAACAACAGGTTCGCGACCAAGGACTGTGGGCGCCGCACCTCGGTCCAGAACTCGGAGGGCAGGGCTTTGGCGCGGTCAAGCTGACGTTGATCAACGAGATTCTCGGCCGCAGCCCTTGGGCGCCCATCGTATTCGGGACGCAAGCACCTGACACCGGCAATGCGGAGATCATCGCACGGTTTGGCACTCAGGATCAAAAGGACCGCTATTTGGCCGGGCTGCTGTCCGGCGAGATATTCTCTTGCTTCTCGATGACGGAACCCCAAGGCGGCGCCGATCCGCGGGTCTTCACCACCCGGGCAGTCCGCGACGGCGATGATTGGGTGATCACCGGACGAAAGTACTTCTCCTCCAACGCATCCGTGGCATTCTTCTTCATCGTGGTGGCCATCACCAACCCCGATGTCGCCGTGCATCACGGTGCGTCGACATTCCTGATTCCGGCAGGCACCAAGGGCCTTAATGTCGAAGCTACCCACCATCTGGTCGGGGCCGACCCGCACGAACCCGGTCATTCCCTTGTGCACTATGACGGGGTGCGGGTGTCCTCTGACGCATTGCTCGGCGAAGCCGGCCAAGGCTTCCTGATCCTGCAGACCCGGTTGGCGGGCGGGCGGCTGCATCATGCGATGCGCTCGATCGGGATGGCGCAGCGCGCTGTCGAGATGATGTCCAAGCGCGCGAAAAGCCGATTCACTCAAGGTACTTCGCTCGCGGACAAGCAGCTGGTGCAAGAGTTCATCGCGGACTCATACACCGAGTTGACACCGTTCCGGCTGACGGTACTCCATGCCGCGTGGCTGATCGACAGCGGCGACGAGCATGGCGCCCGCGCTGAGATCGCGACCTGTAAGATCTTGGCCTCACAGGTGCTGAAATCGATTGCGTTGCGGGCTATCCAGGTGCACGGCGCACTGGGGCTCACCGATCAGCTGCCACTGGTCAATGTCTTGCTCGGCGGCATTGCGCTCGGGCTGGCCGACGGACCGACCGAGGCGCACAAGGTCAACTTGGCGCGGATGCTACTCAAAAACTATGAAGCTGAAAGCCCGGAGTGGCCCAGCGAAATGCTTCACGTCCGGCGCGAGGCCGCGCGCGCCAAATACGGTGAGCTCGTTGACCAATAGCAGGGTCGCCGCGGCTGTCGAGCGCGCCCTTGACGACCGGCAGCGGGAAGCCACCGAGGAAGTCGAACGCATCCTCGCCGCGGCCGTTCGGGTCATGGAGCGGGTAGCACCCGAACCACCGCGGGTCAGCGATATCGTCGCCGAGGCCGGTTCGTCGAACAAAGCTTTCTACCGATACTTTGCCGGCAAAGACGACGTCATCCTGGCGGTGATGGAGCGCGGTGTCGCGATCGTCGTCTCCTACCTGCAGCACCAGATGGCCAAAGAGCGCACGCCGGCGGGCAAAGTGCGGCGCTGGATTGAAGGCGCCCTCGCGCAGGTGGCCGACCCACACCTGATCAGCATGAGTCGGGCTGCCGCCGGCCAGATCTCGGCCACCTCCAACTGGCGGGCCGCCGACGACGAGATCATGCGGCCGATGCGCGATCTTTTGACCGAGCCGATCGCGACCTTGGGCAGTACGGATGTTCCCCGGGACGCCGACATCGTCTTCCGTTGCACGGTCGCAACCATGCGCCGCCACCTGGATTTGGCTGACCAGCCCAGCGCCGACGACATCGATCACTTGGTGCGGTTTTGTTTACGCGGCTTGGGGGCCGGCTGATGCGCGCCGTCGTCTGCCGCGGCTACGGCCCTCCCGAAGACCTGGTTGTCGATGACGTCCCCGATCCGACGCCTGGCCCGGGTCAGCTGCTGGTGCGTGTGCACGCCGCCGCTGTCAACTTTCCCGACGTGCTGCTGATCGCCGGCAAGTACCAGGTCAAGATTCCGGTGCCATTTACCCCGGGCAGCGAGCTTGCCGGTGAGGTGGTGGCAGCCGGTGACGGGGCGCAGTTTCGGCCGTGCGATCGGGTATTCGGAGCCACCCCAACCGGCGCTTTCGCTGAGCTGGCCCTGCTTGACGCCCATCAGGTATCCGCGGTTCCTGACGGCGCCGACTTCGCGTCTGCGGCGGCGTTCGGAGTCACCTACCGCACCGCGTATCACGCTCTGCGATCGGTTGCCCAAGTCGCAGAAGGAGATTGGGTGGTGGTCCTCGGAGCGGCCGGCGGCGTCGGGCAAGCCGCGCTCGATCTGGCAGTCGGTATGAAGGCCCGGGTGCTGGCGGCGGCCTCGACGCAGGACAAGCTCGACATCTGCAGGCAGCGCGGCGCCGAGGCGACCGTCGCCTACGACCGCGACGATCTGAAGGGGGCGATCCGCGAGCTCACCGGCGGCGGCGCCCGCGTCGTCATCGATCCGGTCGGGGGCAACTACGCGGAGCCAGCGCTACGTGGTCTGGCCCGGGGCGGAACGTTCATCACACTCGGCTACGCCGCCGGTGCGATTCCGGCCATTCCGCTGAATCTGGTTCTCTTGAAGGACATCACGATTCGCGGCATGGAAATTCGCACCTTCACCGCCGATCACCCCGACGACGCCGCGCGCGACATCGCCGAGCTGCAGCAGATGTTCGCCGACGGCCGGATCCAGCCCTATATCGGTGCGCGGTTCCCGTTGGCCGACGCCGCGAAGGCGTTACGCCATGTGGCCGAGCGCAAGGCGGTCGGCAAGGTGGTCATCGACGTGGCCTAACCTGGCCCACATTCTCATCCGTCACAGGAGTTTCTGCACACCCGGCCAGCCAATCTGCCCGCCTCAGAGCGACTTTCGAATTTGTCGCTCAAAGGCGGGCAAACCGCCAATACCTTCCGCCGGGAGGCTCGTGGTGCTGATGTGACGACCGCTGCTCGTCACGGCGTAACGATGTTGAACGCCGGATCGGGTTTGTCGAGCACACCGAGCAGCTGCTGCAGGGCCGCCTGGTCGCCGGAGATCTCCAGTCCCGGCGAACTCACGTCACCCATTGCCACCGTGAGGAGGCGCAGCGCATTGTCCAGCTTGACGGTCACGTTCGCGGTGGCGGCATCGGCGGGTGTTTCGCGGCTTACGAGCACGCCGTTACGCAGCGCGAGACGATAGTTGGTCTCCACGTCGGTCAACGTGACGTCGGCGGCGAGATCCAAATCCCAAGCGCGGGGACCGTTGACGCTGATGGCCAGGCCGTCGAAGATCTGCGCCGGCGTCAACGCAGACATCAACGTCAGCGAAGTGGTTTGAGCGGCTGTGCCGAAGTTGCCGTCGCGCAATTCCAACGCGCCCGACAGGAAAAAGTTGCGCCAGGTCGCGTTCTCGGCGCCGTAGGCCAACTGATCGAACGTCTCCGCGAGCAGGGCGCGGGCGCCTGCATGCGTGCTGTCGGTAAACACCGCGTGATCGAGAAGTGTTGCAGCCCAACGAGCGTCACCAGAATCGAAGGCCCGCTGAGCAAGTTCGACGACGCGGTCGATCCCGCCCATCGCATCGACATACCGGGTGGCCAGCGCTTCGGGCGGGTGCGGCCACAGCCGCGCCGGGTTGCCGTCGAACCAGCCCATGTAGCGCTGGTAGATCGCTTTGACGTTGTGGCTGACGGAGCCGTAGTAGCCGCGGGCGTGCCACGCCTTGTCCAGTGCCGGTGGCATTTGCAATGTTTCGGCGATTTCGGCGCCGGTGTGTCCTTGGTTGAGCAGCCGCAGCGTCTGGTCATGCAAATAGGCGTACAAGTCGCGCTGCAGCGACAGAAACTCGACGACGCCCTCGTATCCCCAGGTCGGCCAGTGGTGCGACGCAAACACGACGTCGGTGCGGCCGGCGAACGTGTCGATCGCCTCGGTGAGGTAACCCGACCAGACGTGCGGGTCGCGAACCAGCGCGCCGCGAAGCGTCAACAGGTTGTGCAGGTTATGGGTGGCATTCTCGGCCATACACAGTGCGCGGAATCGCGGGAAATAGAAGTGCACTTCGGCCGGAGCCTCGGTGCCCGGCGCCATCTGGAATTCGATCTCGACCCCGTCGATCGTGCGGGTTTCACCGGTGGTGCGGATATCGACCGTGGGCACAATCAGGGCTACCTCACCAAGAGACGGCGCCTGGCCCAGGCCGCAGCCGACATGTCCTTGCGGACCGCGGGCCAGCTTGCTGCCGTACATGTAGGTCGCGCGACGCGCCATCGCGGTGCCGGCATAGACGTTCTCCTGCACAACGTGGTCTGTGAATCCTTCCGGCGCCAGCACTTGCACTGTCCCGGCGTCGACGTCGGCCTGCGACGTGACACCCAACACGCCGCCGAAATGATCCACGTGGCTGTGCGTGTAGATCACCGCGACGACGGGCCGCTCACCCCGCTGCGCGCGGTAGAGCTGCAGCGCCGCGGCGGCCACCTCCGTGGAGACCAGCGGGTCGATCACGATCAGACCGTCGTCGCCCTCGACGAAGCTGATGTTGGAGATATCCAAGCCGCGGACCTGGTAAATACCCGGGACCACCTCGTAGAGGCCTTGCTTGGCGGTCAACGTGCACTGCCGCCACAGACTGGGGTGCACTGACGGCGGCGCATCCCCCGTGATGAACGAATACGCGTCGTTATCCCACACCACCCGCCCGTCGGCGGCGTTCACGACGCAGGGCGTCAGCGCGGCCATGAATCCTCGGTCGGCGTCGGCGAAATCCCTAGTGTCGTCCAGCGGTAATCCGCGCTTCTCGTCCACCGGCCCGACACTGCCACCAATTGCGCCGCGCAGGACCCGAACCACCGATCGACGAGACGCCAGCAAACGTCTGTTCATACTGAGGCAGTCGTGCTGGCCCGAAAACGAAATTTTGGCGAATCCGGATACCCATCGTTCGGCGAGACGGCATACTGCCAAAACGGTCTGTGAAGTTCCTGTGGACCGCCACAACGGCAAAGGAGCACGAGTGAAGCGTTCAGTTACGGTCGCTGCAGCAGCGACGGCGATCGTGGTCGTAGGTCTGTCCGGATGTTCGAGCAAGAAGGAATCGACCAGCAGTTCCGGGTCATCGTCGAGCCAGAGCAGCGCAACGGTAACCGGCCCGGGCGGCGGAGCCGCAGCGGCGAAAGTCACCATCGATGGCAAAGACCAGAACGTCGGCGGCACCGTCGCATGCACCACGGCGGCCGGCAACGTGAACATCGCCATCGGTGGGGCGTCCACCGGCATTGGCGCAGTGCTCACCGACGCCAGCCCTCCCGCGGTGAAGTCGGTCGGGCTCGGCAACGTCAACGGCGTCACGCTGGGTTACACCCCGGGCACCGGTCAAGGCAACGCCAGCGCGACCAAGGACGGCAGCAAGTACAAGATTTCAGGGACGGCCACCGGGGTGGACATGGCCAACCCGATGCAGCCGGTCAACAAGCCCTTCGAGATCGATGTCACGTGCCCCTAGGGTCCTGAAGTAACCGTACGAGACGACGGCGACGCTCCCATGGCGTCGCCGTCGTTGCTTTAATCCTGTTGCGTGGGCTTATGTTTCGAGGTCCGCCGTAAGCGGCAATCGCACGGTGAAGTCGGTGCGGCCCGGCGAGCTGCCCAATGTGATCGTGCCGTTGTGAGCTTTGACCACCGCCGCAACGATCGCCAGGCCCAGGCCGGTGCTGCCGCCCTTCCGGGATCGGGACGTGTCGCCGCGGGCGAACCGCTCGAACACCTCCGACTGCAACTGCTCGGGGATTCCCGGCCCGTTGTCGATAACGCTCAGCACGGCATGCGTCGTGTCGGAGGCCAACCGGGTGGTCACGATGGTTCCCGCGCCGGTGTGGACGCGGGCGTTAGCCAGCAGGTTGGTCACCACCTGATGCAGCCGGGCGGCATCGCCGCAGACGGTCACCGGCTCCTTGGGCAAGTCGAGTTCCCATTGGTGATCCGGACCGGCGACGTGCGCATCGCTGACCGCGTCGACGGCCACCCGGGACAAATCCACCGATTCACGCTCCAGTGGTCGGCCCGAGTCCAGGCGGGCGAGCAGCAGCAGGTCCTCGACGAGGCGAGTCATCCGTTCGGTTTCGGATTGCACGCGTTTCATCGCGTGGGCCACCGCGTCGCTGTCCTCGCGCATGCGTTGGGCCAACTCGGTGTAACCGCGGATCGCGGACAACGGGGTGCGCAATTCGTGACTCGCGTCCGCGACGAATTGGCGCACCCGGGTCTCGCTGGCTTGGCGCGTAGACAAGGCGGTCGCGATGTGGTCGAGCATCCGGTTCAGCGCCGAGCCGAGTTGCCCAACCTCAGTACGGGGGTTGGCGTCCGCCTCGAGCACCCGCACCGGCAGCGCGACTTCGCCGCGGTCCAGCGGCAGATCGACGACCTCGCCGGCGGTCAGCACAACGCGCCGCAGCGGCGCCAGTGCTCGCCGGATGATCACGACGCCCGCCGTGGTGGCGGCTGCTACGGCGACGACGATCACCACCGCGAAGATCAACAGGACACGGATCATCGTGGCGTCGACTTCGGACAGCGACAAGCCGGTGATGATCACCTCACCGCCGCGTCGGGCCGGCGCAGCGATGACGCGATATCGGCCCAGCCCGTTGAGATCTCGGGTCACCGGCGTGCGGTTGACCGGGATCGCGATCAGTTGCGCCTTGGCGCCGTCGCTCAATGCGGCCCGGCCGCCGGCGGTGGTCAGGTACCCGGCCTCGAGCGCCCCGTCTTTGCCGATCACGCCCGCGACCATGCCGACCGGCTGGCCGGGAGCATCGAGAAAGACCGGGCCCGGGCCGGGTCGTGGGAATGGCCGTAAATGATGCCGCCACGGCGCGGAGGGCGGCTCACCCAATATCCGCACCGAGCGATGCGAGGCGTCGAGCAGCTGTGTGTCGAGCTGTCCCACCAGATATCGGTACAACGCGAACTCGGTCACCGCGCCGATTCCCACGCAGACGACGACGAGCACCACGACTTGCCCGATCAACAGCCGTAGCCGCAGCGACCAGGTCCCTCCCATGGCTAGCGGGCCGGCTTGAGTACGTAGCCCGCTCCGCGCAGCGTGTGGATCATGGGCTCGCGCCCGTTGTCGATTTTCTTGCGCAGATAGGAGATGTACAGCTCAACGATGTTCGACCGCCCGCCGAAGTCGTAACTCCACACCCGATCCAAGATCTGCGCCTTGCTCAGTACCCGCCTGGAGTTGCGCATCATGAACCGCAGCAACTCAAACTCGGTGGATGTCAACGAGATTGGCTCACCGGTCCGGGTCACCTCGTGGCTGTCCTCGTTGAGTACCAGGTCCCCGACAACAAGCTGCGCACCGCTGTCCTCGGTTGTCACCCCGGTGCGCCGCAGCAGTGCACGCAGCCGCAACACCACTTCTTCGAGGCTGAATGGTTTGGTGACGTAGTCGTCGCCACCGGCGGTGAGGCCGGCGATGCGGTCCTCCACCGCATCCTTGGCCGTCAGCAGCAGCACCGGCAGCTGCGGATTCTGTTCGCGCAGTTTCCTTAAGACATCGAGCCCGCTCATGTCGGGCAGCATCACGTCGAGGACGACCACGTCGGGTCGCTGCGTCCGGGCGGATTCCAGCGCCGACGCTCCGTCACCGGCGGTGGCGATGTTCCAGCCTTCGTAACGCAGCGCCATCGACACCATCTCGGCGAGGACCGCCTCGTCATCGACCACCAGAACGTTGATCGGGTTCCCATCCGCGCGGCGCATCACGACCCGCTCGACAGGCGCTTGGGGTTGGCTCACAGGTTCAAAGTATGCCCAGCGTGATGAGGTGTCGCTGTGCCAACCCTATGTGTCGGCTGTGAGCCGCCCAGGCTGCAGCTTTGGGGTCAGAACCAGACTCTTCGACCGGCGACCGGGCGGCCAACTGCGCCAAGGATCCACAGGATCGCACCAATGACTACCAGAATCCACCCGATGGTAATCAGGATCGGCAGTGGCACTACATATCCGATGACGAGCAAGATAATTCCGAGGATGATCATGACGTTTCCTTTCAAATGTTTGGTGAGGGTTTTCCACTGATTCGCATCAGTACCAATAGCGCCTGCCGGCGACTGGGCGACCGACGGAGCCCAGGACCCAGAGCACTGCACCGATCACCAGCAAGATGATGCCGATCGTGGTGAGGACAGGCACCTTGAGGAAAAATCCCACGATGAGTAGAAGGATGCCCAAGACAATCACGATGCCTCCACTCCGATGAGGTGATCGATGTCTGTGGCAGGCATCGAACTGGGTTGCGGCAAATGACAATCGGTCACCTTTGGGTTGACACCCGCATAATTCAGGGGACCGACGAGCACAGTGACTGCGACGGTGCCTAAGCTGGCACAATTTTGGTCGGTATTCTTCAAGTAGCCTCGCTGGAATGCGGCTATCACGCCGATCACCAACCAGACCACCACAATCGCACCGATTAAACCTCCGCCACGCATCCTCGCCTCCATCAATGTCGAAGCAAAAAACGTCTGGCAAACAGCGAAGCCCGAATACCCGCGGCGATACCTGTTCAAACATCGCAGTTCGACACAGGTCTAACAGCAGACAGCGACAATCGCCTAGCCGAACACCAGGTTGGCTAACGTTGAAGCGCTAGTCCGGCGGTTCCTGCGGCGCCGGTGTGACCCGCTCGGGCTCCTCGGCGGGCGTCAGCCGCTCCGGAGTTTCTGCTGGCGTAACCGGTTCGGGACTCTGCGGCCCAGGCGGCTCATGTTCTAACGCGGTGTGCACGTTTCTATCTCCTCGGCTAGTCCTGAACAGGCTGCCTACCCGTCGCGGAGCGGATCGAAACGAAAACCATTGCGCACCAAGGGCTCGTTATCGCCGTTGGGCGGATACGAAAACGGTTGGCGGCAGTATCTCGTCGGCGGGGACGTCGCGTCCATAGCGGTCCAGCATCTCGCCCATCGTGATCGCCGAGGCATCCCAGCCGTGATCACGCAACCATTCGGTCACGTCGGTACGTTCCTCGGGGTACCACAGGTCCTCATCTGCGGGCATCTCGGTGGCCAGCATCCGAGCTGCCGCGGCGCGCAAGCGGTGCGATTGTTCACGCTGACGGGCCAACCGCTCAGGATCCAGCGCACTCTCCGCGGGTGCGTTGGTGGCCAGCCAACTGCCGGAAGGACTCAACGCCAGGATGCGCTCGAACAGCAGATCCTGGGCCTGTGCCGGCAGATACCGCAGCAGCCCCTCCGCCGACCATGCGGTGGGCTGTGATGGGTCAAATCCCGCTTGCTGCAACGCCGTTGGCCAGTCCTGCCGTAAGTCGATTGCGACGCTCACCAACTCAGACGTCGGGTGCGCGCCGCGGCGCTTCAGTGCGGTCGATTTGAAATCCAGGACCTTCGCCTGATCCAGCTCGTACACGGTGGTCCCGTCCGGCCATGGCAGCCGCCACGCGCGCGCATCCAAACCGGCCGCCAGGATCACCACCTGCCGAATGCCGGACGCCGCCGCGTTGAGGAAGTACTCGTCGAAAAACGCTGTGCGCACGGCCATGAAGTCGATCAACACCTGAAGGTTGGCCAGCAGATCCGCGTCGTCGGTCAGCTCGGCCGCCTTGGCGGGGTTGGCCATCAGACTCCACATGCCGTCGCCAGCCGCCTCGAGAAATACCCGCGCGAAAGGATCGCGGATGAGCGGGTTCTCGCTATCGGTTTCGGCGGCGCGAGCCGCGGCGACTCCGAGCGCTGTCGACCCCACGCTTTCGGTGATCTCCCAGGAATCGTCGTCGGTCCGCGGCATCGTCATTCCTCCCATCGCCGGCCAGCACCGGACAGTACGCCGCCTGTCTGAGAAGCTCCTTGGCGCAATCTCATCCGACGCTACTGACGATTCGCCGCGATCCACTCGGCCGCCCGACGGTTCGACGCGCGCGATAGCCAGCCGTCTTGAATGAGCTCGGCCAGCTCCGTCCTGCTGATGTCGGCCAACCTGCAGGCCCGGATCAGCACCGACGGATGCTCGTCGAATCGAGCGGTGGTGAAAAACGGCGAACCCGGATCCTGCACCAGCGCCAACTTGTCGCTCTCGGAATCCACCCAGATCATGATCACGTCGCTGAGGGGTTCCCCGGTATCGGGGTCGACGGCATCAGGCTGCGGGGTGCGGAAGAACACGAACGACTTGCCGCCCACCTGGTAGATCGCGTTGCCCTTCGGCCCCTCGATGCGACGCGCATACGGCATCCCGGCGGCGATCTCATGAACGTCGCTCTCGCGGGCGGGCCTATCGGTCATGAACCCTACTGCTGCAACAACTCTGCCATCGCCGGCATGATCGCCTGCAACGCCTTCAACGGTCGCAGCATGACCTTGAACGACACGATCTGCTCGTCGTCGTTCCAGTGGATCATGTCGATCCCGTTGACGTACGTGCCATCGATCGTCGCGGCGAACTCAAGGATCGCGGACTGCTCGCTGTACCAATATTCGATGTAGTGAAAGTCGGTGTCGCCGAACACTTTCGCGGCCGCTTTCAGGTACATCAGGGTCTTGGCTCGGCCTTCCTGCGGGGTGAACACCGCGGGCGAGAAGAATACGGCTTCGTCAGCAAGCAAGTCGGCGATCAGCGCGTCCAGTTCGTCGGTACGGCCGTTCTCGATGATCGAGATCCAACGGGCAATCACCGGTGGCGTCATAGCCTGATCCTTGCAGACGGTAGCTTCTCCCAGTGTGGAGGTCCCAGTAGCCATGGAAGAGCTGGACGCCGTAGCCCAGTGGATGTCGCAGCAGGGGTTAGGCGACGGCCCACTGGAGGACGTCTCCAAAATCAGCGGCGGCACGCAGAACATCATGTTGCGGTTCACCCGTTCGGGCCGGCCGTATGTACTGCGACGCGGACCAAAGCACCTGCGTCCTCGCAGCAACGTCGTGATCATGCGGGAGACCCAGGTCCTGGCCGCGCTGGCCGGCACCGACGTGCCGCATCCCCACCTGATCGCCAGCTGCGACGACCCGGGTGTGCTCGGTGACGCGGTCTTCTATCTGATGGAACCCATCGACGGGTTCAACGCGGGCGAAGAGTTGCCTGCGATGCATGCCGGCGACCCAGCCGTGCGGTTCAAGATGGGACTGTCGATGGCTGAGGCGCTCGCCAGGCTCGGTGCCGTCGACCACCTCGCGGTCGGGCTAGGCGATTTCGGCAAACCGCAGGGTTTTCTGGAACGTCAAGTGCCACGCTGGCTTTCGGAGCTGGAATCGTATCGAGAGTTCGAAAATTATCCCGGGCCCGACATCCCGGGGGTTCACGACGTCGCCAACTGGCTCGAACAAGGCCGCCCGTCGGCGTGGACGCCGGGCATCATGCACGGCGACTACCACGCCGCCAACGTGATGTTCTCCCGGACCGGTCCGCAGGTCGTCGCCATCGTCGACTGGGAGATGTGCACGATCGGTGACCCACTGCTGGACCTGGGCTGGCTGCTGGCCACCTGGCAGCCGTCCGGCGGGTCCACCGCATTCGGCGGCACGCTCTTCGAGATGGGCGGATTGGCCGCAGCTTCCGACTTGGTGGAGCAGTATGCCCGCAACACCACCCGCGACCTGTCGCACATCACCTGGTACACGGTGCTGGCGTGTTTCAAGCTCGGCATCGTGCTCGAGGGCACGCTGGCCAGGGCCTGCGCCGGCAAGGCGCCGAAAGAAGTCGGCGAACTGCTGCATGCCACCACGTTGCGGCTGTTCGAGCAGGCGCGCGAGCTGATGGAGACCTCATGATCGATTTCGACATACCCGCGGACACCGCGGCGCTGCGCGACGAGATCCGCGCTTTTGTCACCGAACAGATCGTGCCGTTCGAGGCCGATGCACGTCTGGGCCGGCACGGTCCGGATGACGAGCTGCGAGCCGAACTGGTGGAACTGGCTCGCAAAGCGGGGCTGCTGACGTTCCAGGCGCCCAAGCGTTTTGGCGGCCGCGAGCCGTCACACCGCGATCAAGCGGTGTTGTTCGAAGCCGCTGGCTGGTCGACGCTGGGCCCGGTGGCGCTCAACTGCGCCGCACCCGACGAGGGCAACATGTTCCTGCTGGGGCGGGTCGCCAATGCGGAGCAAGTCGAGCAGTTCCTTGTCCCGGTCATCGAGGGGCGAGAGCGGTCGGTGTTCGCGATGACCGAACCCGGCGGCGCCGGTTCGGATCCCAACCAGCTGGCCACCGAGGCGGTATTCGACGGCGCCGACTACGTCATCAACGGACTCAAGTGGTTGATCACCGGCGCCCGCGGCGCCCGAACGTGGATCATCATGGCCCGTGTCGCGCCCAACCCGCATGGCGCAGACGGGCCGACGCTGTTCTTGTGCGACGGCGCGACGCCGGGCATCGAGCTCGAGCGGGTGATGAACACGATGGACCGCAACTACGTCGAAGGCCACGGCGTCGTGCGGTTCACCGATCTGCGGCTGCCGGCGTCAGCTGTACTGGGTGAGGTCGGCCAGGCCCTGCGCTATGCGCAGTTGCGGCTGGCGCCGGCACGCTTGACACATTGCATGCGCTGGCTGGGAGCCGCCTCGCGCGCGCAGTCGATCGCGGTGCAGCATGCTCGTGAGCGCACCGCGTTCGGCAAACCGCTCGGCGAGCACCAGGGCGTGAGTTTCATGATCGCCGACAACGAAATCGCCTTGCAGCAATGCCGACTCGCGATCTGGTGGGCATGCTGGACGCTGGACAAGGGTGATCGGGGCACCGGCCGACACGAAAGCTCGATGGTCAAGGCGTATGTGTCGGAGGAACTGTTCAAGGTCGCCGACCGCTGCGTGCAAATCCTCGGCGGCATGGGTATCTCCGACGAGACGCCGGTCGGGATGATCTTCTCTGATATGCGCGCCTTCCGCCTCTACGACGGACCGACCGAAGTGCACAAGTACGCGATCGCCCGACAGGTGCTGCGGCCTTAGTTATTCGGCTCGCCAGCCATCGCGGTCAACGCGTCGTCCAGCGTGGGATACAGCGAGAGGACTTTGTCGAGGCCGGTCAGCTGCATCGGCCTGCTTGTCGCCGGATTGCTGGCCACGACCGCGACCTGAACTGATTTACTGACCTTTTCCTGGGTGGCCGCCAGGATCCGAAGGCCTACCGATGCCATGAAGCTCACGTCGGAAAGTTCGATGACCAGAACCGGCGGATCATCGTCAAGCGCTCCGGCGATCGCCGCTTCAAAAGCCGGCGCGGTGCTCAAATCGATTTCACCGCCGATGCTTACCACCGCGATCCCTTCGCGGCGCGCGAGGGAAGTCGTGATCGGATCTGCAGCTGACAACGGCCATCCTTAATCGGGTGTCTCATCGCGCCTGGCGAACCTGGTGCCGACCCGGTGCCGCCGCAAACTGGCAGAAATATTACTTCAACTCCTCGTCCGGCGAGGCTCGGTTAGTCTTGGCCGGGGACTTCCGCCCACCTGCGGCACGCCGGGAGGTTTGATGTCGGATCAAACGATAGATCTGTCGGGAACAGCCGTCGCCAGCCAGGCGCCGTCGATCTCGAGCGAGGGTTTGCTGCTGCCGCAGCTGGTGCAGCACTTACGCCAGAACCGAACGGCGTTGCGCGAGGAATGGGCCCGCCGAATCACCGAAGCCGAATTGCTCACCGCGATGTCGCCCGAGGAGATCTTCTCCGAGGCAACGACGGTGTACGACAGCTACGTCGAGGTGCTCGAGACCGGTAGCGTTGAGGCGCTCCAGGATTACGCGCGCGACTTGTCCGAGCGCATCATTCCCCGTGGTGTGGAGACCAATGAGGTCGTCGGCATCGTGCTGTTGCTGCGCGACGTGCTGGCCCGTTCGCTGTTCGAGAAGTACCAGACCGACTTCGACCTGCTGAACCGCGTGCTCGACGCCTACGAGCCCGCCGCCAACCGCATCGCCAACACTGTGGCGGTCGGCTTCGTGCAGGAACGCGAGCGCATCATCCGCCAGCAGCAGGAAGCCATCCGCGAGCTGTCCACGCCGGTGCTGCAGGTGCGCGAGCAGTTGCTGATCTTGCCGATCATCGGCGTGCTGGACAGTCAGCGCGCCCGGCAGGTCACCGAGCAGCTGCTGCGAGCCATCCGCGCCAACCGGGCGAAAGTCGTCGTCATCGACATCACCGGTGTGCCCACCATCGACTCCACGGTGGCCAACCATCTGGTGCAGACCGTCGACGCGTCGGGCTTGATGGGCGCCAGCGTCATCATCACCGGCCTGTCTTCGGAGATCGCGCTCACCCTGGTGACGATCGGGCTGGATCTCTCCAAGATGAACGCGGTCGGTGACCTGCAAGGTGGTATCGAAGAAGCCGAACGTCTGCTGGGCTACGAGGTCACTCGCACCGGCGAAACGGGCGGGTAGCGGTACTTCCTGAAAGCATATGACAGCTAACACGGGCGTGCCATGCCAGTACCGATCCTGAAGCAGGGCCCAATCCTCATTGCCTCAGTGCAGGCGGCGCTGACCGACTCTGACACCGAGCGGCTGCGCTATGACCTGATGGAGCGGGTCAGCCGCTTTCGCGCACAAGGGATTATCGTCGACGTCACCGCCATCGACGTCATGGACTCATTCGCTGCCCGCTCGCTGCGCACGATTGCGCACATGACACGGCTGCGCGGCGCGGACACCGTAATCGTCGGCCTGCAACCCGAGGTCGCGTTTGCGATGGTCCAACTGGGGTTGATGTTCGACGACATGTACACCGCGCTAGATCTAGAAGAGGGTCTGGCACTGCTGAATAAACAACTGGGACTGGGGAAATCGATCGGACTCGACGGTGGCGGATGATGTCATCGTCGATGTCGGCAACCCCGACGACATCGTAGCGGCGCGTCAGGCGGGCCATCAGTTGGCCCGCAAGCTCGGTTTCTCGTTGACCGACGTCACGATGATCGCCACGGCGATCTCCGAAGTCGCCCGCAACATCACCAGCTATGCAGGTTTCGGGAAAATTCGCGTTGGGGTAGAAGATCGAGAGGGCAGGCAGGCACTGGTGGTGCGCGCCGAAGACGACGGTCCGGGTATTGCCAACATCGAACGAGCCATGGAGGACGGCTATTCGACCGGGCGGGGTCTAGGCCTTGGCTTGCCCGGGGCGCGTCGGCTGATGGACCGCATGTTCGTCGAGTCCACACCGGGTCAGGGGACGGTTATCGAGATGTGGAAGTGGATTCCGCGCAATGGCTGATCACGGTTGGCTGGGTCCGATCGAGTGGGCGGCCAAGGCGCGGGCGCGGCCGGGCGAAAACGTGTGCGGCGACCGGCTGATCGCGGTCGACGTGAGCGGCACAGGCGCCCTCATCGGCGTGCTCGACGGTCTCGGCCACGGCGTGGATG
>NZ_JBAUZA010000272.1:0-3822 GCF_049585075.1 Mycobacterium sp.
ATCAAGGCACGTCCCAGGCTCCAACCGGTGAGCGTCGGCAAGATCACCCGGTTGGCCATGGTCAGCAGCGCCGCGGCGGCCAAGACGGAAACGCTTAACCACCACCAGACGCTACGTAGCGGCACCGCCAACCACACCAACACCATCGTCGTCAGCACCGCGAGGCCGGGCAACACATCAACAAAGAAGGCCGCAGCCCGAATATGCCAGCACGCCAGCTCGTTCGACGCTGCGTCGTCGACTGCCGGTGTGGTCTCGGTCTTTTCGACCACCACCGTCACTTGGCCACCTGGTCAAGCTTCGCGATCCGGTACCTGCCCTCGTCGGCAACCATCGTGACCCGCAACCGGTAGCCCACTTCTTGGTTCTGCGCTGCGCTGTTGGACACCTTGACGCGCAGCGGCACCAACACATCGACCGAGCCGTCGTCGTTGTTGTGTTCCACTGCCGCGCGCAGATCCGACACCTGGACCTGAGCGTTGGCAGCCTGATACGCCTCGACGAGCAAACTGCTGTACAAAATCGCTTGCGAGCGGTAAGCCCCGGTGCCACATTCGATCATCTTCTGCGCTGCAGTGGCCATCGCTTGGGTATCGGGCGCCTGGGTTGCGGTTACGCAATCCTTAGCGGCCTCCAGGGCCGCGGCATCGCGGCGCGCGAGGGCCTGACTGTCGCGGTCAGATCGCAGCGCCAGGTAGCCGCCGGCGCCCAGACCGCCGGCCAGCACGACGAGCGCTGCTGCGATGCCGACTAGCCAGCCGCGGCCCAGACGTGAGGGGCTTCTACCGTCGTTGGCTGACCCGGCCGCATCCTCTGCGTCGGTGTCGACGTCCGATTCCGCTGAATCCTCCGCGGCGGCGTCGTGGTCCAGATCCGACTCGTCCGTCGCCTCGCTGCTGGTCTGCTCGGCTGCGGCCTCGACCTCCACCTCCGAAGCCGAATCCTCGGTCTCGTTCGGATTCAGCCGGCCGGCGCCAGCATCGCCTTCCATCCGTCATCTCCTGTATTGCTCGAGTTGTTGACGGAGTACTTGGAACCGTCAGGGCCCACCACCTCGCCACTCATCGGACTATAGGAAGCGGCCGGTGGCCCGCCCGGAGTGTAGACGCAGGGGTTGGGCTGCTGCCCGTTGCACTGCACGCTACCGGTACCCGGCCGCTGCAACGGATCGCTCTTGGGTGGCGGTGTCAGACCTCCCGGCGGCAGCCGGTCGGCAGGCAGCGGGTTCAGCCCGTTATTGACCGACGGCGCCGGTATCACGTGGCCGGGATCCACCGGCTGATCACAGCGGGCCCCAGGCGCCGGGCAGTTCCGGATCTGGTTGGGGTCGCCGAACCACGGGTTGGTGCCCATCGGCACGTAGGGTGCGTTGCTTCGGCAGTCCCGCGGTGTGGGCGCGCGTTTGCCCGGCACATCCATACACGGCATGTTGCGCGCTCCGCGGACCGCGTTCGCCTGGAAATCCTGCGGGATGCTGCAGTAGTTTCCCTCCCGCAATGGCGCGATGCTGGTATCCGCCGGCGCGCGCCACTCTGGTGCCGGCCTAAAACCGGTCAAACAGGGCGGCGGGTAGTTGATCGCCAGCGACAGGTCAAGCGCCGCCATGTGGTCCTTCTCGTACGGCGCGGAGATCGCCTGCACGATCGACCCCAGCTGCGGCAAGAACACCAGCAGCTGCTCGACGCCGGGGTGGTAGCGCTTGAGCATGTCGATCACGATCTCAAGGTTGGCCAGGGTCTGCGGCAGCGAGTCGCGGACGCCGCTGAAGACCGTGTTGACCTGATCGGCAGTTGGCGCCGCTTGGGCGAGCACGCTTTTCAGATGCGAGTCCTCTTCAGCGGACTCCCGACCCAGAATGTTCAGGTTGTGCGCCCAGCGGTCGATCGCGCTGCTGGAGGTTGCCTGGCTGTCCAGGATCGGGGCGGAGTTCTGAATAATGTCGTCGACGTCGTTGATGTTGGTTTTGAAGTCGCTGACGATCGCCTGAGTGGAGTCGACCAGCCGCTGCAACGCCGGCCCCAATCCGCCGACTGCCTCGGCAGTCTCATCGAGCAGCTGGCTGATCTTCTCCTTCGGCAGCACTTCCAGCCCGCGGTTGGCGGTGTCCAGCGCCGGGCCGATCTCGCTCGGCACCGTGCCGTTGGTGATGGTCTGCCCTGGCGAGAAGAACCTGCCCGGGTTGCCTGACGACACCAAGTCCAGATACTGCTCACCGACCGCTGACACCGAATGCACGTTCGCCGAGGCGTTAGCCGGAATCTTGTACCGGCTATCGATGCTCATCGTCGCCTGAGCACCCCGCTCGGTGGGCTCGACGTCGGTCACCTTGCCGATAGTGATGCCGCGGTAGGTCACGTTGGCCGTGGGGTACAGGCCGCCGGAGGCCGGCAGATCGGCCTTCAGCTGGTACTGGCCAATGCCCATCAGGGTTGGAATGCGCAAGTAGTACCAACCCAGCACCAGCAGGGCAACCACGGTCAGGATCGAGAACAGGATCAGCTGGCGCCTGATAAAACGAGTCAGCATTGCCGGTCCGCCCTCTCCACCAGTGGTCCCCCAGGGGCGTCGTTCGGGTTCGTCGTGTAGCGCACGTCGGGGATCATCGTGGCGGGGTCCCGACCATACGACTGCTCCAGTGCGCGCAATGCGCCCGAGAACCCGGTGCCGGTCAGGAACGCGTTGTCAACTGCCGACAACGACGTGTCGACCTCAAGCGACGAGTTCATGAAGTCGCCGCGGATCAGCTTCGGAGCGCTGTCGAGGTCGAACGGTGCGGTGAAGATCAACTTCAACGCGCCCAGCAGATCAGGCGAGGCCTTACCCAATTCCTTGAGCGGGCACTGCAGCAACTGCAGATCCTGATGCAGCGGTCCGCGCGCTTCACCCAGGTATAGCGCGGCAGCCTGGCTGAGCTGGCCCACCGACTCGACCGCGTCGATCAAGTGCTGCTGATAGTCCTTGTTCGCGAAGTACTTGATCACCGGCGGGAACTCGGTCAATGCCCGATCCAGAACATCGGATCGTTTAGCCACGTAGGCCAGCAGCCGGTTGGTCGAGTCGATCGCGTGGGTGATGTCGTCGCGCTGCTCGTTGAGTTGGCGGGTGAAGGTGTCCAGCTTGCCGAGGAAGGCGCGGATCTGTGGTCCCCGGCCCGACAGGATGTTGTTGACCTCGTTTTGCAGGGTCTCCAAATTCGGGAGACCGCCGCCCCGCACGATCAGGGCCAGACTGGCGAGCGTCTGCTCGGTGCTGGGGTAGGCCGACGAATTCTTCAGCGGGATCGTGTCGCCGTTCTTGAGCAGGTGCGGCGACGCGTCGCGCGGCGCAGCCAGCTCGATGTGCTGAGAGCCCAGCAAGCTGGTCTGCCCGATCTTGGCGGTGGCGTTCTTGGGCAGCTTGACGTTCTTGTCCAAGGCCAGCGTCAGGGTGGCCACCCAATTTTTCAGCTCGATTTTGCGGATGGTGCCGACGAAGACGTCGGCCACCATCACCTTGCTGTTGCCGTTAATAGCCAGCGTGTCCGGCATTTGCACGTAAACCGTGTAAGACCCGCCGCCGGTGCCCGGCCCACCGGGGAGCCGTACGTTCGAGATACCCCGCCACCCGCACGAACTCAGCACCAGCGCGGCCGCCAGCAGAACCAGTCCTTGCCAGGAACGGTGGCGGGCCTGGCTCATCACTCGCCGCACAAGCCGACCGTTCGACTTGCTCCGCGCGCGCCACGCGCTCGTCATGCGCCTCACTGGCCGCCTCCTGCCGGTGCGCCCGCCTCAGCGGGCAGCGGTGGTCCTGCCGGTGCCGGCCCAGGCGCCGGCCCAGAGA
>NZ_JBAUZA010000273.1:0-63057 GCF_049585075.1 Mycobacterium sp.
ACCGATCTCGACAAGATCGAGCAGAACACGCGGATCCTGGTTGATCGGCTTGCCTTAACGGGCATCCGGGTCACCGGGATCACCAAGGCCGTGTTGGGCTCGCCGGGAGTCGGCGCGGCGATGCTGCGCGGCGGCGCCCGCGGCCTCGGTGATTCCCGGGTGCCGAACCTCGCCCGGCTGGCCGGGCTCGACCCAACGCCGCTACGCACGTTGATCCGCTCACCCATGCTCAGCCAAGTGGCACGGGTCGTTGAGGTCGCCGACGTCAGTCTGAACGCCGACGCCGTCGTGCTGGCGGCGCTCAATCACGCTGCGTCCCAGCAGAAGCGGACGCACGCCGTCGTGCTCATGCTCGAGCTGGGTGACCTACGCGAGGGCATTGCGCTCGCCGACGCCCCCGAGGCCGTGCGGACCGTTCTCGGTCACACCTCCCTCCGGCTCGTCGGGCTCGGCGCCAACCTCGCTTGTCAGAACGGTGTCATGCCCGACGACCGGAACATGGGCATCCTCACCGGGCTCGCGGACGACATCGAGGCGCTGCACGGGATCTCTCTCGACGTTGTCTCAGGCGGCAACTCGGCGAACCTGACCTGGGCTCTGCACACCCACGACGTCGGCCGGATCGACGATCTCCGACTCGGCGAAGCCATCCTTCTCGGCGTCGATCCGCTGTACCGGACACCGATCCCCGGCCTGCACACGGACGCCTTCACCTTGACCGCCGAGGTCATCGAGGTCGCCATGAAACCGGCTCAACCCTGGGGAGATCGTGCTCAGGCGGCCTTCGGCAAGGCGCCGGTCCGCACCGGCAGCAGGACCGTGCACCAAGCAATCCTTGCCCTCGGTCGCCAGGACGTGGACCCCGACGGTCTGCAGCCACCCGAGGGCATCACGATCCTCGGGATGAGCAGCGACCACCTGGTGGTCGACCTCGGCGATCACCCTGTCGCGGTCGGCGACGAGATCGACTTCGGTGTCGGCTACGGCGCACTCGTGCGGGCGATGACCTCGCCCTTCGTCACCAAGGTCGAGCACCTCGGCCGTTCCGTCGCACCCGAGGCGACCCACGTGCCAACACCGATCCAGGTTTCGACCCCCCGCTCGGTGCCGGACCCCGATGCCGGTGGCGACCTGCCTTCCCCATCTTGAGTCGTTTGATCCGCCGACGCTCCGTGTGGCGATGTCGCCCAGTTTCCGTATCGAGCCTTCGCTGATATTAGTCAGCTACAATGACTTTTGTAGTCATAGAGTAGTACCGACGGAAAACGGTGCGAAGTCACAGAAGCGCATAGATGAAGACTGCGGAACGCAGCGCGCGCCCCGCTGCGATCGTGTCGGCAGGGATCTGCCTCGGCAGCGTGGACGTAGGGTGTGCACCTCATGGGAGCAGGTGGGCGGTGGAGCCGGAGAACGGTATGGACGACGAGCAGCCGGTTGATCTAGGGGTGGCCTTGTTCATCCCGTATCGGTACATGGAGGATCGGATCTTTCGGGCCATTCAGGACGCCGGGTTCGACGACTGGACCCTGGCCCAGGCCCGGGTGTTTCAACGCATCGCCCCGGACGGTTCGCGTCTCACGGAGCTCGCTGATCAGGCCCAAATGAGTAAGCAGAGCGCCGGCGTGCTGGTCGATCAACTGGAACGCTTAGGATATGTCCGCCGGGTCCTCGACCCGACCGATGGGCGCGCCCGGTTGATCGTGATCGAAGAACGTGGCCGCCGAGCCGCCCAGGTGGCCGTCGCGACATCGGCCGAGATCCTCGCGGAGTGGAAGGCCTACCTGGGCACCCGCAACTTCACGTTGTTGCACCAGATCCTGGATCAATTCCGCGAGATCACCGACCCCTACCAGCGGTAAACCCGGCCGCGCTGAGCCGTCCGCCCCCGACCCCCGTTCGCCCGAGCCGCCGGAGCCAGCGGACGACAGCAGGCTTCGACTCCGCCTTGACAGTAGTCAGCTTTGTTGACTAGTATCGTCAATGATCCTGACGATTTCCGGTGATGGACGGGGCGGTTGCCGCGATGCAGGGTTGAAAAACACCGCGCACCAGCACGCCCAGGCATCCCTCAATAGAAAGCGAAATATTATGAAGTTTCTTGTCCTTGGAGCAACCGGCCGCACCGGCGTCCCCTTCGTCAAAAAGGCACTCGACCAGGGCCACCAGGTCACCGCCCTCGTTCGGCGGGCCGACGCCACCGTTGACCCGCGCGCTCAAATCGTCAGCGGCGACGTCACCGACGCGGCCGTGATCGCGACGGCAGCCCAAGGCCACGACGCGGTCATCAGCACGCTCGGGGTCAAAAACGTTCGCGAAACCCCGACGCTGATCACGGACACAGTCCGCGCCGTCATCGCGTCCGCGAAAACGTCAGGAGTCGATCGCTTCGTCGTCGTCTCCGCGTTCGGAGTCGGCGACTCTCTTGCCAAGGCATCATTTCTGGCTGGCCTGTTCTTCCGCACAGCGCTGCGCAAAAAATACTCCGACAAAGCCGCGTCGGAAGTTCTCTTGACTGCGAGCGATCTGAAATGGACCCTCGAATACCCTGGGGCGTTGAACAACCGGGACAGCAGCCGATACACCGCTACCGTGCTCGAGAATGTCACAAAACTGCCGATCCTCCCCTCAACATCCCGCGCAAACGTCGCCGATTTTCTCCTTCACTCCGCCGTGGAAAACACCTTCATCCGTCAGATCGTCGTCGTCACCGACACCAAATAAGTCACCGATGCCTTGATCGCACACAGATACAGCTTGCCCTCACGTGTCGGATGCTCGGTAATATCGCTCAGCCACAACTGATTTGGGCCATGGGCGCTAAAGTCCCGCTCCACTAGATCGTCATGCACCGGTGGACCGACCTTGCCGTTCTTGCCGCGCTTCTTGCCGAACACGCTCCACAACCGGTGGGTCGAGACGGCGACCTGCTCGGACGTAAGGAGCACCTCGAATCTGCATGCGAGGAAAGCCTCGACGACCAGATCGCGCTGGTCGCCTTCCACCTCGATTCCGTGTTCGCCCAGAGCCCCGAATAGACAGAGACAACATCAGCCCGGGCCTCAACCGGTCACGTCACGCCCGATGAGCTGGCGAGCGATCACCCATTGCAGCACCTCGTTGGCCCCCTCGAAGATCTCCAGGATCTTCGCGTCGCGGTAGATTTCTTCCAAACGGAAGGTCTCGCCAGTCGCCGCCACCTGGCGGGCAAATCCGTAGCCGCCGTACACCTGGATGGCGTCGCGCGCTAGATCTCCCGCCAACCGCGTCGCAAATGTCTTGGCCATCGAGGCCTCGGGCTCGGCTACGCGCTCACCGGCGTCGACCCGCAGGGCAGCCTTCTGGAGCCGCCGCACCCCCGTGCTCATCCTCGCCACCACATACTCAGCAGCCATCACATCGACCCCGCCACAAACTACTGGCGCAACCAACAGAAAAACCCCGGCCGATGGCCGGGGCAACCTGTCACCAATGACGCGACTCAGGTGTAACCCATGACTCGACTCGTCACATGAGTGGAGCTAAGGGGACTCGAACCCCTGACCCCCACACTGCCAGTGTGGTGCGCTACCAGCTGCGCCATAGCCCCAGATGTTGTGCCCATCGAAGCTACACCACGGCCTGCCCGCCTTCAAAGTCGCTGATCAGGGCGCGTCTAGCGCAGCGGGTCGAATTCGGAAAGGCCCGGCGGTTGCTTGCCGGTGGCGATCTGCTCGGCCAACAGCCGGGCGGTCGCCGGGCCCTGCTTCATGCCCCACATGCCGTGCCCGCCCGCGACGAAGACGCGGTTCTGCACGACTGCCCCCACCAGCGGGCGCCCGTCGGGACTCAACGGGCGCGGACCTACCCATGTCTCGTCGCGCTCCGCCCAGCGAACCCCTTCGAAGAACGGGCCCGCCAAGTCGACGATGGCATCAATAACGGCGGCAGACGCGGGGGCTTCGGGACGACGTAACTCCATCATGCTGGTGACCCGCAGCTTGCCATTCAACGGCGTGCACGCCACCCGCACATCCGGCAGATAAATCGGGCCAAATATCGGGCGCTCCACCGGCACCGTGAAGGAGTAACCACGCCCGGCCTGCACTGGAACCCGAACCCAGCGGCGTACCAATCCCGGCAGCCATGCACCGGTCGCGATGACCGCCACCTCGGCCGTCAGCGCCGGACCACCATGGGCATGCACAGCGACGCCGTTCGCGACCGTCTGCACGTCGGCGACGTCCACGGTCTCCAGTGCCGCGCCCCGTTCGACGACCGAGCGGCCCAGCGCCTGCACGAACCGTCCGGGGTCGACGAACCGCTGGCCGTCGATGCGGACACCGACCGTCACCGCGCTCGAGGCCAGCGGCACCTGCTCACGCAACTCCGAACTGGTCAACTCCGTTGTGGAGCTCGGCTGGCCGGCCTCGTGTAAACGCTGAAACTGTTCCAGCAGGTGTTCGGCCTCTGCCGACGTGCGGAACAACGCGGTGATCGGCGCGTCGATAATCGGCGCGTTCACACCGTTGGACACCAGCATGTCGTAGGCCGCTATGCACTCTTCGTTGAGCGTCAGGTTCGCCCGCACTGCTCGTCGCCATGACGACTCCCGGCAATTCAGCGCGAACCGGAACAAGAATTTCCACAGGACCGGATCGGTGCTCGGCGAAATATGCACGGGTGCATCGTGATTCGGCAATGACCGCAACGCGTATCGCAATGTTCGAGGGTCGTTGAGCGGAATGCTCAGCGCGGGAGCAATCCACCCGGCGTTACCCCAGGAGGCGCCCGCCGCTACGCCGGTGCGGTCCACCACCGTCACTGAGACGCCGCGTTCTTGCAGAAACCATGCCGTCGACAACCCCACGATGCCAGCGCCCACCACGATCGCCGATCGCGGTTCAACCATCGCCGAACCTCCCTCAGGCCAGCTCCGACGCGGCCCCTGTCTCCCACGCCTCGGACGCCGACTGGCCCGCTACCCGCGTTTCCGGGGCAAACATCCAGCCCACACCGGCGGCGAGCAGGACGATCCCGCTGATCGCAAACCCCCAGCCGAAGCTCAGGTGCTGGGCGATCTGACCCACCGCCATCGCGCCGACGACAGCACCCAGATCGAGCATCATCTGAAACGTCGCCACCGCGGTACCCGTGCGTGCCACGCTGCCCAGGATGTCGGCGACCGCGGCCTGCTGCGGTGAGGCGAAAACGCCCGAGGTCGCGCCTCCAACGAACGCCGCAACGAGGAAGACGGGCACCGACGACGACGCGCCCAACCAGATGGTCGCCAGGCCGCAGGCAAGGAGCCCGTAGATCAGCAGGGCGCGACGGCCGATCCGGTCGGACAGATGACCACTGGGCAGCACCACGATGAGGTTGCCGAGCGCGAAGACCCCTAACGCCAAACCCGTCATCCGCGGCCCGCGGCCCAACACGTCGGAGATGAACAGCGGCACCACCGCCAATCGCACTCCGAATACCGCCCAGCCCGTCGCGAAGTTGGACAGCAACGCCGAGCGGTACGCACGGTGCCGAAGCGCGGCACGAACCGTCACTGCCGACTCGGTCTGCTCGGCGGGCACGCCAAGCGTGGACCGCCGCAAGCTATACGCCACCACGATTGCCGTGATCATTACGGCCACGCCGTAGATCAGAAACGGCGCCCGCAGCCCAAGGCCCGCGGTGAGGCTGCCCACGAGCGGGCCGGCGACCGAGCCGATCAGAAACGAGGTCGCGAACAGCCCGGCGACCCTACCGCGCGCGTCGGGCGGGCTGATCCGGATCATCAGACCCAGCGCAGAGATGGAAAACAGCGTCGATCCGGCACCGCCGATCGCGCGGAATAGCACCAGCTGCCAATAGTTTTGGACGAATGCCGACACTCCAGTGGACGCCGCTACGATCAGCAACCCGGCCAGGTAGACCCACCGCTCCCCCAACCGCTGCACCAGCAGGCCAGTGGGCGGCGCGAAGCAAAGCCGCATCACCGAGAACACGATGATCGCGAAAGTCACCGCACCCATGCCAACCCCGAACGTGCGGGCAAAGACCGGCAACACCGGCGACACCACACCGTAGCCAAGCGCGGCCACCACATTCGCCGCGATCAACACCCAGGCTTCGCGCGGTAGCCTCGTCGGATTGCGACTCCAACCGCCAAAGCGGGCGCGTCGAGTGGCGAGGGTCACCCGATGACTTTATCCACAACCTCCTGGGCTGCTTGCTGCACCTCGGCTAAATGCTCCGGACCGCGGAAAGACTCGGCGTAGATCTTGTAGACGTCCTCGGTGCCGGACGGTCGGGCCGCGAACCAAGCATTAGCCGTGGTGACCTTCAACCCGCCCAGTGGTGCGTCATTGCCCGGCGCGGTGGTCAGCTTTGCGGTGATCTGCTCTCCAGCCAACTCGGTGGCGCTGACTTGGTCTGCTGACAGCTCGGCCAGCCGGGCCTTCTGCTCGCGGTCTGCGGGCGCGTCGATCCGCGCATAGGTTGGGGCGCCGTACTTTTCGGTTAGCTCCCGATAGCGCTGTGATGGCGTGGCTTCAGTGACGGCGAGGATCTCGGCGGCCAGCAACGCCAGAATGATGCCGTCCTTGTCGGTGGTCCATACCGATCCGTCGCGCCGCAGGAACGACGCCCCCGCCGACTCTTCGCCGCCGAAACCCAAGGTGGCGCCGATCAGTCCATCGACGAACCATTTGAACCCGACCGGCACCTCGACGAGCTTGCGGCCGATGCCGGCGACCACCCGGTCGATAATCGACGAACTGACCGCGGTCTTGCCGACGGCGATGCCTTCCGGCCACGACGGCCGGTGCGTGTAGAGGTAATCGATGGCTACCGCCAGATAGTGATTCGGGTTCAGCAGCCCGGCGTCGGGAGTCACGATGCCGTGGCGGTCGGAGTCCGCGTCGTTGCCGGTGGCGATCTGATACTTGTCCGGGTTGCCGAACAGGGTTCGGATCAGCCCTGCCATCGCGTCCGGCGAGCTGCAGTCCATGCGGATCTTGCCGTCGTGGTCGAGCGTCATAAACCGCCATGTCGCGTCGACTAGTGGATTGACGACGGTCAGATCCAGGTTGTGGCGCTCCGCGATCGCACCCCAGTAGTCGACGCTGGCGCCCCCGAGTGGGTCGGCCCCGATCCGCACTCCGGCCTTGCGGATGATGTCGACGTCAACCACGTTGGGCAAGTCATCGACGTAGGAGTCCATGTAGTCGTGGCGCTGCGCGCTCTGCAACGCGCGGGCCAACGACACCCGCTTCACCGTATCGCCATTTCGCAGAATCTCGTTGGCGCGCTTGGCAATTGCGTTTGTCGCTTCGGTATCTGCCGGGCCGCCATTAGGCGGGTTGTACTTGAAACCGCCGTCGTAGGGCGGGTTGTGCGACGGTGTCACGACGATCCCGTCGGCCAGCGCATCGCTGCGGCCCCGGTTGTAGGTCAGGATGGCGTGGCTGACCGCCGGAGTCGGCGTGTACCGGTCCGCCGAGTCGATCATGGCGACGACGTCATGGGCCGCGAGCACTTCTAGCGCCGATACCCAGGCCGGCTCGGATAGGCCGTGCGTGTCGCGGCCGATGAACAGCGGGCCGGTGGTGCCCTGTTTCGCACGGTATTCGACGATGGCCTGGGTGATGGCCAGGATGTGCGCCTCGTTAAACGCGCCGCCCAGCGCCGAGCCGCGGTGTCCTGACGTGCCGAACACCACTTGTTGAGCGACGTCGTACGGGTCCGGTTCGATCACGTAGTAGGACGTGACCAGATGAGGCAGATCGACAAGATCTTCAGGCTGTGCCGGCTGACCGGCGCGTGGGTTGGCCACCATGACACCAATTCTGCCGATGTCCCGCATACGCTGCTTGGGTGCCCGGTCACGACTACCGCGAGTTGGCCGCCGTGTTCGCCGGTGGCGCGCTGGGCACCGCGGCGCGCACCGGCCTGAGCAGCCTGATGGTCGCCGACCCGACCCGCTGGCCTTGGCCGACGTTCACCGTCAACATTGTGGGCGCGTTCCTGGTGGGCTATTTCACGACGCGCTTGTTGGAGCGGTTGCCGTTGTCGAGCTATCGCCGGCCCCTGCTCGGGACGGGGCTGTGCGGCGGGCTGACGACTTTTTCGACGATGCAGGTCGAGACGCTGAAGATGATCGAGAACCACTGCTACGGCCTGGCCGCCGGATACACCGCCGCCAGCATCCTGTTGGGGTTACTGGCGGTGTATCTGGCCACCGCGGTGGTGCGCCGGGTACCGGTACGCTGATGCTGCTCTGGCTGGGCGTGCTGGTAGCCGGCGGCCTCGGGGCGGTGCTGCGGTTTCTGGTGGACCGCGCAGTTGCCCGACGGGCGGCGCGGTCGTTCCCGTTGGGAACGCTCGCGGTCAACATCAGCGGCGCCGCGCTGCTCGGCCTGCTCAGCGGCCTGGTGTTGAGCAGGCACGCCGCGCTGCTCGCTGACACCGCGTTCATCGGCTCCTACACCACGTTCTCCACCTGGATGCTGGAAACCCAGCGGCTCGGTGAGGAGCGTCAGGTTCGCGGCGCGGTCGCCAATCTCGTCGCCAGCATCGTCTTGGGTATTGCCGCCGCGCTGCTCGGGCAGTGGATCGCGGGTCGGCTATGAACCAGCCAAGTCTGAAGCTGACCACCTACTTCGGTGAGCGCCAGCGGGTGGTCACCGATCGTGCTCGGCGGCCTGGGTTTTTGGCCGACGCGATGCTGGATCTCTTCGACACCCACGAACTCGCAACAAGCGTAATGCTGCGCGGCATCGCGAGTTTCGGGCTGCGGCATGTGCTGCGCACCGACGAGTCACTGAGCTTGTCCGAGGACCCGCCGGTGGCGATCGCCGCCGTTGATGTCGAATCGAAGATCACCGCCCTGGTCGACGACGTCGTCGCGATGACCGATCACGGACTGGTGACGCTGGAACGCGCACGGCTGGTCGGTGGCGACGATGTGGTCGACAATGGCGCTGATGATGCCGTCAAGCTCACCGTTTACGTGGGACGACAAGAACGCATCGGCGGCCTGCCCGCATACCGCGCGGTGTGCGATCTGCTGCATCGGCTCGAATTCTCCGGTGGTGCAGTGTTTTTAGGCGTCGACGGCACCGCGCATGGCGAGCGCTATCGAGCTCAGTTCTTCAGCCGCAACGTCAACGTTCCGCTGATGATCATCTCCATCGGGACGGCGGCGCAGGTTTCGGCCGCGGTCGCTGAGCTGAGCGTTGCGGCGCCAAACCCGTTGCTGACCGTCGAGCGGGTGCGGTTGTGTAAACGCGGCGGGGAGCTATTCGCGCGACCGCATCGGCTGCCCAACACCGACGATCGACAACGGCCGCTCTGGCAGAAGCTGATGGTTCACACCAGCGAGGCCACCGGTCCTGGCGGCGTGCCGATCCACCGCGCACTCGTTCACCGGCTGCTGGACTCCGGAATGGCGCGCGGCGCGACTGTGCTGCGCGGCATTTGGGGATTTAACGGTGGCCAAAAACCTCACGGCGACAAGCTTTTTCAGTTGACGCGACGCGTGCCCGTGGTAACGATCATCATCGATACGCCCGAGTGGATCGAGCGCAGCTTCGACATCGTCCACGAGTTGACGGCCGAGCACGGCGTTGTCACCAGCGAAATGGTCCCGGCGGTGATGTCCATCGCCGGGCCCGACCGCGACGGCGACACCCGGCTGGCGCGCTACGACTATTGATCAGCCGCCTTTCAGCAGCGTTGCCAACACCGCGGCTTGACTGCCGTCCACCTCGCGGGTGGCGGTCACTAGAGTCACGTGCCCGCGCTTGGTGAGCTTGCGCAACTCGTCGAGCGCCTCGCTGCCCTGCAGCTCCTTGCGGTATCGCTTTGCGAATTCGTCGAACCGCTCGGGTTGGTGGTTGTACCACTCGCGCAATTCTTTCGACGGTGCAACGTCTTTGAGCCATGTTCCCACCCGCGGATCGTCCTTACGGAATCCTCGCGGCCACAGCCGGTCCACCAGGATGCGCCGACCGTCGTCGGGGCTCGGATCGTCATAGACCCGAGCCACCCGGATTCGGCTCTCGGCGCTCATGCCGCCAGGGTAATCCTTGCTATCACCAGCCATACCTGCACCAGCAGCTGACCGTGCGACGATGCTGATTTGGCTCATCTATCGGGATCGCGGTAGTCGCAGCGGGTTGACCCATTGCCTTCCGGCGTGGACCGTTTTTGTCGGTGGTGGCTGCGATGATGGCGTTGTGTCTTCGATCGCGTCCGCTGGCGCTGTGGTGGTGAGTCCTAGCGAGCGTCTTGAGGTGCTGTTTGAGGAGTTGGCGGAGTTGACCGGTCAGCGCAACGCGGTTGATGGGCGCATCGTTGAGATCGTGGCCGAGATCGATCGTGACCAATTGTGGGGCGCTACCGGTGCGCGGTCGGTGCCGGCGTTGGTGGCCTGGAAAACCGGCTGCTCGCCGGCAAACGCTCACACGATCACCACGATCGCCGGCCGGCTGCAGGAGTTCCCGCGCTGCGCCCAAGGCATGCGGGAGGGCCGACTGTCGGCCGATCAGGTCGGGGTCATCGCGGCGCGGGCCGGCGAGGGATCCGATGAGCATTACGCGGCGCTGGCGGCTTGTGCCACGGTCACTCAGCTGCGCACCGCGGTCAAGCTAGAACCGCGACCCGAACCCGAACCATCCCCCGAGCCCGAGTGCTCGATCACCACGACCGGCACCGAGCGGGGCAGCTGCTATCGGATCAGACTTGGCCACCATGACGCCGCGAAGTTCGACGCCGCGTTGGCGTCGCATCGTGATGCGCTGATCGCCCAGTGGAAACACGATCACGGCAGTGGCGAGGGCGCCCCAGATCTGCGGCCCCCGTTGCCTAGCGCCGCCGAGGCGTTTATGCGCCTGGTCGAGGCTGGTTGGGACGCCGAGGCCACCCGCCGCCCACACGGCCAGCACACCACGGTGGTGGTGCACCTCGACGTTGAGCAGCGTGCTGCGGCACTGCATTTGGGTCCGCTGCTGCCCGAGGCTGAACGTCGATACCTGACCTGTGATGCCACCTGTGAAGTCTGGTTCGAACGTCACGGCGAGGTCATTGGGGCGGGGCGGGCGACCCGGCTGATCAATCGGCGGCTTCGCCGCGCGTTGGAGCATCGCGACCGCATGTGCGCGGTTCCTGGCTGTGGCGCCACCCGTGGTCTGCACGCCCATCACCTCCGGCACTGGGAAGACGGCGGCCCCACGGAGTTGGCCAACCTGGTGCTGCTATGCCCTTATCATCACCGGCTGCACCATCGCGGGGTCATCACCATCACCGGACCCGCAGACGCGCTCATCGTCACCGACAACGCCGGCCGATCACTGAGCCCGGGATCGCTGGCGCGCCCGCCAACTCAACCTCCGCCCGCGGTGGCGCGCTGCCCGGGGCCCACTGGCGAGCGCGCCGACTGGTGGTGGTATGAACCCTTCCAACCCCAACCACCACCGACAAACAACTAGCCTGGTTGCCGGGGCCGTCACTACCGGCAATGTGTTGAAACTCAAACATGTTGGGGCATCAAAGAATTCGTTCATACTACCCGGCCGCCTACCGCGTCGTCGGCATCGTGGCCGACAACTCCGCAGCCCCTCACCAACACCCGCGGTGACAGTGCGCACTAATTTGAGCCAAGTCGGGGAACCTCGCCCTGAGACCATGCTGACTCTCTCAAGTCAGCGCAGGCACCACCTTGTCGGCGAGCAGCTGCACCGACTTCCACGCCTCGTCAACCGGCATGCCGCCGACCAGAGGATGCAGCACGATCGGCCCGTAGTTGTCGGTGTCGCGGACCTCGGCGATCAGCTGGTCTGGAGTCAGAAAGCGGTATCGTCCCGAGGCCCTTACCTCATCCAGTGTCTGGACCCCGGGTAGATGCATGAGCGAGCGTTGGTCTTTTGACCATCCGCCGTAAGTGACTGCCTCCCAAAGGATGTGCTCACCGAGCCGAGCCCAGGCCTGGTCTGGATCTTCGTGCAAGTAGATCATGCCGCGGTTGATCAGGCCGGGCATGATGACCAGCGGCGCAATCCCCGCGTCAGCACACAGCTCGCGATAGTAGGCGGCGACGTCGGGCAGGTGGTCGGCCAGGCTGAGCGGAAGGCGAAAACGCGCCGCGCGCCGCGCGGTGACTCGCGCGCCTCCCCCGACGTAGAGCGGTGGATGTGGCCGCGTCCACGAACCTATCCCTGACCACACGGAGAGCATTCGCTCGATCAGCTGGTCCATCATCTTGCCGCGCTGGCTGAAATCGACACCGAGTTCGTCGTATTCAACGGCGCGATAGCCCAGACCTATCGTGGTGTGCAGTCGACCGCGGCTCATGTTGTCGACAAGCGCAATGTCTTCGGCGAGCCGGACCGGATTCCACAGCGGACCGAGCGCGCAGTCCACGCTCGCGATCAGCGTCGAGGTCTGCGCGAGGAACATGCCGGCAGCCATGATCGGGTTGCAGCTCCACCCGTGTCCGGTCGCGTGGTGCTCGTCGACGCTTACCGTCGTGATGCCTCGCGATTCGCCCCATTGCGCCAGTTCGAGCGCAGCACGGATCAGTTCGCTCTGCTTGCGTGGCTCTCCTTGCGGCGACGCAAAGTTGAACCGAAGCACGGTCAGCAACATCTAGTTCGCCGCCGATTGCAGGAAGGCCGGAAAGTCGGGAAACAATGCGCGGTCGACGATCTCGAGGCGGGTGCCGAACTCATCGATGTAGTAGGCGAACAACGCCAGATCCGGCGGCGACGTATCAGCGGTCGCTTCGAAGGTGAAACCGTTGGCTTCGAGCAGCCGGGCGCTCTCGGCGAGGTCGTCGGTGAAGTATCCGAGGTGATGGACCGAGTTGCTTCGCGCCGCAGTCCACGGACTGTCGGGCACCTGCTGGATCAGCTCCACGTGCGGGCTCTGCAACGAGTAAACGAACGTCGAGGTGAGTTCGCGGGAACCGTTGGCGGTGCGGAACGGCAGCGTATAGGTCAGCGGTTTGATCCACCGGTAGCCCGCCAGCGCGCTGAGCCGGGCCATCGCGGTCTCGAGATCGGGCACGACGATGCCGGTGTGGTAGTAGTCCTCCGGTCGTAACGCGAATGCCATGGGACTCCTTTGAGATTTCAGACGCAGTCGGATGCGCCGTCGACAACGAACACGGCGCCGCTGGTGTACCTGCTTTGCTCGGTGCACAGAAAGGCCACCGTCGGTGCGATCTCCCCCACGGATCCGAAGCGCCGCAACGGGATGTGACCCAACTCGGACTCGACAAGTTCTGCAGCGATATGCATGGGCGCGGTCATTGGCGTGTCGATCGTGCCGGGCGCGACGGCATTCACGCGGATTTCCTTGTCGGCCCATTTGACGGCGAGATTTCGGGTGACGTCGATGATGCCTGCCTTCGCCGCACCATAGCCGGGCACCAACGGGACGGCTCGCAGCGCTGACATCGATGCCAAATTCACCACGCTGGCGCCTCCGGTGGCCGTCGACGCCCTCAGCGCTCGGTAGAGGCCGACCGTCAAGCGGTACGGACCGGTCAGGTTCAGCGCCACCGACGCCTCGAATCCATCCGGCTTCGACTCATCAAGGCCGCCAGGAAAATTCGCTCCCGCGTTGTTCACCAGCACGTCAAGCCGGGTGAAGTTCTGCGCCAATGAATCCACCGAGTCGTGGTCGGTCATCTGCAACTGGTGGTAGGTCATGTCCGACAGATCGACGTCATAGTCCGTTGCGGCGGGTTTGGTTCCGGTAATACTGACCTGCGCCCCGGCGTCCCGAAACAACACCGCTGTTGCATGCCCGATCCCGCTAGTGCCGCCGGTGATCAACGCCTGGGTTCCGGTGAAGTCAAAACTGACCTGAGCTGTCATGAGTTTCTCGCGATTTGTTCGGTGAGCCAGGCTCGTTCCCAGAAGTTCGTGGTATCTGCCAACAGCTTCTCGTGGGCTTCCCGCAACACGTCGCGCACCCCTGGATGGTCTGCGGGCACCAGCTCGGCGAGGTGGATGGCGTGCAGCGCCCGGTCGGCACCCAGATGTTCGCGCGCTCGTTTCACCAGCGCGCCCGGACCGGCCAACTCGAGCAGGTCGGCGCTGACGGCGTCGAAACCCACCGGATAGAGCTCGGTCGTCGACCGGTGATGGAACCAGCCCGAGTAGGTCTCCCAGATGGCCCGCACATCCCAGGAGACTTTTCCATAGCCTTGGCCCACTTCGTATTCCGCGGGCAAGGTGATCTCATTCATCAGGGTTCGGACATCTTTGCCGGCGTTCATCCCGGCGACGGTCTGGTCGTGAATGTAGGCGATAGCGTTGCGCAGCCGGGTTAGCTCGGCGTTGATGCGATCGACGCCCGCGATCGGGTCGAAGTGGCCGGTCACCAACAACTCGGGTTGCAGGTCACGAACCCGTTCGACCGACGCGATGGCGGTCAGTGCATCGCGGTACCGGTCGCCGCGTATCGTGACCAAGTTGGGAATATGCCCGAAGAGCGGGCCGAAAGTATTCCCGGACAGGCAGATTCGCTCCTCCGGCAGCCAGATCACCAGCGAGTCGCTGGTTTCCCCGCCTGGCACTGAGATCAACTCTATGCGCCGACCACCGACTTCGAGCGTAAGCGTGTCTTCGAAGTCGAGGTCGACGGTGGGAACGCTTTGCGCCGGCAACCGCTTAGTTCCCAGACGACGTTGAATGGCCTGGATACCGGTCGCCAGGGTGTCTTTGAAAGCGAACGCGCTGCGGCTGGCCCGATACGGGATCAGCCGTTCGTTGTCGTCCCGCCATAGCGTCCAGTTCGCCTGTGCGACAACCGTTGTATCCGGGTCTCGCACACTGTCCAAGCCGCCGACGTGGTCGACGTGGCCTTGGGTGAAGATGATGTAGCGCACCGGCGAGCCGTCCACAGCGTCGAAGTTGGCGCGGTGCACCGGGCCCTCGAAGCCCATCCCGGTGTTGACGACAACTCGGCCGTCATTCGTGGTCAGCAGGTAGGAGTTCGATAGACCTGGCGAGCACCACAGCCCCGGGGCGACCTGCTCGGCCTTTTCCGCGGATGCCGGGCGCATGGCGTCGGCGCCCGGCCGGCTCCGATAGACCGGTTCAAAGGTCACTGTTTCTCCTTCACTCGGCGCGTACGTCGAACCGGTCGAAATAGAAATCGAACCGGGTGCGGAGTTTGTCGGGCGAGATGCCGAAGTGCCGTTGCAAGTCGTAGCGGATATGGCCGTGCTTGCCGCGGGGATTACCGTCGAGGTAACGCTGGAAGCTGGCGCGCACCTTGGGTGTCAGTTCGACCGCGCCACGTTGGTAAAGCTCTTCGAGCAAGGGCATTTCGTTGCCGTTGAGATGGTGGAAGCTGATATCGATGCTGCGTTCGGCCGGCACCACGTCGCGGTCACGCACACATGCGCTGAGCAGCCGGTGCACCCGGTCGCTCCAGTAGTCCAGCAGCCAGCCCGGTTCGATGCTGGTCCGACGCAACCGGTCGGAGTAGGCCATCATCGTGATCGCCGACTGGATCACCGCGACCGGATCGCGATGCGTGAACGCCACTGTCGCATCTGGGAAGGTGGCCATCAACGGGCCCAGCTGCTCGCAATGCTGCGGGCTTTTCAGCACCCACGTTCGCGGACCGCGTAGGAATGTCAACGCCTGCAAGACTTTCCTCATGTATGCGTAGTGCCGGTTTTGATCGAGGCTCAGGTAGTAGTCGCGCCAATCCGGCACGCGTGCATGCCATTCCAGAACGTAGCCGGCCAAATCGAGGTCGAGCAGTTCCACTTCCTCCTCGATCGCCTCGGGGAACCGGTCGTGCATCGCTGCGACGACGGGCGCGCTGGCCATCAGCGCGTCGTGTTCGGATTTAGCTCGCGCGTAACGGGGGTCGACGCCGAAGATGTCGGGTCCTTCACCGGGCACCGGGATCGGATCCTGGCTCTCCCAGTACGGCAGCGCGCGACGGCGCGGATCGGCAGCGATGAGATTGACCAGGTGCGTGGTACCGGACCGTGGCATCCCGACGACGATGAACGGCTTCTCGATTCGGATCGACTCGATCTCGGGATACCGCTTAAGCAGGTCGATCAGCGAGAGCCGGTTGCGCAGCAGGCGTACCACTCGTTGGCGCAGCGACGAGCGGGTGAGCTGGGTCAGACCATGGTCGGCTTCGATCGCAGCCACATGCGTGGTCAAGCGGTCACGGAAGCCATCGGTGTCGTCCAGGTCGTCGGCGCCCGCTTGCTCGGTCGCCTCATCAAGCATCTGATCGATGTCGAAGTCGACGCGTTTGGCCTCAGTGAATTCCAGAATCTGGCGCTGCACATCGGTCAGCCGCGGCGACGTCAAATCGTCAAAGTCGATACTCAAGTCAGAACGTGTTGGTGAAAAGCAGTTCGAGAGACCCGAATAGGCTCTGCAACAGTCCGCTGTCGGCGGCCCCATGGAAGAGCACTGCACTAAGCCACGCGTCGACGTTATCGGCGGGGAGGGGGATGTCGACAAGTGTGAGCTGGCCGTCGATCGTCGTCGTCGCGTCAGCGACTTCCGTCGGTGTCAACCCCAGGTACTCCACGTGCGGACCGAATATGTCCAGCAGCGCGCCAAACAGGCCCTTCGTTGCGAACTCCTCTTCGAAGTTGGCGACCGGATCGGTGTCCAGACTGTAGATGGTCGCCGGGTACAGATCATCCGGCGTCACGTTGCCAAGGACGGAGTTCAGCTGTAAGAGGCTGAGCAGAGAGTTCGTGAAGCTCGTACCGAGCGTCTGATCCATGTCCGTTTCCAGGTTGGACCAAACGCCGGTGACGGGAAGCGACGGGTCGCCGATGAACACGAAGTGCAGATCGTCGCTGGGAATGCCGGCTTCTTCGAGTCGGGTCATCGCGATCGACTCGACGGTGGCGCTTTGCGAGTATCCGAAGATTGTCAGCGGGTGCTCGGCGTTGAAAGCGCCGGGATCCGCATTGAATTCGTTCTCCACGGCGAGGACGAGGTCGTCCGCGCCGGTGAGACTGCTCGGCCCCTGCTGGACCAGCTCGGGCGTCGTCAGGACCTGCAGCGGCGCGGCGCAGGGGTCGGTCCCGATCATGTCGCAGACCGTCGAGCCGGTCGCGCCATCGTCGAAGCCCAGCGGGTTCAGAAACAGATCCTCGGCGGTCTGCGCGAACTCGGTCGACGGCATCGGCTCGGTGGTTCCGCCCAGGATGATCGCCGTCTCGCTCCCGGACAACACGCCGTCGGCGTAAGCGGGGGCGGCTTGATTGAGCATCGCGCTAGCCAGGCCAACGAACACGCCCACGGCGGTCACTTTCGCGAGCGACTTAGATCCGTTCACCGAGCACTCCTTGCTCCCACTAGCGCGCCCCCAATGCGCGCTGCGTCATCGAATCTTCTTATCTGAAGTTAATCGTGGTTTCAAGGAGCTCTCAGTCTCCGCGCCCAACTGCGTTGCGTTTAGGCGCACCGTGCCGGGGTACTTGCAGGGGAAAAGCGGAGGTGCGGGAATGTCCGAGATGATTATTCAATCCCCCGACGAAGTGGTCGCGTTCCTTAAAGCACAGCACAACCTCATCGAGGACATGTTCGACCAAGTGCTGCATGCATCAGACCCGCAAGCACGCGAGAAGCCATTCGCGCAGTTGCGCCAATTGCTGGCCGTCCACGAGACGGCCGAGGAGATGGTGGTGCATCCTCGGGTGCGCCGCGAGGTGGATGCCATCGACTCGATCGTCGATGCTCGCCTCGAAGAGGAGCATGAGGCCAAGGAGCTGTTGTCCGCGATCGAAAAGATCGACATCACCACACAACAGTTCATCGACGAGCTCACCAAGTTGCGCGATGCAGTGCTCGACCACGCCGCCCACGAGGAGAAATTCGAATTTCCGAAGTTGCAGCAGGAACTCAACGCCGACGAACGTAAGCGGTTGACGTCAGCAGTTCAGGCCGCCGAGGCCATCGCACCAACCCGCCCGCATGCCGGGGTGGAAACGCCGTTGTTGAATTTTGCCGTCGGACCGTTCGCCTCGATGCTCGACCGCGCCCGCGATCTGATTGAACGCGCCCGCAATTAGGCCAACCGCAATTCGAGCAGGGCGCACCTTTCAATCCTCCGTAGTGTGGATGAAGTGAGCGTCGCTCCCGATACCACCGTTGCCCTGCAAGACCACTTCTTCCGCGACTTGCCGGAGATGGCTGTCCGGTGGCAAGCCGAGACCTTCCCCGACCTGCGACTGCTCGCGCTCAACGAGCCGCTGGCCGCCGAGCTCGGCCTCGACGCGGCCTGGCTGCGCGGCCCAGCAGGGCTGCGCTTCTTGGTTGGCAACCAGGTTCCCGACGACGCCGCTCCAGTAGCCCAGGCCTACGCCGGGCACCAGTTCGGCGGCTACGTGCCCCGGTTGGGCGACGGACGCGCCCTGCTGCTGGGCGAGCTCGTCGGCGCCGACGGGTGCCTGCGCGACATCCACCTCAAAGGCTCGGGGCCCACGCCGTTCGCCCGCGGCGGCGACGGCCTCGCCGCGGTGGGACCGATGCTGCGCGAATACATCATCAGCGAGGCCATGCACGCGCTGGGTGTCCCGACGACGCGATCGTTGGCAGTGGTCGGCACCGGACGCCCGGTACAGCGCGAGACGCCGCTGCCGGGTGCCGTGCTCGCCCGCGTCGCCAGCAGCCACCTGCGGGTCGGGAGCTTCCAATACGCCGCAGGCACCGCCAACCTTGACCTGCTGCGACGCCTGGCCGACCACGCGATCGCCCGCCACCACCCCGCCGCGGCCGACGCCGATCACCCTTACCTCGCGCTGTTCGAAGCCGTGGCCAGGGTTCAGGCGTCGCTGGTCGCCCGATGGATGCTGATCGGCTTCATCCACGGCGTGATGAACACCGACAACATGACGATCTCCGGCGAATCCATCGACTACGGACCATGCGCCTTCATGGAGGCCTACGACCCCGACACGGTGTTCAGCTCGATCGATTACTGGGGCCGCTACGCCTACGGCAATCAGCCCGCCATCGCGGGGTGGAACCTCGCCCGGTTCGCCGAGGCGCTTCTCCCGTTGCTCTCCGACAACGAAGAAGAAGGACTCGAAAAGGCCGTAGCACTCGCCGAGAACGCGTTCGGGGCATTTCGCGACGAGTACGACACGGCCTGGACGTCGGGTATGCGAGTCAAACTTGGCCTGTCTGCGGACATCGAAACCGAGGTCGTCACGTCCTTGGTCGACGAGTTGTGGCCCCTGCTAAAGGAAAGCAAGGTGGATTACACCTCGTTCTTCCGCAAGTTAAGCCAGGCAGCCCGTGGAGCCACCGGGCCTGTCGGCTTCGACGATTGGATCTCACGCTGGCGAGCGCTGGGCCCGGCCGCCGAGTCAATGGACCGCGCCAACCCGATCTACATTCCGCGCAACCATCTCGTCGAGGAAGCGCTGACCGCCGCCACGGCGGGCGACCTGGATCCGCTTGAACAGCTACTGGTAGCGGTGACCGAGCCTTACCACGAACGACCGGGCCTCGAGCGCTACGCCAGTCCCGCCCCCGAAGACTTCGGCACCTACCAAACCTTCTGCGGCACCTAAACACGGTCGTCAGCTGCACCCGGCGTCGTCAACATGTCGGCCACGTTGGCCCATTGCGGGTAGAGTGGGTGGAAACAACGTGAGGGTGGGCGCAGTGGCCATACAGGATTGGTGCGACGCACCCGAGATTCATCCATCGCAAATCCGCGTCGGCGACATCATCGGCACGCTGCGCCAAACCGATCTGCGCTATACGGTCAAGCTCGTCAGCGGGCCGCAGACAACTCCGCGACGGTGGACATTTTTCGGCCGCGACGACAAAGGCCTGCAACACAACAACACGTTCGGAGAAGACGAGTTAGTTCGTAGGTACGCCAAAGCATCTTGACAACGTGTGGCTACGGCTGCTGACTACATCCGCGTAGCTCCGGCCCTCACCGACCTTTCAGCCGATGCCTGCTTGGGCGCTTTGTTCAACTTGTTCAGTGGATGTCACTCCGCTGGTCGGCGGCCACGCTTTCCAGGAGTTGCCGAAGGTCGACCGTGAGACCGGCTTGCGCGGCACTTTCAAGCCAGCGCGCCTCTAACTCCGAGATCTCGCTGAGCGCGACACGCAGCAGGGCGGCACCCTTGCGCGTCGGGTGCACGAGGCGGGCCCGGCCGTCAGACGGGTCCGGTTTGAGCTCGAGATAGCCGCTGCGCTGCAACCCGGTGACCAGTTCGGTGATCGCTTGGCGTGACACGCCGGCGCGCTGGGCCAACGTCGTCAATCGGGTGCCGTCGGGGTCAAGGTTCTCGAAAACGAGGTGCTGTGCGGGCGTCGTGTCGGGGTAGCCGGCGGCCTGCAGGCGGGCGACCAACTCGTCCACCATTTGCCGGGCCACAGATCGGACCACGGCGATCAGCGTGATCACCCGGGTCCGTTCGTCAGCGGTCATCCGACCATTTGACATTACGCAAGGTACTTGCGCAATAATAGGCAAATGTCTTGCGCATCTGGAATCGGCTGAGAGCTGAGCACGAAATGGACGCCCCGGCATTTCGGATCTGGCCGCCAGTGGCTTTGGGCCTTTCACTGGTGCTTGGACTCACAGCGACGGCCGCTTTCGGGGATCCCGTCACGATCCCGCCGGTGGTGTGCCGGTTGGCCGGCGCAGTCCTCGTCGTGATGTTCGCGATTTGGAATGGATGGACGCTGGGCGTGATGGCCGCCAACCGCACCGCGGTCCTTCCTGGCGGAGCGTCGACTGTGCTGCTGCAGTCGGGGCCGTTCCGGCTCAGCCGCAATCCGCTCTACCTCGGACTGATCGCGCTCGATGCAGCATTGGCCCTGTTGCTGTCGTCGATGTGGGCACTACTTCTGGTGCCGGTCAGTATCGCTGCACTGCGCTGGGGCGCGATCGCTCCTGAGGAGCGCTACCTCGCCGCGAAGTTCGGCGCCGATTACGACGCCTATCGAAACAACGTCCGGCGGTGGCTATGAACCGGGTGCTGCCGGTGTGTTACTAGCGCGCTCCGCGCACCAACCGGCCGGGGCGCGCGCCGGTGTCGGCGCCGTCGCGGCGGGTAACGACGCCGTTGACGATCGTGGCGCAGTAGCCCGAGGCGCCCTGCACAAGCCTGTTCCCACCGGCCGGCAGGTCGTAGGCCATCCGGGGGGCATGCAGGGTGATTGCATCCATGTCGATCACGTTGACGTCGGCCCTCTTTCCGATCTCGATGACACCCCGATCGGAAAGCCCGAACAGCTGCGCGGTATCGCGTGACTGTTTGCGGACGACGTACTCCAGCGGCAGCTTCTCGCCGCGTCGACGATCGCGTGCCCAGTGGGTCAGCAAGAAGGTGGGATACGACGCGTCGCAGATCATGCTGCAGTGCGCGCCGCCGTCGGATAGCCCCACCACACCCGCGGGATGCAAGAGCATCTCCCGGATCGCGTCGTGGTTGCCGTGGCAGTAGTTGTAGAACGGCAACATCAGCATCGACGTGGCGTCGGCCTCGAGCATGAGGTCATAGAGCGTGGCCAGTGGGTCGTCGCCTCGCTCGGCGGCGATTTTCTCGACGGTGCGCTCGTCGGTCGGCTCGTAGTCGGGGGGATCGCCCAGCGCATACAGCCGGCCAAGCGAATATTGAACTAGCGCAAACATGTTGTCGAACAACTTATTAGGGTCCGCCGGCAGATCGTCCTCGGACAGGATCGCGGCCTTGACGGCGGGATCGGCGAGACGCGCCGCGAGCTCCTCGCGGCTGCATTCGGCCTTCAACCGACGGAAAGTGGGGCGGTGGGTGAACGCGTGGTGCCCTGGGAAGCCGAACAGCATGCCGAACGGTCGCGCGGCGATCTGGGGATACAGCCGACTGCCCGCCGCGTGGGCGGCGGCCGAGATGTCCAGCTGTTCGCGCCAGAGCTCCGGGGCGGCGTCCACCTGGATCATCCCGAAGGAGATCGGCCGGTCGATCTCAGCGCCCAAGCGTTGCATCCAGTCAAGTTCCTTTTTGGGCGCGATGATGTCCTCGCCCGCCACACCTTGGGGGGCCAGCTCGAAAACGGCCTGGCCGCCGGCGGCCATGGCGCGGCCGAGTCCGAACAGCTCGTCTTCCGCGGCGTAGGTTCCGGGAACCGGCTCGCCGTCGATCGCGCGGTGACCGAGGGTGCGGGATGTCGAGAAGCCAAGCGCGCCAGCCTCGACAGCCTCCTGCACCAGGCGCGCCATCGCCGCAATGTCGTCAGGTGAGGCGGGCTCGTTGCGGGCGCCGCGCTCGCCCATCGCGTAGGCGCGAACCGCGCCGTGGGCGACCTGGCTGCCCACATCGACGGCGAATTCGTTTCTTCCGATGGCATCGAGGTATTCAGGGTAGCTCTCCCAGCCCCACGACATGCCCTCGGTGAGCGCGCTGCCGGGGATGTCCTCGACACCTTCCATCAGGCCGATCAGCCAGTCTTCTTTGCCGGGCCGCACCGGCGCGAAGCCGACGCCGCAGTTGCCCATGACAACCGTCGTCACCCCGTGATTGCTGGACGGCTCCAGCAGGTTATCCCAGCTAGCCTGACCGTCGTAGTGGGTGTGGATGTCGACAAATCCGGGCGCGACGATCTTTCCGCTCGCGTCGATCGTCTCGGCGGCCTCGCCTTCTAGCGGCGGGCTGCCCGGCCCGCGGCGGCGTACCTCGACGATTCGGCCGTCTTTGACCGCGACGTCGGCGTCGAATCGGTCCGCACCCGTACCGTCCACAACGGTGCCGCCGGTGATTTTGAGGTCGAACACGATTACTCCCTTGGTCTGCCCGCTGGCTGGCTACAGTGAAACCGCGGAAGATAATGTAACACCGTTACAGACGCGATGGGAGTGCTTCGATGACGACGCAAGCCGCGCCTCATGCCCAGCGAGAGGACGCGATCGGCGCGCCGCCGCAACGTCCGACCCTTGTGCCCGCGGAGCGGTACTACTCCCCCGCGTTTGCACAGCTCGAGGTGCAGCGGATGTGGCCGAAGGTGTGGCAGGTCGCCTGCACGGTGGACCACGTCGCCGAGCCCGGCGATTATCTCGAATACCGTTGCGGCCCTTACTCGGTACTCATCGTTCGCGGCGACGACGGGACGCTTCGCGCGTTCCAGAACGTCTGCCGCCATCGCGGCAATTCGTTGCGTGCCGGCTCAGGCGCAGATTTGCATGAACTGCGCTGCGGCTACCACGGGTGGACCTGGGATCTGTGCGGTGTTCTCAAGCGGGTCCCGAACCGCAAGGGATTCGGGACGCTGCAGATGTCTGAGCTGCCACTCGTCGCGGTTCGCGTCGACACCTGGGAGAGGCTGGTATTTGTCAACCTGGACGTCGACGCGGCGCCGCTGGCCGACTACTTGGAGGCGATCCCGCAGGACATCGCGTGGCTCGGTGTCGGCGACTTCCGGTGCTACGGGACCATGACGATCGAAGTCGACGCGAATTGGAAGACGATCGCCGACGGGTTCAGCGAGACCTACCACGTCCAGACGCTGCACCCCGAGTTGCACCGGTGCATGGATGATGTCTATGCCCCACAGATGATTTGGGGGCACACCGGCAAGTCCGAGCAGCTCTACGGCGTGCCAAGCCCGCATCTCAAGCGCACACCCACAGACGCCGAGGTGTGGGACGCCTACGTCAACACCCAGGGAGCACTGATGGGCCTCGCGGAGGGCACACCGTTCCCTGGTGGTGGCCAGTCAGCCAAAGACGTAATCGCCGAACGAACAAAAGCTTTCGCTGCTTCCCGCGGCGTCGATTTAGATTGGGCCAGTGCCGATCAGGTGATGCGGCTGCACCAATACAACGTCTTTCCTAATCTGACGTTGCTGGCCAACGCTGATCACTTGACGGTGATGGCCGCACGTCCAGGGCCCGATCCCGATCACGGCGAGTTTGTCATGTTGTTGTGGACGCGGATGTCACCGGGTGCGCCGCGGATCAAGCCCGCCGACGTACGGATGACAGCGAACGAGGCCGAGCCCGGTCTGGTGATGACGCAGGACATCAAGCTGTTGGCCGGACTGCAGCAAGGAATGCATCAGCCCGGGTTCACCCACTTGACGCTGTCCAACGAGGAACGGCGGGTCATCAATATGCACCGCAACCTCGAACGGTATCTCGACCTCCCGGAATCGGAGTGCATGACCGGAGGCGAAAGCAGTGGCTGAGGCCGTTAGCGCGGAGTCGATCCTCGACGCCGCTGCCCGACTGATCGAACTGCACGGCGTGGAGGCGTTCACAATGCGTGGCCTCGCCGAGGAACTCGGGGTCGCCGTCACCTCGATCTACTGGCATGTCGGCGGCCGAGACAAGCTCTTCGACAGCCTGGTCGACCGATTGCTCAGCGAGATGGCGCATCTGCCGGTCGAGGGTGACACCGCGGTCGAACGAATTGCGTCACTTGCGCGTTCGCAACGGAGGGCGCTGATCGACCGGCAACACCTACTCGCCATTGCGCATGAACGAGACCGAACTCCGATGCTGTTCTTGCCGATTCAGCAGACACTGGCGGCGCAGCTGGCCGAATTGGACGTGACCGGAACCGATGCCGCCCTTGTCCTGCGCGCGGTGCAGGTTCACGTCATATCGTCTGCGCTGATGCAGTTCTCGGCCGTTCGAGGTGCCAAACACGAGGAGGAAGATCCCTCGCTGTGGGACGACGACTGGCCCGACCAAGCACTCGTCCAGGCGCTGCAGTCCCCCACCGACTATGACGCCGTCTTCGAATACGGGCTTAGCGCACTGCTGAGTAAATTGCCCTGAGGGCGCGCTGCCTGGCGTCGCCAACAGCAGTCACACCAGCACCGGCACCCCAACCATGACATGGTGTTTGCAAACGAGGGCGTATGCGATATCAAACGGTGAAGACTCGGCGGACTGAAAAGCTATGCCAGTTGCGCGAACTCGGTCTGCAGCTCATCCAACCGTCGGAGTGTCTGATCGCGAGGTTCGGTCGGCAGTTCAACCAAAACGTGCTCGACCTTGAGGTCGCGGTAGCGCTGAAGGTCCTCGGCCTTGGGTTCGCCCATGTGCATGTTGATCACCGGCACGTCCTGGCCAGCGACCGCGCGCAGTTCCTCGAGCTGACCCGCCAGAGCATCCGCGGATGGGCTCATGGACAGCCAGCCGGCGCCCAGCCGGGCGATGCGTCGATAATTCGCTGAGCCTCCACCGATATACAGCGGCGGGTACGGCTGTGTCGCTGGCTTGGGCCAACTGTATATGGGGTCGAAGTTAACGAATTCGCCGTGGAATTCCGCCTTCTCGTGGGTCCAGATTTCGACCAGTGCGCGCAGTCGTTCGTCCGCCACCCGCCCGCGCACGCGGGGATCGACGCCGTGGTTGGCGATCTCTTCGCGCAGCCAACCGATTCCCACGCCGAACCGAAAACGTCCGTTGGAGATCAGATCAAGTGAGGTGACCTCTTTGGCGGTCAGGATCGGATCACGCTGTGAAACCAACGCAATGCCGGTGCCCAAAACAAGCTTCTGGGTCGCAACCGCCGCCGCCGTCAACGCAACAAACGGATCCAGCGTCCGGTAGTACTTGCGAGGAATCGGTCCGCCCATTGGGTAGGGCGTCTGCGCATCGACTGGGATGTGCGAGTGTTCGGCCAGAAATAGCGACTCAAACCCACGTTCCTCTAGCCCGACGCCCAGCTCCACGGGACCAATGCCCTCGTCGGTAACGAAAGTCAGCACACCGATACGCACATTTGCTCCCATCGAGATTCCCGGTACACGCTGCGGACGACTACCTCAACCGTGATCTTCGGGTTCTTGTTCCGCCCCTGTGGTCCGGCGCACCGCGCCCCAGAGCCCCACGCCGATGCCGAGGGCGGCACCACCCAGGCCGATTAGCTGTTGTGAGCGCTTCAGTTGGCGATGGACACTCGCCCCGCCGAGTAAGTCTGAGGCGTCGGCGCCGGCGGACGCGAGAAACCACCCTCGGGTGTTTTTGCCTCGCAGCGCTGCTGCCGCGAGCATGCCACCGATCAAGGCGTCGCGGTAGCCCATGGACCGCAACAGCAATTGCGCCGTCGGCGTCGGCTCGTCGCGATCACCCCATAACCGGTTCGCACGAAGCGGATCTACGAGAAACGAGATGCCCGAGGCAAGTCGGATGGTGCCGGCGGCAAGCCCAAAACGGTCGATAGCCATGGCCCGCAGCTTACGACTAATCGCCCAATTCCGATGTCGCGTCCGCCTGCCATCGTTACTCTCGAACGACGCCAGCGAGACGTTGCGCAGTCGGCAGAAGGGTTGGTTTGGCACGATATGCCGGATCCCGACACCGCGATGGCCTCCGCAGACCCCCCACCAAGATTCGAACCCGATGAACGCTGGGTGCCCGCCGACGAGCGATGGTTTGGGCTGGATCGGCGCACCGTCCGCCCGACGTTGGCGGTGTTCGCGTTGGCCTTCGCGATGTCGCTGGTGTTGCCCGTCGTCAACGCCACAGTGCCCTACCACGACATCGTCAAAGCGGGCGATGTTTTGGAGCTCGAAGGCAAGGTGACCTTCGTTCCGGCGGCCGGCTGGGGCATCACCTCCGGTCTGCGAGCCGGGCACACCCCGTTGTCCGGTGAGTACCCGGCGAGCGCGACCGTCGAGGACGGGGCCATGAAATTCACGGTCCGAACCGGACTATTCCGCGGAGACGCCAACCAGCTGCTCGACCAAATCGAGACAACGTCCGAGGCTCTAAACCGCGGTCGCGGTGTTCACGTGACCGGCGCGCCGACCACCGTCGTCACCAATCAGGGCAAGCAGGGCGCCCGAGTCGGGGTCACCGGACCGCACACCGTCGGCGTCATCGCCGCGTTCGTATTCGGCGGACGCGGTGTTGAAGCCGTGGCGACCGGACCGTCGGATGTCGGCGCGCAACCCACGGCCACGGTTTTGCGGATGATCGGCAGCATCAGTCAGATCGGAGAGGGAAGCGGTGACAACAACCACGCTTTCTGAACTTGATCATGCACGCGATGTAGCGCTCGACCGCTCCGGGTGGGGCAGGCGGTTCGTCTTCTACCAGCCACGCAACTTGGCCTTCTGGGGATATCTGCTGCTGGTCGGGATCGGGTTTTTGGTCTTCATCTCCACGCTCGCCCTCGAGTACGACGCTTACGGCGAGGCGATCGGGCTGGCGGTGACGTCATTCGCGATCTACGCGGCGCTGTTCTGGTGGTTCACCCAGCACATCGACCACTACGCCAAACTGCCCGCCAAACTCATGGTCGTCGCGTTTTTGTGGGGCGGCTTCGCCGCGACCGGTGCGATGGCGGCAAACGCCAACGACGCGATACTCGCCTTGTACGGCAAGACCTTTGGTCAGGTGTGGGCGCTGAATTGGGGTCCGGGGCTGGCCGCACCGTTCACCGAAGAGTGGGCGAAAGGTTCGGGTCTGCTGCTGCTCATCGCGTTGGCGCCACGGCAAATAAGAACTGCGTTCGACGGGTTCATCCTGGGCGCGTTCATCGGTCTGGGATTCCAGATCGTCGAGGACATCACCTATGCGATGACCTCGGCCGGCACCCAGTTCGGCGCGAATCAAGTTGGCGCGTCGATAGGCACGATCGTTCTTCGCATGGTCAGTGGCGTTGCCGCGCACATTCTTTACAGCGCGATCTTCGGCGCCGGTGTGGTTTATCTGCTCGGCCGACCCGCCGAACCACGCAAAGTCGGGCGGGGTTTGCTTCTGATCGCGATACCGATGCTGCTGCACGGGACATGGGACTCGCTGGGCGCCGTCGCCGGGCCCAGCGGACTGAAGCTGATCGGGCTGCTCATCGCGGTGATCGTTATAGCGCTCGTAATCCTTGCGCGGGTTTACAAGTTGACCGTGAAACGAGAACAGGGCTTCGTGCGCGACGTCATGGCCCCAGAGCAGGCCCGCGACGTCATCACGACGGCTGAACTCGACGCGATGACCGGTAACCGTAAGGCCCGCAAGGCTTATCGCAAAGCCAGCCGTACGCGCCGCGAGCGCAAGCGTGCGCGCTACGTGCTCAATGCTGCGTATGCCCTTGCAGCGGAGTTGGCTGCCGCGCGCGGTGCCGACACCGACCGGGTGCGCTTCGCCCGCTCGGAAGTCGCCAGAATTCGCGCGGGCACCCCCTCACAATGGTGAGTTAGCGGCGCACAACGCGCCATCTCAACGCGGCTCAAGTTCACGGTGCAGGTTGGCCTCGTGCGCCGCGGTCAACCAGTACACAGTCCGCTCGATTCCGGGGACAATCTCGGTCACGTCGATTTCTCCCTCGGTGAACCGCCCAAGGAATCCGAAAATGACACCGGTGAGTATGAGTTCGAAATCTTGCGCGAACTCTGAATCAACTTGTGCCAGCCCGGCTCGAGCGACTGGAAGCACGGCTTCGAGGCCGCGCTGGATGAGACGCTGTCCACCTGGTCCTGATCGTGCCCGGAAATAGGAGCGCAACATCAATGGGTGTTGTTCCCACGGTTCGAAGATCGTCCGGAACATGTCCATCAGGTTTGAGTAGACGGACGAATCCGGCGTGAAGACCGCTGGCGCTGCGAGTCCCGCGTACCGGTTGGCCTCCATCCACCACTCCAGGGCAGCGACGATGAGTTCGTCACGGGTCGCATAGCGCTTGTAGATCGTGGCGAGGGATACGCGCGCCCGCCTCGCAACTTCGCGAAGCTGGACGGCTTCATAACCCTCGGTGTCGAGCAGGTCGACCACGATCTCGATGATCGGGTCCACTCGGTCCTCGCCACCCCCTTCTGCCATCACGGTAACCATGTTACTGTAGCAGCTTAGTAACCACGTTACTGGGCTTCTATCTGCGTTTAGGGCATAAACAAGAGTGAGGAAATGTGGGCAAGCTCGACGGCAAAGTCGCCTTTATCTCCGGGGTTGCCCGTGGTCAGGGACGCAGTCACGCGATCCGGCTAGCCCGGGAAGGCGCGGACATTATCGGCATTGACATCTGCGCCGACATCACGGCCAACCACTATCCGATGGCATCGCGCGAAGAACTCGACGAAACGATCGGCCTGGTTGAGCAGGTCGGCGGCAAGATGCTGGGCAGCATCGCGGACGTACGCGAGTTCCCCCAGATCAAATCGGCGATGGACGCCGGGGTCGAGCATTTCGGACGCCTCGACATTGTGCTCGCCAACGCCGGGATTGCTCCCGTGGCGTTCCGTGAATTGAGCATCGAAGAGGAGCTGGACCAGTGGCACGCGGCAATAGGCGTCAACCTTGATGGCGCGTATCACGTTGCATGGGCTGCGATTCCGCATCTGCTCGCCGGCAACCGCGGTGGGTCGATCGTGTTCACCAGCTCAACAGCAGGGCTGAGAGGGTTCGGCGGCATGCAGGGCGGCGGCCTCGGGTACGCAGCGTCCAAACATGGCATCGTCGGATTGATGCGAACACTTGCCAATGCGCTTGCCCCGGTGAATATTCGAGTCAACACGGTACATCCGACAGCGGTCAACACGATGATGGCGGTCAATCCCGCCATGACCGCGTTCCTGGAAAACTATCCCGGCGGCGGCCCGCACCTGCAAAACCCGCTACCCGTCGAGCTGCTCGAACCCGAAGACATCAGCGCCGCCATCGCGTACCTCGTCTCAGATGAGGGCAGATACGTGACCGGCGTGACATTCCCCGTCGACGCCGGCTTCTGCAACAAGTTGTGAACCACTATGGGAACTAGCAACTCGTCAGGCCGCGTGCAGGGCAAGCGCATTCTGATCACCGGCGCTGCCCGCGGAATGGGACGAAGTCACGCTGTGCGGCTGGCGGAGGAAGGCGCCGACCTCATCCTGGTGGACATCTGCGCGCCGATCCCCGGTCTGGACTATCCGTTGTCGACGGAAGCTGACTTGGCGGAGACCGCGAGGTTAGTCCGCGAACATCAACGCACCGCCTTGACACACGTCGCCGATGTTCGCGATGCCGAGACGATGAAAGCCGTAGTCGACGAGGCAGTCTCCGAGTTGGGCGGCCTGGACGCCGCCGTTGCGAACGCCGGAGTCTTGACGGTCGGTACGTGGGACGCCACGACGACCGAACAGTGGCGCTTGGTTCTCGATGTCAACTTGATCGGTGCGTGGAACACCTGTGCCGCCGCGATCCCGCATCTGGTTGAGCGCGGCGGCAGCCTTGTCAACATCAGTTCGTCGGCGGGGATCAAAGGCACACCGCTTCACGTGCCCTATACCGCATCGAAACACGGGATTGTGGGCATGACTTTGGCTCTGGCCAATGAGCTTGCGGCACAGAATATTCGGGTGAACACCGTTCATCCAACGGGAGTCGCCACAGGTATGGCCCCACCGTCCATGCACGACCAAATCGCCGGGCGGCCAGACCTTGTCCCAATTTTCCTCAACGCGCTGCCAGCGCCGCTGATCGAGCCGTCGGATGTGAGTAACGCAGTGTTGTTCTTGGTTTCGGATGAATCGCGGTATGTCACCGGGCTCGAGTTCAAGGTCGACGCCGGCGTGACGATCAGGTAGGGAGCCACGATGACCACCACGCGCCGGGAGCGCGGCCTTCGCCAGTACACGGAGGTAATGACGACCGCCGCTCCCGCCGATCCGAGCCCGGTGTTCGCAGCAGGGTTGATCGACTTCGTCTTCGCAGAAATTTGGTCACGGCCGACGCTGAGCCGTCGCGATCGAAGGTTCGTGACGCTGGCGTGCGTCGCCGCCGCCGACGCCATGCAACCGTTGGAACAACACGTGTACGCGGCGCTGAACAGCGGCGACATCACCATCGCTGAGATGAGGGAAACCGTACTGCATTTCGCTGTCTATGCGGGCTGGCCGAAGGCATCGCGGTTCAACATCGTTGTCGATCAACAGTGGGCCGCCATCATGGCCGAACGCGGTGAGGAATCTCCGCCACCCGAACCGCTTCTGCCCCTCGTCACCCAGAGCGACCCGGAGCAACGACTGCGTGGTGGCGAGCAGTCCTTCAAGGACATCAACTGTCTTCCCTTCGCGCCGCCACGAGACAATCCGTACTCGGGCGCGGGCATCCTGAATTTCGTGTTCGGTGAGATGTGGCTGCGCCCCGGGCTCGGGATCAAGGAACGACGGCTGATTACGGTGGCGTGCGTTGCGTTCCAGGACGCGGAGATTCCGGTTATCTCGCACGTCTACGCGGCGCTGAAGAGCGGCGATGTCCCGTTCGACGAGATGGATGAACTGGCACTGCAATTCGCTGCGTACTACGGCTGCGCGAAGGCGGACTACCTCAACCAAGTGATCGGCGAGCAGAAGCGACGCGTGTCGGCCGAGAACCAGGTCGACGCGCGGTGACGACGACGCCTGCTACTCCCCTGCACTCTGGTGCACTGCTCATCGGAGGCGAACGGGTCATCGCGGCATCAGGCGGAACGTATGACCACATGTATCCCGCCAGCGGCCTGTGCAATGCCACGATTCCGCTGGCCGGTGGATCGGAGGTTGATCGCGCTGTCGAAAGCGCTTGGGAGGCGCAGCGACAATGGCTCTCGTACCCGGTTGACCGACGCCGTGATCTCCTGCTTGACCTAGCCGATGTGGTCCGCGACCACTTCGCCGAGCTTGCCGAGTTGAACGTCCACGACTACGGCGTCCCGATCGCTATGGCCGGCAACTCATTTCTGACTGAACGATTCATCCGCTACTACGCCGGTTACGCAGACAAAGCGCACGGCACCAGTACCCCGGTCAGCGGCGCATTCGACGTCAACATCGTCGAACGTGAGCCCTATGGCGTCGTTGGCGTCATCGCGCCCTGGAACGGGCCGCTCGTGGTCATCGGTTCAGCGGTAGTGCCCGCTCTTGCTGCGGGAAATGCGGTCATTATCAAGCCGTCGGAGCTTGCGGCATTAGCCCCGTTGCGATTTGGTGAGCTTTGCCTCGAAGCCGGTCTGCCGGCCGGGTTGGTTAACGTATTGCCTGGCGGGCCGGAAGGCGGTGATGCCATGGTCCGCCATCCACGAATCCGCAAGATCCACTTCACCGGCGGCCAATCGACAGCACAGAAAGTGCTGCGGGCAGCCTCCCATAATCTGACCCCTGTCACCGCCGAACTCGGCGGCAAATCTGCCTATCTGGTCTTCGCTGACGCCGACATCGATCAGGCTGCCTCCCTAGCGGCTTTTCAGGGACCGATCACCCAAGCGGGCCAAAGCTGTGCTTGCGCTGCCAGGCTCTTGGTCGAGGAATCCGTCTATGACAACTTCGTCGAGAAGTTGGTGGCAGCCGTCCAGGCCGCGAAGATCGGTGATCCGCTTCGGCCTGACGTCATGCTCGGACCCGTCATCACCGAAGCGGCCGCCAACCGCATACTGAGCGTTGTCGACGAGACGGTTAGCACGAATGCTGGCGAATTGGTCACTGGTGGAACGCGACTGGGCGGTGACCTTGCCGACGGCTACTTCATCGAACCAACCGTCTTTGCCAATGTGGACAACCGCTCGGCACTTGCTCAAACCGAGACGTTTGGACCGGTGGTGTCCGTCATTCCCTTCGCCGACGAATCCGAGGCCGTCGACGTCGCGAACGACACCCGGTACGGACTCAATGCCTTCCTCTGGACAACCAACCTAGAGCGAGCGCACCGGGTTGCGCGGCAACTCGATGCAGGTTCGGTGTGGATCAACAGGCACAGCGACATCGAGCCACAAAGCCCGTACGGGGGCTACAAACAAAGCGGCTACGGCCGCACCGGCGGGATCGAAGGATTCCATGATTTCTTGCAAATCAAGAACATCCGCATCGGCATGGGATAACACTCCGTTAAGGCGGCCTACCGAGTCCAGCGATGAAGCGTTGCACGCTTCGTGTCAGCGAGCGGGGAACATGGTCGGGATCCATCAAGTCGTGCTCGGCCAGCGGTCCTGCTTCATCGGCCACGGTCTCCTCGGTGAACAGCCGCAATGTCCGGCCGTCTCCTCGAAGCGCTTCGATCGTCTTCAGTAACGACCGGCCTCCAGACATCGCCTTCTCAAACTCGCCGATAGGTACGCCGAGGTGTTCCGACACCAATTCATCTCGCACACAGGTGATCTGGCGACGCACACCGTCATAGTCCGAGTTGTTGGAGTCCGCCTCGATGGCCAAATCGCACTCGCTGTCGAACCCCATCGAACGGTTGTTGAGATTTGAAGAGCCGATACGCAGCAGCCGGTCGTCGACCACCACTACCTTCGAGTGAACGTAGATCGGTGTGCCGCCGTCAGTCGCCGGCCAGTAGATGCCCAAACGGTGATGCTCGTCCGCCTCCCACAGCACATGAATGAGCCGGTGGCGTGCGCTGTCCATCGTTCCCCGCTCGAGAGGGTTGTTGCCCCTACGGGCAATGACGATGACGATCTCTGGGCCGTCGGCTTCATTCAGTCGAGCAGCCAGCGCATCGACAATGGTTCGGGCCGCCAGATACTGGTTCTCTAGATAGATGGTGTGGCGAGCCGCCGCAATCGCGGCAAGGTTGAGCGCCTCCACCTCCCGAACCTCGCGGCGACTGTCCAGTTCCGGCAAAGTTCGCGCGATTCCGACGTCGACGTTGCGCAGCGTCGGTCTCAGCTTGCTCGGCCAAGCGGTGTGCTTAGCCTCAACCGGCTCTAACGATTGGCCCGTCGCGGTATGCCACCGAGCCAGAGCTTGCTCGCCAAGTGCGCGCGCGGCCGCGCCGTCCACCGCTGTCCCGACGTCATGGCGAGGCCCGTAGCTGCGTCCCACTGTCCGGCGCCTGCGACTGTCATGCCCGTGCGCACGGGTGTCCCACCGATCGATGGTGAGATCGATGCCTCCGCAGAACGCCACTGCATCGTCGATCACCAGGATCTTCTGATGGTGGACCGAACCAATCGGGTGGGCGCCGTCGACGGCGAAATGCATTCGCCTGCTACTGATCTGGTTCATAACCGCCACCGGGGTCAGCCCGAACCAGATCCCGTCGAAAGCGGGCAACAGACGCAGGTTGGATTTCAGCAGATAGGCCTCAAGAGCCGGCCGCTTCCAAAGCATCCAATACAAGAACGCGCTTAGCTGATTCGGTCCGGGAAGTGTCTTGGTACCCCTTTCGAATGTCATCCGCGCGTCGAAATCCCAACCGATCAGCATGATTCGGTGTTGTGCGCGCAGCATCGCCGCCTTAACGTGCTTGAAGTAATCAGCGGCATCGATGATGCAGGCGAACTGGTCGGCGCGCTCAACCCGCCAGCACGTTTCGCCGGGGGTCAGCAGTCGATCGTCATCCACGCTAGCCGTCTCCATTGTCACCGTCTGTAGCCGTGCATGACGGTAGCCGATCTAGCGTCTCGGGATCCTTTCCGTCGACCTGCAGCCGGCGTCGTCCATCGGCGGCACTGGCTACACCGATCCGCAGTTCGTCGCCGCCGAGACTATCCGGTTCGATCAACAGCTGCAGCTCTTCGGAATTGATGAACAGAATGGCGTCGTCATTGGAAAGCTTCCAGGGGTGGCCATCGGTAGGCCATCGGCCACCGACGAACCGAACGTCGGGGGCGTCGCCCTGTTGCTCTTCGTGATCCTCAGCCGTGACGCAATTTACCCATAGTTTCGCCGGCAGCGGTCGGAAGTACACCGCGAGGCGCTGACGGTTGAGATCGGCGTCGACCGGTATGCCGATCGGAGGCAGCGATGTGCCCTCCGGATGGTCGTTCAGCGATTTCTTGACTTGACGTGATCCGACTCCGGCGCCAAACCAGTCGATCGTCAGCACGGTGGTGAGGTACTGCGCGATCGCCAGGGTCAGCAGCCCGCCCGCGCCGGCAACCCCTACTCCCGCCGCTCCGGCTGCCGCGGTCACCGGCAAGGCAAGCAAACCCACCACCGCCGCGGCACCGGCAGCCGAGGCGACCTTACCCGCCGCCGTCAAGCTGAAGTCCGGATTCACTTCCGGCTCTGGGGGATTCTGCGTGGGTCGAACACCGACGGTCCGCGGAAGCTCGTCGAACTGATCGCGGACTCGCTTGACTACCGCCTCGTAGTCTTGATCATTGAGTTCACCGGCGCGCTTAGCTTCGGCGGCCGCGCTTAGCGTCTGCTCCAAACTTTCGGCGGTGTCCAGATCGGCTGACCGGTTGTCACCTTCCTTTGGGTCACGGGGGATGTCGTCGAGGCCCATCTCGTAGGTCACTTTGAAGTTGGCCTTGAAGTCGTAGAGTTTCGTTTCAGCGCTTACGGTTCCGTCGACGACCAACCGGCCGTCCTCGGTTCGCGGCACGATATCGGCGTCGAGGGCGTCGAGACTGCGCTCTTGACCGCCGATGTTGATGGTCTTCGGACCTTCCAGCAGGCACGGGGTATCGGCGGCAAAGTCGCTCTCGTCGAGATTGAAGTTGTTCATCACGGTGTCACGAACTTGGCGCAAGATACTCCAACCTGTGACCGCCAATCCCGTTCTCTCCCGGGGGTTTTCCGCGAGGATCGACGCGGGTAAGTCCTCCCCCGGCGGCAGTGAGCGCAGCGTCTGCAGCTGGACCACCATCGATTCGTGGGTAGCCTCGCCAATCTCGAAGCGCTGCACAACGGCGTCAAGGTCCTTGATCGTGCTGTCGTCTTGCGATTCGGTATCGACGTCCAGCGGCGACGGCAGCAGATTCACGATGCCCTCGACGCCCATTTCGGCTAGCTTTGGTCGGACTGCATCGGCGATCTGGGCGGCCAGCGAGTCGAGCACCCGGACCCTCGCTTCGTCGTCGGAAACGGTGGGGTGCTGCAATTTTTCTAGGTTGACCATGAGTTCGCCTGCAATGCAATGGGTAATCCAATATGCCTCGGCATAGTCGAGTTCCCAGCTGATCCGTGGGTCTTGTCCGGCGAAGACGGTATGGCCTTCGGGACGGCGCTCGATGTGCGGGCCGAACAGTTGCGGGGCGTACTCATCGGCTATCGGGGTGGCGACCAGGACGGGAGCATCCTGGGCAGTGAAATTCAGAGCGATCGTCTGCTTGCCGGGCTCTGTTTGGTGCGGTTCGAGCTGGTCGTGCAACGTCAACCGACCAAACAGCGGAATCACGTTGTAGGGGATCTCGCGCGACTCTCCGGCGCGTGGACCATCGGAGACGGTGATCGTCGCGGGCGGCAATTCCACCAGCGGGATACACGTCACCGAATCGATGGTGATCTTCGAATCGAAGATCACCAGGTCGATCGCGAAATGGCGCAGCGGATCGCCGGATTCACCATCGGTCTCCTCCTGCCAGAGCCGTCCATGCGAATCAAGGACGAACCAGACGCGATCCAGCGTCAGGTCAAGCGTCGCCGTCGCGGAGTAGCCGGTGCCATCGACGGACTCGGTGTACTTGTCACCGCTGAACACGTCCAGGGTCTGATCCTGAACGCGTTCACGATGGATTTCGATGATCGTGTCGGGACGACGCATGTCAAAACTCCAGTACGTAGGCGACGCGCAACTGGTGCTGTCGGGTTGACCTGCGGATCCTGTACCCACAACGGCCTGTTTTGAGTCAAGTTGGTCAGAAGACACCGGCGTTAGACCAGGTCACTTCGCTGAACCAATTTCGTACTGCCTGGGATGGCCGCGCCTAGTCTGGGAAGGGGCATGCGTGTGGGGCTGTTTGTGCAGCAGCTGAGTTGGACCGATGACCTGATGTTGCGGGCTGAAAGACCAGCGACTCCATTACAGATTCAGCTGCTTCTGATCTACGACCCGTCGACAGCCCCGGCCGGCAAAGTGACCTTCAAGGGGATTCTGGCCGAGCTCGAAGCCCGGCTGCACCTCGCGGATGTCTTTCGCCGACGGCTGACCGATCTGCCGGGTGGGTTGCATAGGCCCTACTGGGTTGATGACCCGAGCTTCGATCTCGAATATCACGTCCGTCATATCGGGCTGCCCCAGCCTGGTGACTGGCGCCAACTCTGCATTCAGGTTGCGCGGCTTCATGCTCGGCAGATCGATCTGCGACGTCCGCCGTGGGAGATCACGGTCATCGAGGGACTCAATGCCGTGCCAGGAGTACCGGCGGGTTCGTTCGCGATGGCCTTGAAGCTGCATCACTGTGCGGTTGACGGGATGGCAACCGTTCAGGTGATCGCCGCGTTGCACGACCTTGCCGCTGACAGCCCCCGGCCCGCCGGGCCCGACGGCCCCTGGCAACCTGGCCCTCTCCCCTCGACTCGAGACTTGCTCGCGCGAACGGCGATCAACGCGACGCTGCACCCGCTGCGGGCGAGCAGGGTGCTCGCGTCGACTGCACCAAAACTGGTCCGCGGCCTAGCCCGACTCCCCGTCAAACTGGCTGGCGGCGCTGTATCCACGATCGCGAGCGGCAACGTGCCGTCGTTGCCACCGAAGACACGTTTCAACCAGACAGCGTCGGCGCACCGGGTATTCGAGGCCCGCTTCCACGAGCTCGCCGATTTCAAACGGATCAAGGCAAGCATTGACGGCGCGACAATCAACGATGTGGCGCTCGCGTACGTCGGGGGCGCCCTTCGCGAGTATCTGGCCGGCCACGGCGAGCTTCCCGACGAGTCCCTTGTCGCGGCATGTCCGATGTCACTGCGCGACGCGGGTGATAAGACCCGCCAGGGGAACGCGTTGTTCGGCCGGCTGCAGGCGCTTGGTACCGACATCGCCGATCCGCTCGAACGACTTGCGGCTATCGCGAAGGGGACTGCCGCAAGCCGTTCTGGGTCGGATCAGTCGACCACGACCCAACTCCTCGAATTGATTGGCACAGTGCCGACTTCATTACTCGGGGTGACGGCGAAGGCCGCGAGTGTGCTTCCGTTCTCCGGCCCGACGGTCGCCAACACCACCGTGACCAACGTGCCCGGTCCAACCGAACCGCTCTTCTTCAGCGGTGCCCGGCTGGTGCGCGCCGCCGGTCTCGGACCGCTGGTGGGTGGCTTGAACCTCATCCACGTCGTGGCGAGTTACAACGGAACTTTGTCAATCAGCGCCACGGCGGATCGCGACGCGCTGCCCGACCCGGCGACCTACGCCGAATGCATGGACCACGCTTTTCGGGAGTTGCTCGCAGCTGTGGAGTGAGCTGCTACATCAGAGCGGTTCGCCGATGTCGGGAAGTAAGGCAATGTCCTCTGGCTGACCGTATTTGCGGAACATTGCCGCAGTGTCCCGGACATTTCTCTTTGCCCAATCAGGGTTGAAGTGGCTCAGCACCTGGTACTCGCATTTGAAGCGTTCTGCTCGGTCCCCGACACCGTCGGCTACTTGACTAGAGACAACGCCTTGGCAGTACCAGTAAAGGACGTCGTCGAGGCTGCCCGCCCGATCGAAGCCAAGTTTTCCTCGCTCGAAGAAAGTGAAGTGATATGAGCTGTCGCCGGCGACGTAAATATTGAGGCCTTCTTTGATTCGGAGTCCCACCTGCATTGAAGGGACGCCCAGCTGCTCTGACAGTCGGTTGATCTCCGATTGGAGTTCATTATTTTTGTCGTCCAAGCGCCGGTTCGTATTAGTCATGTGTGCCCCTGCCCACCGCGAAGATTCACTCGCTGGAAAATAGAGCGGCATGGGCTGCCCCGAAATGTACCTCGAACAGCGCCTTGAGCCAACGCATTACGGTGTCGTCATCGGCGTCTAGTCCAGGTGTCGCTATGTCATCATGTACATCACTGAGCTTTAGCATGAATTGCCATTTCTTCGATGGGTTCAGCAATCCGAATTCATAAGGTGCATCGAGTGGCGCGAGCATAAAGTCAATCCCACCGTCCCGGGCCGACCAACAAACTTGAAGTTTGCAGCCCTGGCCGCGGTAGTAGATCGCCCAAGCCGGACGGTCACCATAGATCGCCGCATCTTCTACTTTGTCAAGCGAGAAACTGGCATGCCTCAATGTTGGCTCCAGAAACCGAACCAGGTCAGCTGGTTTCATGGCGAATGGACTCCTTCGCGCACCCACACATTCCCATGCTGCACGTACCCGTATGCTTCAGCGTTCTCTTTCAAGAAGTTGATCTCAAGGGCTGAGAATGATCTCCTCTGCACTTCTGCTAACTGTTCGACGCTATCGAATCCTTCGGGCAGAACGTATTCAATGCGGGGCACGCCATCCTCCATCTGACCTCGGAGGAACTGTTCGTTCACTTGCCAAGCCAAGCCTCGCGCTTGTGTGTCACTGAGCCCTTGGGTGAAGGCATCCCAGACTGGATTGCTGGTGTCATAGTAAATGCCGCTCTGGCCTCTGGCTTCACCGATGTAGCCATCTTCCTGGCCCAGGAACTTACCCAAGACGACTCGGTCTGGATTGTCACCGATGTAGTGGGTCGACATGTCAGCCAGTTGCTGGCTGAGTCCCGCGGTGGGTCCGCCGTGCAGCTGCGCGTAGTTGAGATCAAACGCCGCCTGATCTGCCCACGGGTGGTAAGTGACGGCGTGATCGAAGCCGGTCGCTGCATACTGCGAAACCGCCGGGCCGGTGTCGAGTGCGCCAACTTCGCCGAGCCCTGCTTCGACTGCCGCTCCTTCGCCACCGAAAAGCATTGAGGGCAAGGTAATCGCGCCATCGGCGCCTTTCTCGCCTGCATAGTAGGCAGCACTCGGTGAATCCAAGAAGTTTTGGAACTCGTGCGTGAGGTCATTGATCCCCGAGACGACTGGGCCTTGGGTTGCGAATTCCCCAGCTTTTTGGGCCAGGCCCTTGGCCATCCCGCCCCAGGACTCGCCGAGTGCGCTAAGTCCCTCTTGCCCGGTGAGGTCCTTGATGCTCTGCTCCGCCGCAAACCACCGGTCAGCGAATCCCTCCCCGAATCCCGGCGGCGGCGAATGCGCTGGCGCGGGGGGACTAGCGTTGGGCACGCCGTCGTTCAGCCACGTCTGGGCACCCGCGACAGCCGAATCCAGCCGGGCCTCAATCTGATCCGGCGGTATTCCATTGCGGGCCATGATCGGACGAAGCATCGCCTTGAAGCTCTCGACATCTGAGGGTTTGAGCTGCGGCGGCGGTGCGCCGGGAGCAACGGGTTGTCGAAGCCTGCTCAGCATGTCCGGCAAGCTACCGGGCAGCGGTTGCTGGTCGGCAGGCTGACCCCCTCCGGTCAACATGTCTTGCAGCGACCGCGGCTTGTACCCGGGGACTCCGGCCCCGGTTGGCATCAACATGTCTTCCAGCGACCGCGGCATGCGCGCGGGATCATCTCCCCCTGTGCCGGTAGGCAGCAGCATGTCTTGCAGCGCCTGCGGCGTGACAGAAGCAGGCTTCGGCGGGCCTTGCGCCGGTGGGGCCCCACCGGGCGGATTCCCGCCGGTATCCAGCGGGACATCACCGACCGCGCCGCGGATGGCGGTGGCAAGCTCGTGATCGGCAGCATGGGCATGCGCCTTGCACGTGTCAAGCTGGGCCTGCAACACCTGCTGCTCGGCGGCGAAACTGATGGGATCAAGCCCAATCCCCGTGTTGCCCACGTCGATTCGCCAGTCCGGCGTAATGGTCCAGCCGTAGCTATCAGCGGCCCGCTCGATGTCCTCGAGTTCGGCCTTGCACGCGCGCACGTCCGCCTCGGCGCGCGACACCGCCGCCGCCACCTGCCGAGATTCCGCGCTGTCGGCCTCGATGTCGCAACGAGCCTTGCCCAAGTCAACGCGAAAAGCGTCGCCTGCTTCCCCTTGCCAGTCGGCGAGAACGCTGTGAACCTGGTTCAGGTTCTCCCCCAGCCGCTGCAAGGTTGCCGCGCGCCCGCTGGCCGTCTGAAACACTGCGTGGATCGCGTTGACGTCCCAGCGTTTGACGTCAGAAGGAGTCAGCGCGCCCACCCGCTACGCCTCCTACGCCTGCAGAGACCTGACAGCCTCGGCCGATCCGTCGTCGGTGGCGACATACCGGACCATCGCATCGGCCACATGCGACCCCAACCCGCCCACCTGCAACTTGTGGTGGTTGTGCCGGACTTCCCACCGCGCCGCCAGCTCGCCCAACGCCTGCTGCGACGACCCAATCCAGCCCGGCGCCGCGCCCGACAGCCCATCCTCGTGGCCGACGAACTCCAAAGCAGCCTCACCGACCGCGTTTAACATCTGGTTGCTGCCGAGATGCAGCGCAACGGGATCGAGATCCAACTTGTCGGCCACGATGACCCCTTCCCCGACGGCATTGCGCGGTGAAGCATAACGCCTGCGGCGTGGTCGCGCCCCTCACCTTTTGAGCGGTCAATCGCTGAACCGACGAGCTCGCCCGTCCGTATGGTGAGGCCATGGATGTGCCTGGGCGCGATCGACCCGATCTACGCCCGGATTCCGTCAACCGCCGTCAGCTGCTAGCGCTGGCAGGGAGCGTCGGCTTGGCATCAATGGTCAGCGCCTGCTCGAGCTCGACGGCACCTCCGCCGGCGACGACGAGTGCCCGCCTGACGACTACCAGTTCGTCACAGTTGTTATGCCGGGACGCTTGGGGCGCACGACCGGCCCGGTCCGGCGGGAAGCGCCACACCATCACCCGGATGACGCTCCACCACGAGGCCGTCGTCCTCGGCGACAACCGCAATGCCCCAGGGCATTTGCGCCAGGATCAGCGGTACCACCAAGACCAACACGGATGGATCGACATCGCGTATCACGTCGGCGTCGACCGCAATGGCAACATCTACGAACTGCGCAGCACCGAGATCGCCGGCGACACTGCGACGGATTACGACACCACAGGCCATTTCCTGGTCCTCTGCGAAGGAGACTTCGACCAAGAGGCGGTGTCGGCGGCCCAGCTTCACGGGGCCGCTGCCGCGTTTGCATGGGCCGCGCAGAACTTTCGCGTCGCGACTAACACCTTGGCGGGCCATCGGGACCTAGCCCAGACATCTTGCCCGGGTGCGAACCTCTATGCCCATCTCACCTCAGGTGATCTCAAGCGCCGCATTGACGATCTGCTAACCGCGGGCCGGGTTGACCTCCAGCGCTTTTGCGGACCCGAGGCTTCGGCAAGAGTCGCGGCGATCGAGGCGGGCAATTGAGTACGTCGAACCCAGGAGCGCCAATATGACAACCGTTAACACCCGCGACTATCTGTTGTTTCAAGCCAGGCCGATCGATGGCATGCCAATCATGTTGCGCCCGTTGGGCTAAAGGACATGCTCACATCGCCTGCCGCGCTCACCGCTCCGGAGCTGGAATTGCGGGAGCAGGTTCGCGCGTTCCTTGCCGAGACGCTGCCCTGGGGGACGTTCGACCCCGGCATGGGGATGGGCGCCGAGGTCGACCCAAAGTTCTCCGCCGCGTTGGCTGAGCGTGGCTGGATCGGCATGGCGGTCCCCGTGCGCTACGGCGGTCGCGACGCCACCGCCGCCGACCGCTTTGTCGTCGTGGAAGAGCTGCTGCGCTGGGGCGCCCCGGTCGGGCATCACTGGGTGGCCGACCGGCAGATCGCCCCGGTGCTAGTGCGTTATGGCACCGAGGAACAGAAGCAGTGGCTATTGCCTCGAATCTGCCGGGGCGAGTTGTGTTTTTGCATCGGCATGAGCGAGCCCGACGCCGGAAGCGACCTCGCCTCAGTGCGGACGCGTGGCGTGCGCGACGGTGACGGCTGGCGGGTGTCGGGGGTGAAGGTATGGACGAGTAATGCCATGCGTGCCGATTTCATGATCGCGCTGTGCCGCACCGGGGAAGGCGAACGCCATTCAGGGCTGAGCCGATTCTTGATCGATATGCGCAGTCCTGGCGTGACGGTCAGGCCAATTCCCTTCCTCAACGGAAGTACCGACCACTTCGCCGAGGTGCTTCTTGACGGCGTGCTGGTGCCCGACGAGATGGTGATCGGCGAAATCGGGCAGGGTTGGGCGCAGAACGCCAACGAGTTGGCCTTTGAACGCAGCGGCCCAGACCGGTGGATCTCGACATTCCTACTCGTTCAAGAGTTCATCCGCGAGTGGCCACACCTGGCCGCGGGCCCCGCCGGGACTCGGCTGATCGGCGAACTCGCAGCCCAATTCTGGGTGCTGCGTAGGCTTTCGCTGGCCGTGGCCAGGGCGATCGACGCGGGCGGCACGCCTGCGGCCGAAGCCGCGCTCATCAAGGAGATGGGCACCCGGTTCGAACAAGATGTCGTGACCGCGCTGCGGGACTTGTTGGACCGTGAGCTCGTCTGCGGCCTGGAACCGGCGCCATCATTGTTCGAACGGTTGTTGCGCCGCGCTGTCCTGGAGGCGCCCTCATTTACCATCCGAGGCGGCACCAATGAGGTGCTGCGCTCGGTCGCCGTCAAAGGCTTGTCATGAGTGGCGACGAACTGCATAACGCGGCTGCCAAACTCTTTGCCGCCCACAGTCGGTGGGAGGATGTCGGTGAAGCCGAAGCTACCGGCTGGGCGCCAAAACTATGGAACGCCTTGCAGCAGAGCGGATTCAGTGACGTTCCCGTCCCGGAGGCGCTGGGCGGAGCCGGTGGCAGCGTTGCCGATGCGGTCCAGCTACTTCGTGCCGCGGGAGCGCACGCAGCACCGGTCCCCCTAGCCGAGGCCGGACTGGTCGGCGGGTGGCTATTGGCGTCTGCAGGGCTCGCGCTGCCGGAAGGGGTTCGTACGTTACTGCCGCCGGCTACGACGCTGCATCTCGAGGGCGACCGCCTGTTCGGTACGGCGCCTGCCGTGGCATGGGGCCACCGCGCTGAGCATCTCATCGGGCTCGTCGACGGCGTCGTCGTGCTCGCGCCCGGCCCGGCCGCACCGTCGGGCGGTCCGGCGGTCAGCCGCGGAGCCAACTTCGCCGATGAGCCCCGTGACACAGTGGTTTTCGACGGTGTGCCGGCAACTGCGCGCGCCGACGCGCCGGCCGGGGTCACCGAACAAACACTCTGGGAGCGCACCGCGCTGGGGCGCGCCGCGTTGATGGCCGGTGCGATTAGTGCCGTTGCGGCAATGACATTGCGCTACAGCGGCGAACGTGAGCAGTTCGGCCGCCCTATCAATCGTTTCCAGGCCGTGCAAGCTCACTTGGTCACCATCCACCAGCAGGCCGCCGTCGTCGCATCGGCTGTCGACGGTGCGGTCGAAGCAGTCGAGCCCGGCCGGGGTAGCTTCGAAATAGCTTGCGCCAAACTGCTTGCAGACCGGGCCGCGCAGCTGGTGACAGCGGCCGCACATCAGACGTACGGCGCTATCGGTATGACGAAGGAGTACCCGTTGCATTATCTGACCCGTCGGCTCTGGGCCTGGCGAGACGAAGCCGGAGGGCATCATCGTTGGGCGGACCGGCTTGGCGCGGCCCTGGTCGCCGGCGGTCCCGATGCCCTGTACCCCGCCATCCAGTCCGGCTCCGAGGTGATGCTGTGAACCGACTGCAGCGCGACGACGCGGTCACGTTGACCTACCAGGTGCACAACCGGCAGGCGCCCGGTGTGCCGCTTCTGCTCACGCACGGCTTCGGCGCCACCGCGGGCATGTGGGACCGGAATGTCGATGCCTTGAGTGTCGATCGTCCGGTGATCGTCTGGGACCTGCGCGGGCACGGCAGCAGCGATGCACCCGACGACATGGGCAGCTACAGCGAGCAGATCAGTGTCGCCGACATGGCGGCCATTCTCGACGCCGCGGGTGCCGATCGGGCTGTGCTCGGCGGAATGTCCTTGGGCGGCTACCTATCCCTCGCCTTCCACCTCGTCCATCCGGAGCGGGTAGCCGCGCTGGTGCTGGTCGACACCGGGCCGGGCTACCGCAACGACGAAGCCCGCGACAAGTGGAATGCGTGGGTAGAACGACGTGCGCAACAACTTGAGCGCGGCGAAGGGCGCGTCGATACGTCGGCAGAACTCGCGCAGGCGGTGCATGAGCATCCCGAGGGACTGCCCCGCGCCGCCCGCGGAGTGATGGCCCAAAAGGATGCTCGGGTCATCACATCGCTCGACAGCATCTCGGTGCCCACGTTGGTGATCGTGGGTGCCGAGGACACCGACTTCCTTGCCGGGGCCGACTACATGCACCGCCAGATCCCCAATTCCCGGAAGGTAGTCATCGAAAACGCGGGGCATGCGGCGAACATGGACCAGCCCGAGACGTTCAACGCCGCCGTGGGCGAATTTCTGGAAAAGCTGTGACCGCTCCTGATGTCACCGTCGAATCCGTCGGCCACGTGGCCGTGGTAGAGCTCCATCGGCCCCCGAACAACTTCTTTGACGCTGCGTTGATCAAGGGCATCGCCGACACCTACGACCGACTGGACCACGACGTCGAATGCCGCGCGATCCTACTGTGCGCGGAGGGAAAACACTTCTGCGCAGGCGCCGACCTCTCCCGGCCCGCCGAGGATCGAGTGTCGCCCAATGAGCTTTATGCTCAAGCCATCCGGTTGTTTCGCTCGACCAAGCCGGTTGTCGCCGCGGTGCACGGCGCTGCGATCGGCGGCGGACTCGGGCTTGCCCTAAGCGCAGACTTTCGCGTGGCCGCGCCTTCCTCGAAATTCGCGGCCAACTTCAGCAGACTCGGGTTTCATCCCGGGTTCGGGATTACCGCCACACTGCCGCGCGTCGTGGGCCAGCAGAAAGCACTAGAGTGGATGCTCACCGGTGAGCGTTTCGGTGGTGAAATCGCTTACGCAGCAGGGCTGGTCGACGAATTCGCCACCGACGGTGATGTGCGCCCGGCGGCGATTCGGTTCGCCGAGCGCATCGCCGCGTCGGCCCCTTTGGCGCTGACCAGCATTCGTGCCACCATGCGCGCCGGACTGGCCGACGCTGTCGCCGCGGCCACTGCCCGCGAGCTTGAAGAACAAACCCGGCTACAGGCGACCGCCGACTTCCGCGAAGGCGTGGCAGCAGCTGCGCAGCGCCGCGCTCCGACGTTCACCGGTCACTGACGGGTAGACCGCGCCTCGACCACCTCAGAATGTGATCGGGCTGACCATATCCAGCGCTCCCAACAGGGCCTGGATGAAGTCCGGGTGCGCAGTGTCGATCAGTCCTGCCCCGAACTCGGCGCTAATCAACTGGGTCAGCACAGGGCTGTCCACAATTGGGTCGATCTGGTAGGTCGCGGGGTTCAGCAAGTCAGCGGTGAACGCAGCCCACCCCTGCTGCGCACCAGTGTCCAAAGCCGCGAAGACCTGATTCCAGTCCATGTCAGGCAGCCCCCAGTTCACGGTGCTCACGAGATCGGCTGGACCCTGGTTCCAGCCTTCGGTGATGCTGCCGTATCCGAGATTGACCAGGATGCTGGTGTCGGGTTCGAGCAGGTCGTAGACGGGCTGGCCGACGATCGGCGTCAGCAGCAACGGGTCGAGGATGGGCAATGTTTCGGAAGGGATCATGTAATAGCTGGTAAGGGAATCGCTGGCGGTTTCCAGTGGTATGGCATCCGAAATCTGCTGCGGAGTCAGCCCCAGATAAGCCAGATGTTCGAAAAAGAGCCCATCTAGGGCGTTGAGGTCGCTCAACACATTGGTCGGGTACTGAGGAAAATCGGCGACGGGATCGTATTCGAGGGTGTAGACGTCGGTCGGATATAGGTTTTCGGGAGTCAGGTCATTCAGTCCCGGTGCGAGTTCCGTCAGCCCGAACTCGCTGAATATGCCCCCGTCGGGGGTCGAAGGATCGCCGACAAGGACGAAGTGCAGGTCCTGCGCGGGGACGCCAGCGGAAGCTAGTTGCTGCATGGTCAGCCCTGACAGCGCCGAGCTTTGCGAATACCCGAATGCGTACAAGGGGTGGCCGGCGGACACGTTCCCGTCGGCGATCTCTTGCTGGATCGCCTGCAGCAGGGCAACGGCTCCCAAGGTCTCGGACCAAAACCGGTTGGTGAATAGCTCAGGGGTGGTCAGCACCTCGGCGATACCGCCGACTCCGTTTGGCTGGAAGTGGTCCAGAGCGGCAGCCGTGTCGGCGAACGCGTGGCCGTGAGTGAACGGCTCAGTGCCCACGTCCTCGAGAGCATGACCAAATCCGTTGGGCTGCAGGTACAGATTGGCGACCGTGTCGGCGTACTGCTGCGTCGGAGTGGGGACACCGCTACCACCCATGATCAGGGCAACGTCGCCAGCCGTCAGATTTACGTCGAGGGATATGTGTGATGCGCGTAGCGCGCTAGGGGGGCCGGCGACGAACATCGCTGATATCAGCATCGAGACGCCGAAAATCGCGGGCAGACGATTGCCCGACCTGGCGTCGTTGTCCGGGTGGCGCTCCAGAAGGGCTACAGGCGTGGCTTGACTTCGGCTTCGCTCGTTTAGCGCCATAGTTCTACGCCGGGTTATCAGTCGATCGCGGACCAATGAATTCGGAAGATCCTCGCAGATGGTGCGTTTGCTGATAACCGGCCGTTATTACGCTTATTGGTGCTTGTCGGCCTTTCGCGTATCCCCTTGTGGTTGCGTGCCAACAAATGACCGATCCGATACGCGGATCCCACGCATGAATGGTGCCGGACGTGACCAACCTGCCTCCTCAGGGCAGCAGCGGATGCCGATTCCGCTGCTTGGATCCAAGGCCGGTACCTTGCCGCAAGCGGCCGATACCTATGTCAACGGAGGCCACATATGTGCACGTCAGATAGCCGCCGTGGCAGACGGTAGCGCGTGTGAGACGGGCATACAATAGTCCGGTTTGTGAGATGAATCACCACAAAAATAGAGTTTCCGAACCGCGGAATTAGGGTATATGTGGCGCTCGCTCTCGTAATTGCATCCTTGTGCAATAGAGCGACGAAATGCGGGCGAGCAAAGACTCGCGGATAACTTCTGCCGAGGATGACGTACGTCCTGACGTGCGCCAAACGTGGGTGCGGTCATAGGCAGTATGTTTGCTGAGGCTATGTTGGATTGCGCTGCGCCAGCCTGGATCAGATTTTCTACTATTCCGGCTGATTCTTCCGGGAAATTGGAGACGTCGGTATGTGCCGCACGGGCCCCAGCCACTCTCAGTCAAAACAGCCAAGGCGCCAAAATCCCACAAATTAATCCGGGCGTAACCGGGCCCATCAGTACTTCTGTTGCCGTGACCAACACCGGCGCGTCGGCGACAGCACCGCGGCACGATGATCTCTTATGGTCGCCGTCTACCGCGCGCCGATGCGATCCCGCAACGATGCCGTCGAACTGCAAGCCACCATCGACCGCGCTCGCCGGCTCGGCCTGTGCGGGTTCGGGCAATCCGTGAGTCGGCCGGCCGAACAAGAGCGGCTAGCCCGTCGGGTCGCCCGATTCGCCGAGCTCGACGACGGCTCGTTTGTGTGGACGCGCGACACCGACGGCTGGTTCTGGCTGGGCCGCATCTCCGGGCCGTACTTCTACGACGCCAACGAAACCGCTGCGGCGGTGGATTTGGTGCATGTACGACCCTGCGATTGGCTGCCCACGCCAACGCCGGAACAGGACGTGCCCGCCGCCGTCACTGCCACGTTCCGTCGGGGTGGACTGAACTTTCAGGAAATCCACCACACATCGACCGACGAAGAGACACAACGGATTTGGGATGCGCGGACCAGTCAGCCCGCAGAGGACTAGCGCACTTTAACTTGGCCAGGTGTCGGGTCGCCTTCGACGCCTAGACCAGCGTCCTCTGCAGTAGGGATCTCAGGCATCGTGTCGGTGCTGCCGGCCAGTTGCGGAACGTGTAGCGTTCGCTGCGCGCGGCCGGAAAATGTTGGCACAGACCCGCATGTCCCTTAGGGAGGAGTCCGGCAGTGGTCCTTTCTGCACTGCCTTCACCCTTGCGGCCCGGATGGCTCCGGGTCCAGACCGTCGCTGCCATCCTTGGCGTTGCCTTGCTGGTCGGCGCGTGCGGCGGCGGGTCGTCGCCGAGCCCATCCTCGTCGGCCGGTTCGACCCCGGTGTTTACGCCGATCAATCAGATGACGCTGCGGGTGCGGGTCACCTCGATGGCCCGGGAGATGCTCGTCCCAGGGGCAGTCGCGCTAGTACGCTCGCCCGCCGGCGAGATCAGCACGACGTACGGCACCGCCACAGTGGGTAGCAGAGTTCCGGTGTCGCTGGCGGATCACGTCCGGATTGGATCGATCACCAAAACATGGACCGGCACAGTGATCCTGCAGCAGGCCCAGGAGGGCAAGCTCAGCCTCGGCGATCCGGTGTCGAAGTTCCGTCCAGATGTTCCGGACGGTGACCACATCACCATCGCCGAGTTGTTGAACATGCGTAGCGGCCTTTACAACTACAGCGAGACGCGCGAACTAAACGAGATCGGCGATAGCGATCCACAAAAAGTGTGGAATCCAGACGAATTACTCGCGCTGGCCTACAGCCATCCGCCATACTTCCCACCCGGAACGGGCTACCACTATTCGAACACCAACACGGTGTTGCTCGGGCTCATCGCCGAAGCGCTTGACGCGAAACCCCTTTCGCAGGTATTTCAGGATCGGTTGTTCACCCCACTGGGGCTCAAGGACACGCTGTTTCCACCCCCCACCTCAAACGCCATCCCGGACCCGCATCCCCAGGGATATATGTATGGCACCAACGTGCTGACTATGGGCTCACCAGCGGCCATACCGCCGGAAATGCAGGCGGCAGCAAAGACCGGCACGCTGCAGCCTGGTGATCAGACTTCCATGAACCCGTCGTGGGCCTGGGCGGGAGGCGCCGGCATCTCCACCGTGGCCGATCTGGCGACCTTGGCTGAGGCGTTGGCCGAAGGGAAACTGCTCGATCCCGACATGCAATCTAAGCGGATCGCCAGCCTGCAATCAACGAACCCGGCACAACCAGATGCGCCGCAGTACGGGCTGGCCCTCGCGAAATTCGGTGCGCTGTATGGGCATACCGGTGAAGTTCCTGGCTTCAACACCTTCGCCGCCACCGACCCAAAGAACAAAGTGACAATCGTGATCTGGGTCAACCTGGATCCCACCCCCGATGGGCGAGCCGCGGCCACGCTCATCGCCAAAGCTCTGATCGACGAAATGTACGGTTCACCGACGCCAACAACTACCCGTTAGCGCGCTGATGCCCCGATGAACGGGCGAGCGCCCGTCCCGGAACTCGTAAGCGTTGCTGGCGATGTCGATGCGTGGTCCGCAGTCAAAGCAAAACGGGCCGCTCATCCGCGGCCTTTCTCAGTGGAGCTGCCGGGAATCGAAACCGATGCTCTACCAGGGCTTTTGGCTTCTGAACTGCCGGTTGGTTCCGTTTCGTTCCGATTCAGTCCCGCTCATTGCCTGCGGTTTCGTTCACGAGAACAAACAGGATGTCGTCACCGAGGATTGCCCGGAGCCGCCGGGCTCGTAGGACTTGTAGGGCTCGTCGGACTTGTCGGAGTCGCAGGGCTCGTGGGCGCGGGACTCGCAAGGCCTGGGCCTTCGCCACACCAGTCCGCCACATCTTTCGGGTACTGCTCGAGCGGAGGAGGACAACGCTGCCCCGGCGGGAAATTGGCGCCGGCGTTGAGCAGATCGCAGGGCACGTAGACCTGCTTGCCCTTGGGCGTGTTGGTCAGACACTTCGTCGGTGGCTCACCATGGGCCTGGACGGGAATGATGGCCGCCACCACTACCGCGCCGAGCGCCCAAGCCAGACGGCGAAAGATCATAAGAGCTCCTCGTGCTCAACCTAGCGGGATGGAGCCCCGGTCTGAAGCTGCGACGCGACCGTCCCGTCCTTGCGCGAACGGATCCGGGTGTTCGCCATCGGGACACTACGCCGAATCTTGACGAGGCGGCTCAGTGGGTAAATATTACCGCTCTGACCTGCCATTTTATTGTGGAGCTGCCGGGAATCGAAACCGACGCTCTACCAGACCTTTTGCTTTCTGACCCGCCGGTCCGTTACGTCTCGTTCCCGCTCACTCCCGCTCGTTACCTGCGGCTTCGTTAGCGGGTCTTGACGCTGTCGAGAGCGGCCACCTAACCCATCGAGCTGGTACTCGGGCGGATCACGCGGCGGCGGTGAGCAATTCCTGCAGAGCGACCTCGAAGTCGTCGGCCAGGTCCCATACGTCGGGCACCAGTTCCCAGCATGAGTTGATCCCGACGTCAAGCTTGCCGGTCAGCGACATCACCGTGATGTTGAGACCGGTGCCGTAGAAGATCGGTCCCAGCGGATACATCGCCTTGACCTGGCAGCCCAGGAAGTACAACGGCACCTGCGGTCCCGGCACGTTGGAGATGACCAGGTTGTGCACCGGTCGGCGGGTCAGCACGGTACTGGCGAAGAGCCGCACGGCCGGGGCCAACAGCGCACGCCCGGCAAACTGCGCCCAGTCCAGCAACAGCGTCGCCCCGATCGCCGCGCTGTGCTCCTTGGCCACCCCATTGGCGCGCGCGATGGCACGCAGCCGGTCGGCCGGGTCGGCGATCTGAGTCTGCAGGCGGGAGAACAACGCCGTCAACTGGTTGTGGCCGGGCCGGTCGGACTTTTGATGCACCGACACCGGCACCGTGGCCACCAACGAGGCATCGGGCAGCTGACCGCGATCGAGCAAGAACTTGCGCAGCACCCCGGCGCACAATGCCATCACCACGTCGTTGACCGTGACATTGAACCGGTTCTTGATCGTCTTGATGTCGTCGAGGTCCAGGCCGGCGTAGGCGATGTTGCGCCGGCGGGTAATGGAGTCGTTGAACGGGGTGCGGGGCGCCCGGAACGGCGCAGCCATGGCCCGCCCGCTTCGCCCCCGGCGCACGATGTCGACGATCGCTGACGCCGTCATCGGCACCACAGCGGCCATCTGCAGCGGCCGGGCAGCGAACTTCGCCAGGCCGCGCACCGCCATTCCCACCGAGTTGGTGTCCCCCGGCCCGTCCACCGCCTCCGGCGCCGGCGTGTCCGGTTCAGTGCCGCACAGCTGCGACAGCAGGTTCGCACCGCCCACCCCGTCCACGCTGGCGTGATGCACCTTGGTCATCAGGGCCAGCCGGCCCCCGGCCCGGGCGTCGGCGCCGGCGATCCCCTCGATCACCCACATCTCCCACAAGGGCTGGCCGCGATCAAGGGGCAGGGAGGCGATGCGCCCGCAGGTCTCCGATAGCTCGACGCGCCCGCCGGGCGCCGGCAACCCGATGCGGTGCAGATGCCGGTCCAGATCGAAACTGTGGTCCTCCACCCACACCGGATGGTCCAGATTCAGCCGGCTGTCGGCCAACCTCTGCCGAAACTCCGGGATCGACTTGATCCGCACGCCCAACTCTTCGCGCAGCCGGGCGAAGCTGTACCCGCCGGGCACCGTCGCGGTGTCCAACTCCAAGATCGCGCAGACGTGCAACGGCTGCGAGGGCGTTTCCAAATACAAGAAGCTGGCATCCAGCCCGCTGAGCCGTTGCATACGTTTCCCTTCCGCCGGTGGGGGATGGTCATTGCCGCCAGCCGACCCAGATTGCCGGCCGGGGCGATGCGATGTCGAAGGCCGGCCGGCGGCACCCCGCGATCACCGTCACAACTCGATGGCGAACCCGTTCAGGTCCCGGCTAAAGGACGTAGAACTCATAAAGAGGACTCTCCTGGGTCTCAGAAGTGAAAATTCGTGAGAATCCGCCGACACCATTGTGCGCTCATCCGCGCTCGATTGAAAGTACGTTGCAGGTGCCGATACCCCAAACCTATTGACACAGCGGAAAATTGCACCGTTTTGGGGGCAATGCCCGGCCCAATCCTATTGACACAGCTGAAAAGCTCCATCTCTGGGCAGGTGCTACCAGCTCAATCCTATTTACTCACTGTCAAATACGAAGCGAGGTTTCAGGCGAGCGAGTTGGAGCAGTTGGCCTGCGACATGTGGGGTTCGCAACGGAGGTACGAAGGCTGGGCTACTCGTCTGTGGCTGGCGGGCACGAGAACCAGTTCGTTGAATTATCGGAGCGTATGTTCCAACACGCCGACGCCGCAGATCGGCCCCGGTAACTTTTAGGCCGCCAATGCGCTCTAGCACCGGCGTGCGGCCACTGCTTAAGTTGTGGGTGTGGCAGCTCGCGCCGTCCTGGTTACCCCATTGTCGGGGCCGCTGGCCAGATTCGGGAAAGCAGGGGCGAACGCCCTCGCTCTCTGGGCCGAGCATTTCGCAGTAAGTCTGCGGGTCATCGACGCTTACCCGTCCGCGGCGTCCGCGATACGCGCCGCCGAGGCTAGCCGGCCGGACGTGGTGTTCGGGCCCTACAGTTCGGGATCGGCGGTCGCGGCCGCGGCCGCCAGCACAGGGGTCGTCTGGAACCACGGTGGCGCCACCGCCCGGCTGGCGCGGCCGGCGTATCCGCGTGTCGTCAACGTAGAGTCTCCCGCTTACCGCTATCTCGCCGCGGTGCTCGAGACCCTTGCCGCCGGCGGTCTTGGTGAGGGGTCGGAGGTAGTAATAGTGCACGTCGACACGGGGTTCGGCCGCGAGGTGGCCGGAGGGGCGGCGGTGGCGGCCAGGCGACTCGGTCTCCTACGGCGGTTGGTCACTTTTCGGCCAGGTCGGGTGAGAGACGTGCTGGCGCAGATCCCGGCGGGCGATGTGCTGTTATCGGCCGGTTCCTTCGACGACGACGTGGCCATCGCGCAGTGGGACGGCGAACGCCGTTGGCGCGCAGTTGGATTGGTCGCGGCCGGAGTTGATGAGCTCCGGCACGCCATCGGTGATCGCGTTGAGGGGCTTTACGGACCGTGCCAGTGGTTCGACGACGCGACAGATGATCCCGCGGACGGACCCAGCAGCGAGTGGTTCAGCCAGTGTTACCGGGATGCGAATGGTGCTGAGCCGCCCTATCCGGCTGCTGCGGCCTTCGCCGCGGGTGTCCTTTGGCAGCGCTGTGTGAAGGAGGCCGGAACTGTTGAATCGTTACCGGTGCGGGCCGCGTCACAAAGACTCGACACCACCACCTTGTTCGGGCGGTTTCATGTCGACCCGGTCACCGGCCTGCAAACCGGCCATCAGATTCGCGTCGTTCAGTGGCGAGGCGGACAGCGGGTGCTGGTGGATCGGCCGCTCCGTCGGACGTGAGCGTCGAATTCACATCAGCTCGTGGGTCAGGTCCTCGCCCGGGGCGCCGCAGGCGCATTCCTCGTGGCGGTAGATTTGGCCTTCGGTGTGGCAGGTTCGACATCGGTACTTAGGCGTTCGATCAGCCCTCTGACCAGCATCTTTTCAGTGGAGCTGCCGGGAATCGAAGTCGCATATAGCACGGTTGATTTGCGTAGATGGAAACTGAGTCAGCACGACCCCACATGGGGAAACATGAGCCGGCATGAGCAATGTGCTGACCGCCGTCAGCACACCCATATCGCACGCGTCCAAAACCGAATCACACGTCGCAAACCATTCGGGGACTCACACCGCCCGAACGGTCGCCTGACCGACTGCTGGCGCATGCAGTGACTTGGCACCTCTAGCGACTTCGAGCAAAGCAATGCTGCCGTGGAGGTAGAGGCCGGCGAGCCACCAGGGACAGTCGACGACCTGCTGGAGCCGATAGTCAAACAGACCTGCGATAGAGAACAGTCCTTCGCCGACCACACCAAGCAGGGCCAACACCAAGCCGTGAACGAGGTAGACGAGCCGGTCGTGTTGTCGCAGGGCAACGCGCAACAGCCACAGGATCGCCAGTGTCACAAACAATGCCGTGGGGTGAGTAGCGCCGACCTGACCTGAAATGGCGTATGCGGCGACGAACACCGTATACGAGCCGAGGATGGAACGCCAGGGGATCCTGGGCGGTACATCAGAAAGCGGAAAGGCCAGGGTGCCCGCGATCATGGCGACTGCGGCCGCGCCGAAGACCAGTCCTACCCAGACGGACTGGCCGTCGACCATCGGCGCCCAGTGATAACGCAGCGTCCTGGTTCGGACATGAAAGTAGTGATCGCTGAGGCACAAGGTCGCACTGAAGGCCAGCCAGATGAGCAACAAGAACCGCAACCTAGTCTTGCCCACCCCCACAGATTGGACCAAGCGGCGGTCGCGTCTCTACCGGTGGGCAACTTAACACTGGGCCTTTGCGAATCGTCCAAACGACGCGAAAGTACGTGAAACGACGAGCGGATACGCGGCAGGTGTTGATCGCATCAAGGCGGCTCGTGACGTCCGCCCGTCGACGCTGCGGCCGCGCGAGCACCAGTTGAAGTTCAGCCAATTTTCGGCCCGCAAAGTCGCCTCAAGAATCATCCAAGGATTTACCAAGCGCTCTCTCGGAAGCTTGTCTCCACACGCCACTTCAGCGGTCGAGACAGACACCATGAGAGGACAACACCATGCCGCACCGTTCACGCAGCCATTTGCGGCCCGTACGGGATGTCGTCGCGCCCTCTTTGCAATTCCGCACAATCCACGGCCACCGCCGGGCCTTCCGTATCGCCGGGTCCGGTCCAGTCATCCTCATGCTCCACGGCGTCGGCGACAACTCCACGACATGGGACACCGTGCACGCCAAGCTTGCGCAACGATTCACCGTGATCGCCCCCGACCTGCTGGGCCACGGTGAGTCCGACAAGCCCCGCGCCGACTACTCGTTGGCGGCATTCGCCAACGGGGTGCGCGACCTCCTCATCGCGCTCGGCATCGACCGCGTGACCCTCGTCGGGCATTCTCTTGGTGGCGGCATCGCAATGCAGTTCGCGTATCAGTACCCGCAGTTTGTCGAGCGCATCGTGCTGGTAAGCACTGGGGGCGTGACGAAAGACGTCAGCCTGGTGTTGCGGTTAGCGGCAATGCCGATGGGGGCCGAGGCGCTCTCGGTGCTGAGGGTACCCGGCGCGGTCCCCGCGTTGGAACTCGTCGGCCGCGTCGTCGAAAACGTCTTGGGCTCCACAAAATTCGGAAACGATGTTGCCAGCATGCCGCGTCTGCTCGGCGGATTGCGCAAACCCGGTGCCGTGGCTGCATTCGCACGCACTCTGCGCGCGGTGGTCGACACGCGCGGCCAGTTCGTCACGATGCTGGACCGCACCTATCTGATACACGACCTTCCAGTACAAATCATTTGGGGCGCCGACGACCTGATCATCCCAGTGAGCCATGCTCGACTGGCCCATGAGCAAATCGCCGGTTCGCGCCTTGAGATCTTCGAGAAGTCCGGACATACGCCCCACCGCGATCACCCGGGACGTTTCGTGGCGATCGTCGAGCAATTCATCGACTCGACCGAACCGCACGCCTACGACCCCGACCTGATCCATGCGGCGCTGCAGACCGGCATCCGTCAGCAAACCAACTACGAGCCGGATGACATCGCGTCGACTTTGCTTAACGCCTAGGTATTTCCGGCGTCGCTAGCCGTGGCGCTCAGTAAGCACGAATCAGCGACTGCTCAACCCCAAATAGCAGCGGACCTGCCGGCCGACACGTAAAGGACCGCTCTGACCTGCGGCCTTTGGTGGAGCTGCCGGGAATCGAACCCGCCCTAAAAATTGGCTTTACCTGTAGGAACGCGGGATTTGACTACGCGGAACGACGCGAAAGTACGCAAAACGACCTGCGGATACGCCGACTGTGTTGATGACATCAACACGCCCCGCGTAAAAGCATGGCGGTGATACCACTGTTCGCCGCGCCGACGCCGACAGGTGCGAAAGCGCGGCCCCGACGAACTCAGAGAAGGTGCCGCCGCCTGGTAGTGGACCGGCAGATTCTCACTGCGGGTGGGTAGCCAAATAGTCGGTGACGGGGATCGGCGAGGTCGCCGCGTAACCGATGGGCAAAAGCACGTCACCAGCAATCGTGCGGTAGTAAATATCCCACCGGTAGTACCCGGCGAACCTAGCGACATCGGCGGCGAGCACTGCGGCGTAGTCGTTGACCGCCCGGACGTACCGGTCCCAGTTGTTGTATCGAAGCAGGGCGCGGTCGTGGTCGTCGGCGAAGCCATTGGCGGCGAGGTAGCGACCGGCCGCCATAATGCTGTCGTGCGGTGAGAGGATGTCGCCGCCGCCGCCGTAGGCGGCGAACGTCGAGGGCAAAAACTGCATGGGGCCTTGCGCGCCGGCCGGGCTCACGCCGACGACGCGGCCCAGCCCGGTTTCGATTAAGTTGATCGCCGCAAGATAGTTCCAGCCGACGCCGGTCGCCGCCTGCGCTTCGCGGTAGTAGCGGAGCAGCTCGTCGGCCGGCACCGGCGGGTCGATTCGCCACGCGGGCAACGTGTCCTGCGGCAGGGTCGCGGCCGGTCCGAAGAATTGCCGTTGCGCGTCGACGTTGCGGTCGTAAATGTCGAGCAGCGACGGCGGGATCCGCGAGCGCGTGCTTGCGTCCCACTCGGGATGGCAACCAAGGGCGCGGTAGGCCGCTTGCTGGCGGTGCGCCGCCCCGGTTAGCAGTGCCTCCGACGACGTCGGGTCGCGCAGCGCCTGCTCGTCGGCAACGAGGTCGTCCGCCAGTTGCACGGGATCGGATGCCAGCCGTCGCGGCGCGGGCGGGAGCGCGGTCTTCGCTGTGGGCGGCTTGGCGGTTGGTGTCGATGCGGTCGACGCGAGGGTCGACCCTGAGCAGGCGGCGAGCGCCAACGTCATCGTGACGAGCAGCGTCATGCCGCAACGCATCACACGGTCATTCGGCAACCAAGAGCGCGTGAAGTTCGCCGCGCACATCCCTTCTCCTTCTTCGCGATCCACTGTCTCTGCATTCACTAGCCTGGGTGCTGTTGCATCCACGCTCGGCGTCTCACAGAATCATGAATCGCGTCATCAGACAAACCTTTAGCCCAGCCGAATTTAGCTCGTTGTTTCGGCGTCAGGGGCGTTGGACGCTCCACTCGACGAAGAGTCCAGCGCACGCCGCGCCGCAGCTGAACTCACCCGCCTGCTCAGCTGCGGCCTTTCGTGGTGGAGCTGCCGGGAATCGAAGACGCATATAATGCGGTTGACCTGCGCAGATAGTTTACGGATCAGCACGGTGCGACACGGCAAAAGAAGAGTCAACAGGGGTTTGTGCTGACCACCGTCAGCACGCGCGGCCACTAGGGGCACGCAGCAGCGCCGTGGATCTAGGTTGCTTTGCGCACCCTGGGATGCAGGCCTCGATTGGTCAGAACAGATTGGGGACGTCAGACCACAATGCGCTGAGATCGGTCAGCCCGCCGGAGCCACCGAATTCAAGACCCGCCGACGTTCCGCTTCAGGTCGGGATATCGATAATGGGCACGAAGATGCCGGGGAAGCCGAGCTCATCCACTATGCCCGCCGGCCCGCTTGAGAAGTAATTGGCGACGTCGAGTAGTACGAATAGGTCCGCTGACGTTCCGTCTGGGCTACTCATAGACATGTTCTCAAAGAAATCAAATTGGGGGAAAAGCAGGCCCAGACCGGTGGCGTCCCACTCCGTTCCAACAGCGGGGGCCGCGCCAGTACTGTCGGTGACCACATTCGATTCGTCGACGAGGCCGATCTCCGGTAGTAGACCGGCTATTTGGCCGGTCTGGTGGATGTCATAGGTCCCGACCACATTGTGGCCCTGGTCGAAAACGGTGTACGGGATGTTCTCCGTATGAAAGGTGTATAGGTACGGAATCGAGGATACTTGGGTATCCGTCGGGAAGCCCTCATCGCCGGGCGGAATGAAGACATCAAATGGGTTCACTGGGGGCACCGGGGGTGGGTCCGCGTAAGCCGTCGGGCTGCTGATTAGCGCGGCACCTATAACTGCACCGGCAGCCGCGCCGACGAGTGCCATTCCACCTATACGACGATGAATCATGTCAGTCCCCTCCGGACTAGCCCCCTGAATACGTGCGGCGTTGTCATGTTGTCTCTCACTGCTTTAGAACGCCGCAGCACCAGACTAACTGAGGAAAAGCTGAAAGCAAGGGAAAAGGAACATAAGAGACTGTGCGTCTCGCAACGTCAGCAGTTGATTACCAGGCTGTCCAAATCCGAAGCGCAGCACAGCCATCCGTTTGCTGCGCGATTCTCGAAGTGAGCGTGCGTCAGCAAATTATTGGTGGAGCTGCCGGGAATCGAACCAGGCGCATAAGTTTCGCTGAGCTGGGCAAATGCGGAATTAGAGTACGCGAAACGACGCGAAAGTACGTGAATCGACCTGCCGATACGCTGAAGGTGTTGATGGCATCAACATGGAAGCGCCCTCAAAGGCACCGCCCCCGCGTAGCGCTTGCAGCGCAGGGCTCGAGCGACTTTGAAAGCCGGAGTCGAGACCGGTACGGAAATTGCGTTGGCCCTCGGGGGCAATCGCGTCCACCGGACCGATAACTCTGGACGCCCGAGCGAGTCCGGTATGAATAGGTTCGGCGTTGAAAGCGCGGCGATAGAAGTTCAGTGCCGCCCGATGGTCGGCGGCTGCGACGCTGTAGTGGCTGATGCCTGCTAACCCGAGTGCATGTTCGCTGAGCCAGTGCTGCGCAGGCTTGAGCGGTTCGAGGCAGGCAGGGAATTTGACGAACCCACGTCGGCGTTCCTTCGCGAGTGGGCACGCGCCGACGTTCAGATTGCACCCGTCGAACGAAGGCGCTCCATTCCGGCCGGGTCGTAGCCTGCCAGGGCGCCGAGTAACTCTTCCGTATGCTGCCCAACGTGCGGCGCTGCTGACGGTGCAAATCCTTCGTCGGGTTTGGTCTTGATGCACGTTCCAATCAATCGCTGCGACGTCCCGTCCGGCTGAGCCTGCTCGTAGACGAGTCGGCGCGCCTTCGCGTGGTCGTCGTCGAAGAGGTCTGCTCCCAAAAATGCTGGTGCTCCTGCGATATCGGTTTCAATGAAGAAGTCAGTCCATTCCTTACGGGTGCGGCTCGAGAAAATTTCGGTTAATTCCTCGCGCAGCCGGGCCTCTGCCTCGAGGTCCTTCCCCGGCTGTTGGCGCCCCGGTTCGAAAAGATCCATCCTGTCGAGAGACTCGCAAAATCTCAGCCAGAACTTGTCCTCTAACGCGTTGAACACCACATAGTTACGATCGCGAGTTCGGTAGTACTGGTAGCGAAGCGATGCGCGGATTGCCTCACCGTAGGAGGGTTGGCCGTTTGCTAACGCTGTGAGGTGTTGAAAGTTCCAGTTGATCGCAGCATCGACCTGCGCTACTTCGACGTACTGCGGCTTGCCGTCGCGTCCGGCGGCGTGTAGCGCGGCGAGTACGCCCATCGCTGCGTACAGCGGTCCCGCCAGAACACCTGTCGTCCCTGTCGCCGCCCCCGAAAGGCGTGGCGTTCCATCCGCATCGATGATCGGCGGGCTTAAGCCGGCGAAACAATCGAAGGAAAGCCCGTGTGTGGCTAATCGGGTGTAGGGCCCATAGCTGCCCATGCCGTTGAGCACGCAGTACACGACTGTCGGGTTGACTGCGACGATGTCGTCGTAGCTGAAGCCGAGCCGGTGCGCGGTTCCGTAGCGTAGTCCGTCGATCACCACCGCCGATGTCGCGGCCAGGCGGCGAAACGCCTCTTGCCCGTCAGGCGTTTTCAGGTTTATCGCCACACTCTTTTTGCCGCGATTCCAGTGCGAGTCTTGCAGTTCGCCGCCGGAAACCGCCGCACCGCGGAAACCGCCGCCGCCAGGCGGCTCCACCTTGATCACCTCTGCGCCGAGGTCAGCCAGATGCCCGCCCAGCGCATCCGCCGAGAACAGTGACACTTCAAGGACGCGGACGTCCTTCAGAGGTTCCATAACGCGACCTTTCCAGCAGGGAGTCCGTACGCGGACCCACGCCGCGTCGTCGAAGGCGCAGTGCTCCGCTACATCATCGTGATTGATTTCAGCTCGGTGTATTCCTCGAAGCCCCAGCGCCCCTGCTCTCGGCCAAGTCCGCTTTGCTTGAAGCCGCCGAACGGCCCCCCGCCGTTGAACATGCCGCGCGCCGGCAAAGACCAGCCGGGGCCCTGCCCGCCACCCGGATTGGTTCCTAGATCGACACCGGGTGCGACAGTCTGCACCATCATGGTGCCGGTTCGGATCTGCCTGGCGACGTTGAATCCCCTTGCGGAATTGCGGGTCATCACCAGACCCGCCAGACCGTAGATGGAGTCGTTCGCGACGCGGATGGCTTCGTCTTCGGAGCTGTAGGTCATCACTGCCAGTACAGGCCCGAACACCTCTTCCTGGCATAAGCGCATGTCGCTGCGGCAGTCGACGAATGCCGTCGGTTCGTAGTAGAAGCCTCGTTGAAGGTGTTCGGGACGTTTGCCGCCGACCACCAGCCGCGCGCCTTCCTGCAGGCCCGACTGAACGAAGGATTCAACTCTCTGACGCTGCTGATCCCTGATCAGTGGACCGACGACAGTGGCGGGATCACGCGGATCCCCGACCGTGATCATCGGAGCCATGGCTCTGACGCCCTCGACATACGCTTCGAGCAGGAACTCGGGCAACAGAAGTCGTGACGTGACCGTGCATGCCTGTCCGGCATGCATCAGCACCTGCCCGAATCCTATTCCCGCAACCTCACTTTCGTCGACATCGTCGAGAACAATATGCGCGCGCTTGCCGCCGAGTTCCAGCTGTGTGCGTTTCATCGTTGCCGCCGAAAGCTCGCGGATGCGTCGACCGGTCGCCGTCGAACCGGTGAACCCGATCATGTCGACGCCTCTGTGCGTACACAGCTCCTCTCCCACGTCGGCACCGCCCACGACCACGTTGAACACTCCCGGCGGGAGGCCCGCTTCCTCGCCAACCTTGGCCAGCTCCAGGGCGTTCATCGGAGTCCATGGGTGGGGCTTCAGTACCACAGTGCAGCCGACGGCCAACGCTGCCAAGCACTTCTGAATGTTGATCGAGAAAGGAAAGTTGAATGGAGTGATGACGCCGACCACCCCGACCGGTTCACGAACCACCGTCACGCCGCCCAAGCCAGTCGGCGAAACTATAGGCCCGCCCGGTGTCTCCACCCACGTCACATCGTGTTCGACGAAATCGCCGTAGTAGTGGGCCGCCTCGATGGCGCCGCCAACCTGAATCAGGTCCGTGATGAAGCCGGTCGAGCCGATCTCGGCGACGACTAGCTCCCGAAGCTCCGCTTTACGCTCATCGAGGATCTCAGCGAATCGCTTGATGATCTTCGCCCGCTCCCGGACGGACACCCACGGCCACGGGCCTTCGTCGAAAGCTCGCCGGGCAGCCTCGATCGCCATTGCCGCCTGCTTTGGTCCACCGTCGACGACTCGGCCGATCAACTCTTCATTGGACGGATCGATAACATCGATGGTGCCGAGGGCGTTGTCGCTCAACCACTTACCGTCGATGAAGCTCTGGTACTCACGCATCAAACGAATCCATCAGCTGCAGACTACGCCTGGGTCGGATACGCGGCGGGCTCAAAGTCGAAGACCCGGCGAGCATTACCCTGCAGCACTTTGTACTTGTCGAGGTCGGACCGGCCGTCGAGTGCCTTGTGAGCGGCCTGAAGGGAGTTGGGCCACAGGCTGTCGGTGTGCGGATAATCCGTTTCAATCATCACATTGTCGACGCCGATGGAGTCGAGGTTAGCCGCCCCGAAGTCATCCTCAATGAAGCAGCCGTACATGTGGTCGCGGAAGAGCTGGCGCGGTGAATCCGGAAAGATCTCGGGGTCGGTGGGCACCGGGGTCAAGCGCATTGTGGCCGGATCAACCGCCCAGTTGTTGGCGCGCAGGTACTGATAGTCGGTGGCGACATGTTCTGCACGCTCGATGAGGTAGGGGATCCAGCCGATGCCGCCCTCGGCCAGCACGATCTTCAGGTCGGGGTACTTCTGCAGCTTGCCCGAGAACAACCAATCCGTGGTTGAGTTCGCGAGATTGAGGTTGATGTTGACCGCCTGAACCCCGAAAGGTGCGTCAGGCGACGTAGTGGGACTAACCGAAGACGAGCCGATGTGCGTGCACAGCGGCATCTTCGTCTCGTTCACCACCGCGAAGAAGTCGTCCCATGCCCCCGAGTGGATGGACGGAAATCCCAACGGGTGCAGGTTCTCCGAGAAGGCAATGGCTTTGGCGCCCTTGCCGGCGCACCGTAGCGTCTCCTCAACGGCCAAACGGGTATCCCACAACGGAATGATGACCATGGGGATGTAGCGACCGGGCGCCGCCGCGCACCACTCATCGATGACGAAGTCGTTGTACGCCCGCACGCATTTAAGACCCAGGTCGCGGTCACCGAGGTGGGCGAACATCTGACCACAGAACCGGGGGAAGAACGGAAAGTTCAGTCCCGCGATCACATGATCCTCGTCCATGTCAGGGATGCGAGCCACCGGGTCGAAGTATGCGCGGGGCATATCGTCGTAATTCACTGGCAGCGGGGAATACTCGGCTGGCCTCTGGTGAGC
>NZ_JBAUZA010000274.1:0-6480 GCF_049585075.1 Mycobacterium sp.
GTATTGCGCCACCGGCTCAAGTGAGGCCGAGTGCGCCGGCGGTCAGGCGCCAGAGCCGATCGGTGGCCTGATCGGGGTTGAAGGGTGGATCGATGCGGAGTTGTTGGGCGATTCCATGGCGAAGTCCACCGATCACGAAGGCGCCAGCGCTGTCGGCGTCGATGTCGGCCGGGAGTTGGCCCGCAGCTTGGCCGCGGCGAATGTCGTCGGCGGCGTCGTCGCTCATGTTCTGGATGTAGACCACTTCGAGTTCGGTGAGCTGCGGGTCTAGAGCTGTGCGATTAAGCAAGACCGGGGCCAGCGGGTCGGCAAAGTGGTAAGCGACGAATCGGCGGGTGCGTTCGCGTTCTCGGGTGGCCCAGTCTGCGTCGGCGGGAAGGTGGGTATCGGCGATGGCGTGGCCGAGTCCTTCGTAGAAGGCATCGTAAATCGCAGCCAGCAGACCGCTTTTGGAACCGAAATGGTGGTAGAGCGCACCCGTGCTCAATCGGGTGCGGCGGGTGAGCGCGCTAATACTGCGAACCGTGGCTACGCCCCCAAGAGGCATTCACCCTGTCGATTACCCGTGACACGGTGCGCACCGTGTCGGAGGACATTCGTCGGATGCTCGGCTACAGCATCCATCCGCCCTTCATCGGCCAAGTCGACGGCATGCACCCAAGCGGTTGCTCGAACCCGATGCCCAGCCCCTCTGAACGCAGCACCCGTCGTCGCCTGAACACGTTGCACAAGAAGAGTTTTCGAAGTAGTCAAACATCTCAATGCCAATGACATGCATCCGATCTCAAGTGGACCTAACACGACTCGAATGGCTTGAGCACCAACAGTTTCGAGTAAGGATGATCAATCATTACGTTAGTGGCGCTACGGGGACTCGAGCCTCTTGCTTGACCAGGCAAAATGCAGTACGAGATGCGGTTTTGTTGCGTCTCGTTACGGTTCAGTCCCGCTCGTTACCTGCCGTTTCATTTTCGGCTGTTGACGGCGTCAAGGGCGGCGAGAGTCAACTGGTGACGCGCAGTCCCTTTCGTTCCTCAAGCTCCTCTTCGGTAACCCGTTCGAGCATCGGTTGTCCAGGCACGCAAAACAGTGTGAGGACGAAGCTACAAGGAATGTCAGTGCGGTTGTTAGCGTCCTGATAGTGGATCACGTCGCCGCCGGGTCCCCAGAACGCGTCTCCAGCGCGGAGGACGCGGGGCGCTTCACCCTCGAGCTCGAATAACATCTCACCGTCAATCATGTAACCGAATCCGGGACCGCCAGGAAGGCGATGTGGCGGGTAACCAGGGGCGCCCGGTGGATGGTTGATGAGAACAGTCAACACATGGGCATCGTCAGGGATCAACGGTGACCGTACTTCCTGCATCACCTTTATCGTTGATTTCGATTCAGAGTCTGTCGTATCCTGCGACATTTGTTGTCCCCCTTTAGGTTGCGAAACAGACCCACAGCCGGGCCCCTTCGACGTTGAACGCCTAGTAGGGCGACGACGCCTAAATGCGGCTGCTAGAGTGCGCGTCGATCCAGTCGGAGTATCGAGTAGTGAAGATGGTGGCGTTCTCGTCGGGTGCGAGGGTGTGATCGTCGATCACCGCACCGAAGTAGGGCGCCTGGGCGTCAGTCACAACCCGACGTTGGTCACGATTGGCGGCAAGGGCCGTGCGGACAAAGTCGTCCATCCCCATTGCTTCGGGTCCGGCGATCTCCGTCACTCCGTTGATAGGGCGCCCGACAGCCACGTGGGCCACGGCGGTGGCGACATCGTCGGCGGCGATAGGACGGAACAACGCGGGTGGCAATCTGACGATGTCTCCGTCTGTCGCGGAATCGGCCAAGCCAACCGCGAATTCGTAGAACGGAGTTGCTCGCACGATCGAATAAGGCCGGCCCGAATCCTTGATCAGATTTTCCTGAGCTGCTTTCGCAGTGTTGTAGCCGCTATCCGGCATGATCTGAGCGCCCACTACGGACAACGCGACATGGTGGTTGACTCCCGCTTCCTGTTCAGCAGCGAGAAGATTCGTGGTCGTGGTCGTGAAGAACTGCATCACAGGTTCATCGTCGAACACTGGTGAATCGGCGACGTCGACCAGGACATCCGCATCGGCGAGGGCGTTGGCGAGACCTTCACCGGTGAATGAATCGACACCTGATCGGCGTGAGGCAATGATCACGTCGTGTCCCTGCGCGCTGAGCTTGGACGCTACTTTCGAGCCGATAAGCCCACGGCCGCCAATAACTACGATCTTCATTCTGAACCTTTCAGAGTTGCGTTTGACTGGTCACTTCGTCTCATCCAGCCACATCCACGGCGGTTAGCTTGCTTCCCGCCGACATCGCTTGCACATACAGGGATTTCGAACCAGCGGTTCATTATCAAATGGGTTCACCGGGGTACTTCAGGTCGAAACGTTGGCATAGCTCCGGGACGCTGTCGACATCCATCTCCAGTTCATACCGCGCACAGAGTTCATCTAGGGCCTTTGTCGATATCTTGTCCACACCGCCGAGGTCAGAAAGCTCGTCGAAGAACTGTTCAAATCCTGCGGGGGAAATAATCTCAAGGATGCGGGCGGGCTCATCGCCGGCGTTCCAGAATGTATGCCATTGGCCTCGTGGCTTGAAAATGAAGTCGCTAGGTCCGCCGTAGAGCACCTCATCGCCAAGCAACGCGCCTACGCGTCCCTCGATGATCCAGCTGTACTCATCTTCGTTGTGGTGGCGATGAAGTGGTGCGGCTAGCGCTCGGGGAGACATCGGATGCTCGAGGACGGAGAAACGTCCTTGCGCCTCAACCCAATCGACGATGTGGCGGACACCGACCGTCCCATTGAACACGGACTTGCCTTCGGTGCGCCCGACAGACTTAGCTCGCGGGCCACCTGGCCTAAAGATGTCGTTTGTCACTGCAATGTCTCCTTCTGCAGCTTTCTTTCATTTTCAAAGGCCAGGATTTCCATCGGGTTAGTTGCGGCCGGCCATGATGCCGCCGTCGACGTTGAGAATCGCGCCGGTGACCCAACTGGCCTCATCAGACAGCAGATAGGTGACGGCGTTGGCGACGTCGGCGGGGGTGCCGACTCGTCCCAGGGGATGAAGCGGCGCGAAAGTATCGAGCGTGGCGTCGATCTCGTCCTTGGGGACCCACCGCTCGAGAGCGGGGGTTTTCACGGCGGCCGGTGCTACCGCGTTGACGCGGATCTTGTGCCCGGCAAGCTCGATAGCCAGGTTATGGGTGAGCGCGTGCAGGCCGGCCTTTTGCATCGAGTGCCCAGAAGATGGGGTTACACCGAGCGCCTGATGCGCCCACATGCTGCCGATGTTGACGATGGAGCCGCCCTCCCCGCGGGCGATCATGCCCGCAACGACGGTCTGCGTCAGAAAGAACAGGGCATAGTTGAGCTCCATGTACGAGTCGTAGTCCTGCGCCTCGTATTCGAGAAACGCCTTCGGGATAAAGAATCCGGCCGCGTTTACCAGCAGTGTCGCGTCACTGTGATGCTCGGAAAGCACGCGCTGCGCATCCGCGATTGCAGCGCGATCCGTCAGCTCGGCGGCGATGCCCCAGGCTCCGCCACGCCGGCTCGTCAGCTGAGCGACGGTGTCGTCAACACGCGCTTTCGAGCGTCCGACGATCACCGCGCTGCCGCCGTGATCGACGACATCGATCGCGACCTGCCGCCCGATGCCGGCACTGCCGCCGACAACAATGACTTTCTTAGCCTCAAAATGCATATTCGGGGTCCCTTCCTGGTTCTCCTGACGGCTCCGACTGGTCGTGTGGTTCGGTGTTCGCTGCCCCCAGCTGGGACGTCCCGCAAACGGGGTGACAATCCCGCTCGGACCTGGTCGTACTGAGACTGCAGCCAGGCGGGGTGAGCTGTCATCACCCCAACCACCGATTCACCCGGGTGAGTACTGCGCCGCCGTGAACCAAAGCGTGGATGGATAAGGCTGTGTTGCGAGCCTCCGCTGTCTGCGCGGTCCGGTCTGCCGTCCTGCGGTGACGACGACCTAATTGGTTGGGGCAAATGAAGTTACTTGAATTGCACGCCATCTGTTTTGCGAAACGTAGATTGTGCGTCGTCGATCTGAAAACAGCGCCGATTTACGGCCATGCCGCGTACCCTGGCCAGTATGGTCAAGACCAAGACCTGCGTACATTGTGGCCACACGTTCGATCCGAACGACCTACCGCGCGACCTGTCCGATCCGGACTGGCTTCCGGCCGCATCCGCCTTTTGTTCGCATGAATGCAGTGACCGGTTCCATTGCGAAATGGTGCATTGCTGCTCGACTCACGTGAAAGAGAAGGCTCGGCGCGAAGCCGCCATGGCGGCGCAACGCGAAACGTAGACCGATCGCACACCCGACCTGTTATCGGTGCGACACAAACGGTCGTCGGCGGCGCGTGCTGTGCCGGGTGCTACGGCTGAGGATCCGCCGGGAGCGCCTGCCGCGGCTGGTACAACAGTGCACGAACCAGCGGGCGCGGCCCGACGGACCGAAGCATCTGGCTGGCCGGCCGGACCCGTACCCGCTTCGGCCACCAGAACCAGCGTCCCATCACCGTCATGATCGAGGGCGTGATGAGCGATCGGACGACAAAGGTGTCGAACAGCAGGCCGATGCCGATCGTCGTGCCGAATTGGCCGATCGCCCGGAGATCGCTGGTGATCATCGTGCCCATGGTGGCGGCGAACACCACCCCGGCAGCAGTCACCACCGGGCCTGTAACACCCATGCCGCGGATGAGTCCCGTTTTCAGGCCGGCTCCGATCTCTTCCTCGATCCGAGACACCAGCATCAGGTTGTAATCGGACCCCACTGCCAGGAGCACGATCAACGCGAATTCGGTTGCCACCCAGTGCAACTGGAAATTACCAAGGTGCTGCCAGATCAGTGTCGAGAACCCGAAGGCGGCCCCCAGCGACATCACGATCGTGCCGACGATGACGCCCGCAGCGACCAAAGCGCGGGTGACGATCACCATGATGATGAAGATGAGCACGATCGAGGCCACCCCGGCGATCATCAGGTCGTACTTGGCGCCGTTGGCGATGTCGTAAAACGTGGCTGCCGTACCGCCGAGGTAGATGTCGGCGTTCTCCAGCGAGGTGAGTTTCAGCGCCTCCTTGGCGGCTTGGCGCTCCTGATCGACGGACGAGATGCCCTTCGTCGTCGCCGGATCCACTGCGTGAGTGATGATGAAGCGAGCGGCTTTGCCATCCGGCGACACCATCAAGCTCAACCCCAGCTGGAAGTCGGGGTTCTGGAAGATCTCGGGTGGCAGGTAGAACAGGCTCTCCACCTGAGAGTCGTTGAAGGACTTGCCCATTACGGCGTTGGTGTCGGTCAGCCGGTCGAATTGATCGATCAAGCTGTCGAACGAACTGTAGATGGTGAGCGTCGTATCCCGGATCGCCTTCGAGACGGCGATGTTCTCGGGAATAATCGCCAGCAATTCGCGCGTAGCCTTAGCGGTGTTGGTGAGGTCGCTGGTGAGGGCGTGGAACTTTTCGGCCAGCTGATCGAACCCGTCGAGAGAGTCGAACAGGCTTCGCAGCGAGAAGCAAATCGGGATGTCGAAGCAGTGCTTCTCCCAATAGAAGTAACTGCGAATTGGTCTCCAGAAATCGTCGAAATCCGCGATATGGTCCCGGATCTCGTCCGTGATGGCCGCCGTCTCCGCCGTGGTTTTCGAGCTATCGTCCGCGGCGTTCGCGAGCTTTTGGGTCACCGTGTACTGGCGCTCCAACAGGGCGATCTGAGTGTCAAGGAAACCGGTGATCTTCTTGATGTCGCCGACACGGTCCTTCAGGTAATTCAGGTTGCTGCGGATCGGCGCGCTTTGCACACTCAGCTGGAAGGGGATGGACCCGTCCTGAATTGGCGGGCCGAGCGGCCTGGTGATGCTCTGCACCCGTTCGATGCCGGGCACCCGAAAGACGGCTCCGGCAACCTTGTCCAGGACCAGCATGTCTCTGGGATTGCGCAGATCGTGGTCGGATTCGATCATCAGCAGGTCCGGGTTCAAACGGGCCTGGGTGAAGTGTTGATCGGCCGCGGTGTACGCCTTCACTGACGAAGCGCTCTGCGGCAGGTAGTACAGGTCGTTGTAGCGGGGATTGAAGCCCATCAAGCCGATGGCGCCGACGATCGCCAGGATGACGGAGGTGGCGAGGATGGGCGCCGGCCACCGCACGATGGCCGTCGCCAGACGGCGCCAGCGGGTGTAGTTGAACTCTCGCTTCGGGTCGAACAGGCCGAAGCGGCTTGCGAACGCGATCAACGCTGGCGTGAGCGTGACCCCGGCGGCCACCACCACCAGCAGACCCACCGCGCACGGAAAGGCCAGCGAACTGAAGTACGGCAGCCGGGTGAATTTCAGACAGGCCAGCGCCCCAACAATCGTCAGACCCGAACCCAGCACCACCTTGCTGACACCGGCGAAGGTGTCGTAGTAGGCGGCTTCGCGGT
>NZ_JBAUZA010000275.1:0-15814 GCF_049585075.1 Mycobacterium sp.
AACCAGTCGTGGAACCTGTCGTCGAACCCGTCGTGGAACCAGTTGTTGAGCCCGTCGTCGAACCCGTCGTGGAACCGGTCGTTCCGGTCGTCGAGCCCGTCGTGCCAGTCGTCGAGCCGGTCGTGCCAGTTGTTCCCGTCGTCGAGCCGGTCGTGCCAGTCGTTCCCGTCGTCGAACCGGTCGTGCCAGTCGTTCCCGTCGTTGCACCCGTCGTGGTACCGGTCGTGTTGGGGAACGGTATCGGGATTGGAATCGGGATCGGGATCGGCACCACGTTGGGCGGATTCGCGGGAGGCGGAACGTCAGGGGCTGGAGGCACAGCCGGGGCCGGTGCGATTGCCGGACCAGGACTGGAGAGTTCCGGAACGCCGCTGCCCGGCGGTAGCACTGCGGCAGGGATAGCGGCAGGGTTCGCGGCGGGCGCCGGCGGTAACGGTGCCTGCTGCTGAGTTGGCAACGGCGGCATGAACTTTCCCGGCGCAACATTCGGGTGCCCCTGCACCGGTTTGGTACTCGCGGTCGGGCGAATGGTGACGGCCACCGCGACAGCAAGCACAGCGAAACCGATGATGGCGAAAGCGACAACGGCGTTGCTGATGAGCAACGACCGGGTGGTGAGCCGCGAATCGGCATCGTCGGTGTACTCCTCTTCGGGCTCGCCCGCCGCGTCCATTGGCAGCAGGTCAGCCTCGTCAGACATCGAGTAGGCGAACTGCTCCTGCTGCTCGCTCATCTGCGTCATCGCCGCGGCAGGCGGAATCGCTCCGGTCTCGCTGGCGAGCATGACTGCCTGGGTCATGCCCGTCGGCTCCACGGCCAGCGCCGCGCCACGCGCGATCGCGAACGCATCCGGAACCTGCACCGGCATGGTTGATGTCGCGCGCAGCTGATTGGCGACGGTGTTGAGCTCGGGCGATGTGCCGATCACAAAGACGTCGCCCGCAGCGCCGCCTTCGGCGCCAAGCCGGTTCATCAGTGTGTCGAGTGCAGCGGTAGCGTCCGAGCCTTCGATCGGCTGGGCGGCCAGAACGGTCGGCGGTGCTTCGTCGGCCCCCACCATCGACAATGTCGCCGTCTGGTCGCCGACCATCAGCACGGCCGTACCCTGCTCCCCGGCGCTGTGAGATGTGTTGCGCACCAACGCCGTTGCCGCCTCAGACTCCGATACCACCGCGACGTCCTCGAGACCGGCGTCGATCAACAGTCGGCGCAGCTCATCTGCGAGCTGCTGATCCGACCAGCACACCCCGGTGGCGACGAGCCGGTGGTTTTCATCGGTGAGTAGCCGATGGGTGCCCACCACTGTGTCGGCCAATTTCTCAATCGGGTGCGCCGTTACGTCGACCGTCGACTGATCGATCACGTCGGGCCCGGTAGGGGTCGACCCAACAAGGGCTAAGCGTGCGATCGGACCCGTGACCGCTACCCCAAGAACTGCGTCCACGACACGGCCTCTCCTGCAGTATTGCCTTAGCAGCATTACACCTCGAAGGGCCGCAGCATAAGCCATTCGACCGATAACCTCGACAACTAGGCAAACCGGCAGCGCGATGGCGCAGCTGGGTGTTGACTGGGCACAGTATCGAACGAGCGCCGACGAGTAACTGCAACGATCCCAGGGGAAGCCGGTGAGCGAAACCGCCAACCACCCGCCAACCGGACCGATTGGCCGACCGCCTCAAAGTGCGCCTACCCAAGCTCAACCGGCGTCTGCGCACGACGCCCTACCCGTGCCCTACCACAACCCGGCGCGACGATGGAACATCGCCAGGGACGTCACGGGCGTGGTCCTGCTTTTGCTCGCACTGGTTTTCCCATGGAATCTGTACTTCGGGATGGGGATCCCCGACAGCAGGACATCAATTCTCGGGGTGCTGCTTGTCGTGACAGCGCTTTCTCTGGTGTCGGTCGCCGCGACGTATGTCGCACGCGCCAATGCCGTCCTGGCCGGCCGGCTTCGTCTGAGCCTCAATACCCCCTACCTGCTGCTGGTGCTCGCCTTCGTGGTGTTCGACGCGGTGCAGACGGTCCGATACGGCGGCAGCATCAGAGTGCCGGGCGGGCTCGGCCCGGGCGCATGGCTCGGGGTTGGCGGCGCACTGCTGTGCGCGCAGCCGGTGCTCACCGAACTAGCCCCAGATGACGGCAGGTTCGCCAGATGGCTAGTGGCGTCCCGCGTCGTGGGCTACGCGTCGATCGTTGCCGCGGTGTTGAGTTTTGTGTTCATCCTGTACTGGCGGATCCGATATGCGCTGCCAGGTCAGGCCGGTACGTCCGGATTCGGCAAACAGAATGTCGCGGTCATCGTCACCGCGGTGATCTACGGTGTGGTGGCACTAGTCGCCCTCATCTTCGCGTCAAGCTGGATTGTTCAGGACGCCAAGCCGTCCCGGCTGGCGACCGTGGCACTGGGGGCGTCGACACTTGTCGCCGGGCTACTCGTCTGGATCCTTCCCATCGGACGCGAGATCGACGGATTCCACGGGATAGCGCAGAACACGTCGACGGCGGGCGTTGGCTTCGAGGGCTACGCGGCGTGGGCCGCAGCCGCGGCGATTCTTGCACCACTGGCCCTGCTGCAGGCCGGGCGGGCACGGCCGATCGATGAGGGCCTGTGGCGAGAGGCAGCGCGAAAAGGGTTGCTGCTCATCTTCGTATGGTGCGCAGGGTCGGTGGTGATGCGAATTACCGACCTTCTCGTCGCGGTGAACTTGCACTACCCCTACTCGCGCTACGACAGCATGGCGCTGGCCGCATTCGATCTGCTCACCGCCGTTATCGCGGGTTGGCTCCGGGTCAACTTGGCCAACCTTTCCCTGTCGGTCAGATTGGTGTCGTCGATGTGTGGGCTGCTGGTCGGGCTCGCGGTCGCGCGAATCGTGGTGGGTGTCGTGTTGGCTCCGCGGTTCGCAGCACCCAAGCGCCCGCCCGGGATGAATAGCGCGGTCTACGGAAACAATCTCGCCCAGCAGATCACCAGCACGTTCGACGTGGTGCTGTGCGGGATCGCCTTGGGTGTCCTGGCCGCGGCCCTGGTGGTGGGTCGGCGCCGCCGCCGCATGGTGCAACCTCCCCCGCACGCTCAGGCTCTCCCACCGGCGGGGGGAACCCGGCGGCCGCGAATCCATCGCTCGCAGGGCGCAGCTACCGACCGACCCAAGATCTTTCGGGCGTCGGACGGGCGCTAGCCGCGCAACGGGGCGAACGCGAAGTCGCGCAAACCTTTCCGCGGATCGACGGCCGCCCGGAAACCAAACACGTCGGCGGCGCGGGCCGGATCGGCGACGATGTGTCGCACGTCGCCGCTCCGATACTGCCCGGTGACCGTCGGCGACTGGGCGGAATCCCGCGCTTCGCACAGCAACGTCGCCACCTCCATGATGGAAATCGGCTGCCCGGAACAGACATTCGCGGCGGTGAACGAGTCGCGGTCAGCCGCCACCGCAGCCACGTTGGCGGCGGCCACGTCGTCAACGTGAACAAAGTCCCGCATCTGGCCACCGTCTTCGAAAACTTGTGGCGACTCGCATCTTTCGAGTGCTGAGCGGAAGATCGCGGCGACGCCGGAATACGGCGTATCGCGTGGCATATCGGGGCCGTAGACGTTGTGGTAGCGCAGCGCCACCACCGATCCGCCCGTCGACTCCGACCAGGCCAGCGCGTAATGCTCCTGCGCCGTCTTGCTGGCCGCATACAGGCTGCGCGGCCGCAGCGGCGCGTCCTCGTCGACTAGCTGCCAGGCCAATTCCTCGCCACCGATCGGGCAGCGGTGCTCGAAAACACCGGCATCCAGGTCCCTCGGCCGCCGCGGTAGCGGGTCGACCAGCCCGTGCTCGGCGCAGCGGTAGCGGCCCTGCCCGTAGACCACCATCGACGACGCCAGCACCAGTCGCGCCACCCCGGCGCGAAACATCTGCGCCAGCAGCACGGCAGTCCCAAAGTCGTTGTGGCTGCCGTAATCCGGCGCGTCGGCAGCATTCACGCCGGCCCCGACTACCGCGGCCTGATGGCACACCAGGTCGACACCGTCGAGCAGCGGAGCCAGCGCGTCGGCGTCACGGATGTCGACGCGTCGGCAATCGGGTGGCAGCACTGCATTGCCTCCGTGCGCCGCGGGGAGCATGGCATCCACGGCGACCACGTCGTGGCCTGCGGCCCGCAGCGCCGTATCCACTCGCGACCCGATGAAACCGGCAGCGCCGGTCAGCAGCACCCTCACGGCTGGTCGAACGGCAACTCGGTACCGGTATGCGACTGACACTCGGTGCAGCTGCGTTCGGCGGCGACCTGACCGATCGCCTCGGCGACAAGTTTTTTGAACGGCTCGATGTTCTTCTCGAATTCGCCGATGACGTCGACGACCTTGACCCCGGCGCCGGCGTCAATGCCGGCATCCAAGTCTGTCACCAAAGCGATTGTCGCATAGCATATTTCGAGTTCACGCGCGAGCACCGCCTCCGGGTAACCGGTCATGTTGATCAGGGTGAAGCCCCCGGCGGCGAACCACTGGCTTTCCGCGCGGGTGGAAAACCGGGGACCCTCGATGACCACCATTGTTCCGCCGTCGACCACGCCGGGCAGCCCGGTGATCGCGGACCGCAATGTCGGGCAGTAGGGATCGGCGAAGGACACGTGCGCCGCACCGGAATCGAAGTACGTGTCGGCGCGGCGACGGGTACGGTCCACCAACTGATCGGGTACCACGATCGCCCCCGGCTCCAGATCCGGCGTCAGGCTGCCGACCGCGCACGGAGCGAAGACCTGCCGCACCCCCAGCGAGCGCAGCGCCCACATGTTGGCCCGATACGGCACCTTGTGCGCCGGATACTCGTGGTTGGCGCCGTGGCGGGGCAGGAACGCGACCTCGTGCTGGCCGACCGTGCCGATCGTGACAGGGGCACTCGGCTCGCCGTACGGGGTGTCCAGATTGACGCTGCGTGCATCTGAGTCGAAGAACGTGTAGAAGCCGCTGCCGCCGATTACTCCGAGCATGTCGCCATTGTCGTGCACGGGCATGGAACGATCGACGGGTGGCCAGTTTTGCGCAGTGGATCGCGGGCGCGCGACCGCGGACACTTCCCAACGCCGTCGCACCGGTGATCGCGGGCACCGGCGCCGCCGCCTGGCTGCACGACGCCAGCTGGTGGAAGGCGCTGCTCGCACTGACCGTCGCCCTGGCACTGATCATCGGGGTCAATTTCGCCAACGACTACTCCGACGGCATCCGCGGCACCGACGACGTCCGCGCCGGCCCATTGCGCCTGGTCGGCTCGCGGCTGGCCACTCCCCGATCGGTGCTGGCAGTGGCCGTCGCCAGCATGAGCGTCGGCGCGGCGGCCGGGTTGGCGCTGGCGGTCACCAGCGCGCCGTGGCTGATTCTCGTCGGCGCCTTCTGCATCGCCGGCGCCTGGTTGTACACCGGCGGCTCAAAACCCTACGGCTATGCGGGTTTTGGCGAACTGGCGGTATTCGTGTTCTTCGGGCTGGTCGCCGTGCTTGGCACCCAGTACACCCAGGCGTTGCGGGTCGACTGGGTGGGCGTGGTGCTGGCGGTGACGACGGGAGCGCTGTCGTCGGCGGTGTTGGTGGCCAACAACCTGCGGGATATCCCGACCGACGGGCAATCCGGCAAGCTCACGTTGGCGGTACGCCTGGGCGACACCGGGACTCGCAGGCTCTACCAGGGACTGCTGGCGCTCGCCGGCGTGCTGACCCTAACCCTGATAGCCGCCACGCCGTGGTGTGCGGTCGGGCTGGTCGCCACGCCGTTGGCGCTGCGGGCGGCCGGCCCGGTGCGATCCGGTCGCATCGGAGCCGAGCTGATTCCGGTGCTGCGCGACACCGGCCTGGCGATGCTGGTGTGGTCGATCGCGGTCGCGGCCGCGTTGACGCTGGCGCACTGAGGCGCCATCGGCTGTGCGCTCAGTGCTTCGAGTGCTTTCAGTCGGAGGTGTCGTCGGGCGGTGCCTCGCCGCGCAACCTGGCCCGAAGCTGTTCGCGATCACGACGCCGACGTTCGGTGGCCACGTCGAGTCCGGCGCTGGCGCGGCGTCGCAGCGGGCCGAACAACCAGATGCCCAACGGCATCGCAATGACGAGCGCGAACAACGCGGCGACGGCTAGCGGGAACTCGTGCACGCCAAGCAGTCGGCCCGCTGCATAGATCACCACGGCAACTACCACCACAAGCGCCAGCCGAGCGACGACGTACAGCAGGACGCTGACGGCCGCGCGGCCAACGGAGCTCTCGGCCTTTGACACAATGCGAGCCTAAGACGCCGCGTATATTCACACCAAGGAGGTGTTTCGTGCTGTACCTGCTCCTCGTCCTCGTTCTGGGGACGCTGATCTACGTCGGTTGGCGTACGGCCCGTTCACAGGTCAACCGTCCGAAGACGCGCGTCATCGGGCCCGACGACGATCCGGAGTTCTTGTGGCGGCTAGGCCACGGCGATAACAACCCGCGTTAGATGAAGTGCTCGTTGGATCGGCGCTGATCGTTCGGAAAACCGTCGGCGACAACGGCTGCCAATTCGATGAGCGCTTCGCGCGTTTCCCGCTTCAGCCGGTCCAGGCTGATCTCCGCGCCCTCCTCGAGATGCGGATCGAACGGCACCAAGCGCACCGCGCGGCACCGCCGCGAGAAGTGATCAACCACCTTCTGCATATCGACCTTGCCTGACCGCGGCCGCACTGCGTTGATGACCGCGATTGAATTGCGGACCAGATCCTCGTGGCCGTGCGCGTCGAGCCAGTCGAGCGTCGCTGAGGCGCTGCGTGCTCCATCGATCGATCCCGAGCTCACCACGATCAGGGCGTCGGTCTTCTCCAGCACCGACGTCATCGCCGAATGCAAGAGTCCGGTTCCGCAGTCGGTGAGCACCAGGCCGTAGAACCGCTCCAGGATTTCCAGCGTCTGCGAGTAGTCGTCCGCGCTGAACGCCTCGGACATGGCCGGATCGCTTTCCGAGGCGAGCACCTCCAGCCGGCTCGGGCCCTGCGAGGTGTAGCTGCGAACATCGCTGTAGCGCTGGATGCCCTCGGCGTCGCGCAACAGGTGGCGCACGGTGGCCGGCGTCTCCAACGGCACCTTTTGGCTCAGCGTGCCGCGATCGGGGTTGGCGTCCACGGCCACCACCCGGTCTCCGCGAATCGATGCGAAAGTCGCCCCCAACGTGGCGGTGATGGTGGTTTTACCGACGCCCCCCTTCAGCGACAGCATCGCGATCCGATAGCAACCCCGCAGCGGCGCATTGACCTGCACGGTCAGGTCGTTGTACCTCAAAGTCCGTGGGCTTTCGCCGACGTTGATCAGTTGTCCGGACAGGACGTACAGCCACCGACGCCAGCCCTCCGACGGCGCCGGCTTGACTTGGCGCAGCAGCGTGCTGGTGGACAGTTCCGGATACGGCGACGACGGCACATGCTGCTGCCGGTACCCAGCGTCCGTCGACGCGGCGGGTGGGCGGCCCCCGTAGTTGCCGTAGACCCGCCGAGGCGAATCGACGACCCGCGGAAGTCCCTGGTACGGCGTGGCCGCCCAGGCCCGCGGCTCTTCGCGGGTCTCCGGAGGCGGCACACCCCGCGTCGCAGCCTCGCTGAAGCGCCGTTCGGTGCGGAACCCGGCAAACGCCGTGGTGGGCGGCTCGTGTGCCGGCGCTGGTGGCGGCTGCGGCGGCATCTCGGTGGTCGGATTGTCTTCGCGATTACGCGATACCCCCGGGTTCGCGTTCTGCGTGGGATGGTCAGCCACGTGCTCTTTCCCCTTGTTGCAACACTCGGGTCGCTTGTTGACGATCGGTCCTGTTAGGGCGAATCCCCCGATGTCGGCCTATCCCACCCCAGCATAGGAGTGCAAACCAACCGTCACCAGGTTGACGAAGAACAGGTTGAACACCATGGCCACAAAACCGACTACGTTGATCCAGGCCGCTTTCCGGTCTCGCCAGCCGGCCGTCGACCGGGCATGCAGGTAGGCGGCGTAGACCACCCAAGCTATGAACGCCACCGTTTCCTTGGGATCCCAGCCCCAATACCGGCCCCAGGCCTGCTCGGCCCAGATCGCGCCGAAGATCACACCGAAGCCGAACACCGGGAACGCGAAGATCGTGGTCCGGTAGGCGATGCGATCCAGCGTCTGCGCGTCGGGCAACCGCCGCACCATCCGAGCAAACGCGCCGGGCGTCTCTGGTTCGCCCAGCCGAGAGGTCTGCAGCAGAAATAGGATGCTGGCCACGCCCGCTACCAGGAACACCCCCGAGCCCAGGCTGACCACCGATACGTGGATGGGCAGCCAGTAGGACTGCAGCGCGGGCATCACCGGAGCGGCGTTGGTGTAGAGCCAGCGGCCCGACACCGTCAGCAAAATCAGCACCGGCAGCAACAGGAAAACCCACAGCGGACGGTACTGCGGTCGGCGCAACACGATCGCGCCGGCGACCAGGCCGCAAAAGCAGGTCAGGTTGATGAACTCGTACATATTGCCCCACGGCACCCGCACGGTGGCCAGACCGCGCAGCACGATGCAGGCCAACAGCAGGGCGATCCCGGCGTAGACCAGGATCAGCCCGGCCCGGCCGATGCGCTCGTCGAACGGCCGTCGGGGGGTGTCCAACACCACGCCCGGGGTCGCGCTGTCGGCCACCACCGATCCGGCGCTCACCAATTCACGTTCGGCACGCCGGCTGCGGGCATAGGCGAGTTCGACGGCCAGCAGCAACAAGGCCACCACCAGCACCACCACCGCGGAAGTGAACGCCCAATCCGAATTGCGCGCCAGGTCCAGGTTGACGTGCGAGGTGTTCACTGGGTGCTCCTTCCGGTCGCGACCGGCTCGGCCTGCGACGCTGGTAGCCCGTCCTGCAACCGGCCGACGAGCCGCTCAAATTCGTCGCCCCAGCCGGAGTTATCCGTCCGCGCCAGGCCGCCTAGCTCGACGTTCACCGTACCGGCCGGGCCCGAGGTGAGCCGGACCCATACCCGCCGTCGGCGCACCAGCAGCGACACCACCAGCCCGGCCATCATCGTGATCGCGAATACCAGCACCCAGATCTGCCCGGGGTCGTGCGAGACCTGCAGGTTGACGAACGGGACGGCGCCGTCGAAACGAACGACGGTGCCCGCCGCCGGACCCTGATCGAGCCGCACCTGTTCGCCCATCCGCAGGTTGACCCGCTTGGCCCTGGTGAGGCGGTGCTGGTCGACCAGACGAGGGTCCAGGGTGTAGAGCGATTGCGGCCGGCCGGTGTCCAGCCCGGTGTCACCGGAGTAGATGTCGACGGCGACGGCTGGGGCGTTGAGCGCGGGAAAGCTCGACGACAGCAGGGTGCCCTCGAGCTGTTCGGTCGGCGCGAGCAGACCCTGGAGGGCGATCTGGTGTTTGCGACGGTCGGCGGCGTCGGGATAGGCGCCGGCCGGCGGGTCGATCCGCGCCACACCCGAGGACAGCAGCGTGCGGGGGTTGTCGGGTCGCCATTGCATCGTCGAGGTGCGGGTCTGCCCGTCGGGGAAGGTCACCGTGAACGTCGGCGCATAGCCGTGGCCCTGCAGGTAGACCCGGTCGCCACCGACACGCAGCGGGTGGTTGACCTCCAGCCGGTAGCGGCGCCAACTGTTGTTCGCGAGGTCGCGGCCGGACTGGTAGTCGATGTCGGCGGCAAATGAGGTGGCCTGCCCGTTCGCCAGGTAATGCGCGGCAAAGTCGTTGACACGCAAGCAGATTGGATGCAGCGATGTGCCGTCGACGGTGTTGCCGGCGCGAAACGAGTCGAATGCAGCCGGCGACGCCGAGCAGAAACCGGGGCCGCTGTCGGCGATCACGACGACGTTGCCCTCGTAACCGAACAGCTTGCCGACGGCCACCGCCACCAGCAGGCCCACCAACGAGAAATGAAAAACCAAGTTGCCGAATTCGCGAAGGTAGCCCTTCTCGGCGGAGATTTCGATAGCCCCGTCGGCCCTGCGGGTGACCTTGCGCCAGCCCCGCAGCCGGTCGGCCATGGTCGCTGCCAGCTCGTCGGATTGGCCGGCGATGGTGGCGGTGGCGTGTTTGGGCAGCCGGGCCAGGTTGCGCGGCGCCGGCACGGGCTTTGCTCGCAGGCTGCGGGCATGCTCGATGGTCCGCGGGGTCAGGCAGCCCACTAGCGACACGAATAGCAGCGTGTAGATGGCGGTGAACCAGAAGCTGCCGAACACGTTGAACGCCTGCAGCCGATCCAGCCACGGCCCGATCAGCGGGTGGGTCGCCAAGTAGTCGGCGACCTTGCCGGCGTTGAGACTGCGTTGCGGCAGCAGCGCGCCGGGCACCGCACCCAGGGCCAGTAGGAACAGCAGCACCAGCGCGGTGCCCATCGAGGTCAACGCGCGCCACGTGTTGCGGGTAAAGGCCAGCAGCCGGCTCAAATCGGCAACCTCACGTCGGAAACGAACGCGTCGCGCAGCCATGAGATGAAGTCGTTCCATGCGCCGCTGACCAACGCGACACCGACGGCGATCAGCAGCACACCGCCGAAGATCTGCAGCGCCCGGGTGTGCCGGCGCAGCCAGTCCAGCCCGCCGACCGCCGCCGCCGACCCAAAGGCCAACAGCACGAACGGAATACCCAAGCCGAGGCAGTACGCGATGGTCAACACGATCCCGCGTGCCACGCTCGCACCGTCGGTGGCCGACGCGACGGTGATCACCCCGGTCAGCGTCGGCCCCAGACAAGGCGTCCAGCCCAGCGCAAACACCGCGCCCAGCAGCGGCGCCCCGGCCACCGTCGACAACTGCCGCGGCGCGAACCGGATCTGCCGTTGCAGCGCCGGTACGTAGCCCACGAACACCAGGCCCATCAGGATGGTCAGCACCCCGCCAACCCGTTGCAGCACAAGCTGATCGGTGATCAACGTGGTGGTCATGCCCAGCACCGCGACCGTGCCGAGCAGGAATACCACGGTGAAACCGGCGACGAACAACGCCGCCGACCCGGCCACCCGCCACCGCGCGACGGGCGGGGGTTTTGCCGTCTCGTCGACCCCGACCACGGCGGCCAAATACGACAGGTAACCCGGCACCAGCGGCACCACACACGGCGAGGCGAACGACACCAACCCGGCGAGTAGGCACACACCCAGCGCCAGCAATATCGGTCCGGCAGCGGCGATTTCGGTGAAGCCGGTCATCGCTGCCCGGCCGGTTCGGCGGCGATCCGTTGCACCACCGGCTGCAGATCCGCGGCGAGCAGTTCACGCAGGAAGACCGCGGCGACGCGGTGCTGGCGGTCGAGAACCAGGGTGGACGGGATGACGGTGGTGGGGTACTTGCCGCCGAACGCGATCATGGTGCGCATCGCCGGGTCGTAGATCGACGGGAACGTCACATTGCGGTCTTTGACGAAGTCCTGGGCCGCCTGACGGTTGTTGTCGCGCACGTCGATGCCCAGCAGCGTGACGCCGTCGGCCTTGGTGGCGTTGTACACCTGCTGCAGCTGGGTGACCTCGGCCCGGCACGGCCCACACCACTGACCCCACACGTTGATCACGACAACCCGGCCGGCAAACTCGTCGACCGACACCGTGCGCGACGGGTCCATCAGCTCGGGGCCGGCGACCCTTCCGGGTCGTCCGGGGTGATCGGGCGGGTCGTAGTAGATGTCGGTTTTGCCTCCGGGAGAGACGAATTCGAAGGTGCCGCCCTGAGCGACCGCGTCGTCGCCGCTGGAGCAGCCGACCAGCAGGCCGGCCACCGCCGCGACGACGAGCGCCAGCCGCAGCATGCTCATCCGCCCGCAGGCTCGCTGTAGTGCACGTCGACCACCCGGTCGCCGTCGAACACCAACGACGTGATCGACCCCACCGCGCACTGGCGGCGCCGCGGGTCGTGCCAGAGCCGTTTGCCGGTCAGCGCCGATCGCACGGTCCACACCGGCAGCTGGTGGCTGACGCACACCGCCTCGTGGCCGGCGGCCAGCGCGCGGGCCTTGTCCACCGCGGTCGTCATCCGCGCCGCGATCTGCTTGTACGGCTCACCCCAGGACGGGGTGAACGGGTTGCGAAGCTGCCACCAGAACCGCGGGTCTCGCCAGGCCCCGTCGCCAGGACCTAACCGCTTGCCCTCGAAGAAGTTTGACGACTCGATCAAGTCGGGATCGGTGTCCACGGTCAGGTCGTGGCGGGCGGCGATCGGCACGGCCGTCTCTTGCGCTCGCTGCAGCGGGGAGGCGATGACCGCGACGATGTCGCGGTCGGCCAGCGCGCCAGCCACCGCCTCGGCTTGTTGAATCCCCTTGTCGGACAGGCGGAATCCGGGCAGCCGCCCGTATAGCACGCCGTCGGGGTTGTAGACCTCGCCGTGGCGTATCAGGTGGATCCGGGTCTGTTCGGCCATCAGGGTTTGCTCTCCTTGGCTGCAGCGGCGGCCGCGGGCAACACGTCGGCGATTCGGGTGAAGGCAGCATCGTCGAGTGCCGCCGAGACAAACCACGCCTCGAAGGCGCTGCACGGCGGGTAGACACCGCCGTCCAGCAGGGCGTGAAAGAAGGCGGGGAAGCGCCAGGTTTCGCTGGCCCGAGCCGATGCGAAATCGGTGACCGGTGCCTCGCCGAAGAACACGCTGAGCATGTTGCCGCCTCGCGGAATCTGGTGCGGCACACCGGCATTCGTCAACGCGTCAGACAGCAAGCCCGCCAGCCGGTCGGCGTTGGTATCCAGCGCCCGGTAGACGGCGTCGTCGGCGTTGCGCAGCGTGGCCAGCCCGGCGGCCATGGCCACCGGGTTGCCGGACAACGTGCCGGCTTGATACACCGGCCCCAGCGGCGCCAGCCGTTCCATCACCTCGGCGCGCCCGCCGAACGCGGCAGCGGGCAGCCCGCCGCTCATCACCTTGCCGAAGGTGAACAGGTCGGCGTCGACCGGATCGATTCCGTACCAACCGCTTCGGCTGACCCGGAATCCCGTCATCACCTCGTCGATGATCAGCAAGGCACCGTGCGCGGCGGTGATCTCGCGCAGTGCGGCGTTGTAGCCGGGCGCGGGCGGAACGACGCCCATGTTGCCCGGGCTGGCCTCGGTGATCACCGCGGCGATCTGATCACCAAACTCGGCGAAGCTCTGCCGAACAGCAGCAATGTCGTTGTACGGCAACACAATCGTGTCGGCGGCGGTGGCGCCGGTCACGCCGGGCGACGAGGGCAGGCCCAGCGTCGCGACCCCGGAGCCCGCGTCGGCGAGCAACGCGTCGACGTGGCCGTGATAGCAGCCGGAGAACTTGACGATCTTGGCGCGGCCGGTGAACCCGCGGGCCAGTCGCACCGCGCTCATCGTGGCCTCGGTGCCGGAGTTGACCAGCCGAATCCGCTGCACGGGTGGCATGCGGTCAATGATCTCGGCGGCGAGCTCCGTCTCGGCGGGTGTCGGCGCCCCAAACGACAACCCGGTGGCAGCGGCCTTGGCGACGGCGTCCACCACCGACGGGTGTGCGTGGCCCAGGATCATCGGCCCCCACGAGCAGACCAGGTCGACGTAGCGGTTGCCGTCGGCGTCGGTGAGCCAGCAGCCGTGGGCTTCGGTGATGAAGCGCGGGGTGCCGCCGACCGCCTTGAACGCCCGCACCGGTGAGTTCACCCCGCCGGGGATGACCGCGCAGGCGTCGGCGAACAGCTTCGCCGAGACCTCTGTATGCACGTCCACCAGTGTCCCAGCCGCTGCGAGTGGTCCGACTACAGGGTGTAGTTGTCGAGTATCGACCTCAGTCGGGCGCTTGCCGCGCCTCGCACCCGAGCCGCCATTCCTCAGCTTCCATAACGGCAGCCTTGGCGTCGGTCGCCGCCTGCTCGTATGCGCGGCGGTAGAAGTCGGCGACTATTAGCCGCCCCATGCGGGCGCACCACTCGACGACTGACTCGTCGTCGCTGGCTTCACCAAGAGCGAGCACGACCGAACGCAGTCCTTTGAGTTCGGCATGGTCGAGCCGTGCCAGCGGGCCGCACCGTTTGAAGTCGACGATGTCGACTCGTTCGCCGCTTTTCACTGACGCCAGCCGGACTAGCAGGGCGTCGGACACCGACGCAGCCCACTGCGCCAGACCTGCGTGCCGCGACAGCGACAGCTGCTCACAGACGTCGAGCAGCGTTGAGGTGGCCTTTTCGGGCAGATCGTCAACGGGGGGATGGGTCACTTGTTTTTCCTCCTCCTGAAGTATTCGGCGCAGGCCTCGTCTCGGCTTGGCGCGATGTTGATGGCACGCAGCCCATGCCGGATCGGTTCGGAGCGTCGCCGTCAAGCCGGCCGCGGCCTCGCTCGCCGTCATGCGCCGCCAATACTGGGTGCCGCCCGATGGCAACGCGATTAGCATCACCTGCGAGTAGCCCAACAGCGGTTTATGCACGCTGAGCAGCGGGGAGCAAAGTCATGGCTCATAGGGTCCATTCGGATTCGCCGACCCAGATACCGGCACTGGTTTCTCCTACGTGACGAACAAGTCAGGCTTCCATCTAGTCAGTGATCCCAGAGAACTCGCCCTTCGGCAAGCACTGTTCCGCGACGTGATCGGAACTAGGCCACAGAGATAAGGTGCTCGGAGTTGTGGTTGTCAGAACAACGACGCGACGATGTCGCTGAGCGCGGTGGCCGTACCGCCCGCCGCCTGGCCGCCGGCCTCGGTGCCGAGGTTCTGCAGAGCATCGAAGATGTCGTTGAACACCGACTCGGGGAACTGGACTAGCGCCCCACCGACGTCGTGTAAGCCAGTCGCAAGTGCATCCTCGATCGTCGTCGGATCACCGCCCAGGAGGGCCTCGTAGATGTTCCACCCCGCCGTTTGCGGCGCAATGATCAGCTCGCGTAAATCCATCAACAGCTTCGTCAGCAACCCCGGATCCGCCGGGATCGGATCTCCGTTCCAGCTGACCAGCGTCCACCCGTCGGTGGGACTGCCCTCGATCTGAATGATTCCGGTGTTGGGCAGCAGAGGATATCCATCGTTTTCGCCCAATATTGTCTGAATGGTCAGCGGTAACAGGTACGCGATATCGGGATTTTTCACGTTGAGCGTTACCCAGGCGGCGACATCCGCTTCATTGTTGAACGCCACGTCGGTGATCTGGCCGTTGTCGCTAACGACCGGATTGGCCATGGCGGCGTTGTACATCGCGTTGACGGCGTCGGTGAAATTTTCGTTCATCACCACCCCGTTGGGGTCCTCAACGGATCCCGGGATCGGCACCGAAACCAACCCGAACAGCGTCCATAACAGCGGCGTCACCTCGTAGAGGAAACCGCCCGGGCTGCTGAGTGGATCGCCCGCGTAAAGGCCGCTGTCGATCTCGTTGAGCCCCGGCAATATCTGCACCTCGTTCGCCATGTTCTCCAGGCCGGCGAACGGCGCGGCGGTATCCATATCCCTGATGGCCTGCCCGGAGAAGATCCCCGCGACCTGGTCACCGAGCTCATTGTGGAGTTGGTTCGCGACGTCAAGCGCCTGTTGCTGGCCGAGATCACTGAGCGGTGGTCCGGGGTAATCCGGCGACGGGGTGACGACTTCGTTGAACGGCGGCATCCGTTGTCCATGCCGCACGATGTCGATGACGATGTCCTCGGCGTCGCCGGCGGTCAGCTGGATATCGGCTACGTGTACGACGGGTGCGTGCGGCGGGGTGACGGCAATAACGCCGGCGCCGACCAGGGCGACAACTGCGGCGATGTGCCTGAGCTGCATGCTGCCCCTTCCTGCTCAGAACAGCGACGCGACGACGTCGCTACCCGTACCGAGGTTCGTCAACGCGTCGGCGATGCTGTTGAAGACCGACTCGGGGAATTGGGCCAGCGCCGTGTCGACT
>NZ_JBAUZA010000276.1:0-1599 GCF_049585075.1 Mycobacterium sp.
GGACTTTGGCAGCCGGTACCTATCAGCGAAGCTGGCCGGGGAGCCGGCCACCCCATCCGACGTAGCGTCCGCGGTCCGCAAGCAGTCCAATGCATATCAGGAACTGCCGATTGGTTATCTGGATGGACTTCACTACGGTGACCAGGACGTACAGCCGGCGGCGAATGCTTCTGCCGAGGCGACCGCCACAATTCAGCGGGTGTGCAAATGACTGTGCCCGATTATCCACCCGGTGAATGGTCGGCGCTGCTGGTTGGCGCGCAGTGGGTGAGTATCACGGCGGTGACCGCGCTTAACCATGCTATTGCTAATCGTGGAACGATCCAGACAAACTTCTCCCAACTTCATGACACATTGCAGCAAGCCATTACAACAAGCTTGGCTAGGCAAGAGGGGATGACCGCCAACGCCATCCGGGATGCATTTCAGCAAGGCGCCGACCAGGCCGCCCACATCGCGGACAAGAACGGCACCTACAAAACGGCCCTTCAAGGCGCGCTCGACAGTGTGATGCACCTGCGCGAAAAATTGACAAGTATCGCGCATGATGGCAATCAGAAGATTAATGACATCTTGAAGTCGAACGACAAACCCGAGATTAAAGTTACTAAACTTGTCCAGGCTATCGCTGAGTGCCAACGACAAGCCAACCATGCTGCCGCAGAGTGTGGCTTCAGCGTCATTGCTAACGGCCAAAAGGTCCTGGACGCGCAGAATCCCGGTCAGTCGTTTTTCGGGATGGCCCGCGACGCAGGCATCGACGCGAACGAGCAGCCCGACCTGAAGGCCATCGAGGACCAGGTCCGAGGCAAGCTCAACCAGGCCGCGACACCGGGGGCGGGCCAGGCCACCGGCAGTGCAGTCAGTGCGAGCGGACCCGGAGCAGGCACTACCTCCCCGGCGGTTAACACCGGCAGCACCCCAAGCGTCAGCGGACCCGGCGCAGTCACCACCGCCGGAGCAGTTAACACCGGCAGCACCCCAAGCGTGGGCGGACCTGGCGCAGTCACGACTCCGGCAGCGTTAAGCGCCGGAAGCGCGCCGAGCGCGAGCGGACCCGGCGTCGTACCGGCGTCGTTCGGAGGGCGTGTTCCTAGTCCATCACGACCCGCCCAATCCTTTTCGGCACCCTCGGCGCCGGTGCCGTCGGCACCGATGGGAGGGATACCGGCGCAGACGGGTCTCGCGCCGAACAACCCGGTAGTCGCTGCGACCCCCAGCACGAGCGCTGGGGCGCCGACGGGTGCCCCGACGTCACCGGGAGCGCCCGGCCTCTCCGGAGGCCCGGTCCAAGCGATGCAGGCGCAGGTCCCGCCAACTCCGCCGACCTTCCCGACCGCAGCCGCACCGGTCACCGTCGGAGACGTGCCTCCTCCCACCCACCAGGCAGCGGCAGCGCCGCCCGTATCTTCGCCAGCGCCAGTCGCTTACACCTCAGAGCCGGCGACACCGATGATGGCCGGACCCGCTCCCAGTCCGGTCGCGGTTCCGCCGGCGCCCGCGGGGCCGTTACCGGCTTATGGCTCCGACCTTCGTCCCCCGATCCCGACGTCGACGCCATCGGCGCCGATCGCACCTTCGACGCCATCGGTCCAGGCC
>NZ_JBAUZA010000277.1:0-2410 GCF_049585075.1 Mycobacterium sp.
TGGTCAATGTCGTCAACGGGTTTGGCGCCGAAGCCGGCAAGCCGCTGGCGTCGAGCAACCGGATCGCCAAGATCGCGTTCACCGGGGAGACCACCACCGGGCGGCTGATCATGCAGTACGCCTCGCAGAACCTGATCCCGGTCACCCTGGAATTGGGCGGCAAGAGCCCCAACATCTTTTTCTCCGACGTGATGGCCAAGGGCGATGACTTCCAGGACAAGGCGCTGGAAGGCTTCACGATGTTCGCCCTCAACCAGGGCGAGGTGTGCACCTGCCCGTCGCGCAGCCTGGTCCAGGCAGACATTTACGACGAGTTTTTGGAACTGGCCGCCATCCGCACCAAGGCCGTTCGGCAGGGCGACCCGCTGGACACTGAGACGATGATCGGTTCGCAGGCCTCCAACGACCAGCTTGAAAAGGTGTTGTCCTACATCGAAATTGGTAAGGACGAAGGCGCCAAGATCATCACCGGCGGAGAGCGCGCTGAGCTGGGCGGCGACCTTTCCGGCGGCTACTACGTGCAGCCGACCATCTTCGCTGGCAACAACAAGATGCGGATCTTCCAGGAGGAGATCTTCGGGCCGGTGGTGTCGGTGGCGTCGTTCAAGGACTACGACGACGCGATGTCGATCGCCAACGACACCCTCTACGGCCTGGGTGCGGGGGTGTGGAGCCGCGACGGCAACACCGCCTACCGCGCGGGCCGTGACATCCAGGCCGGCCGGGTCTGGGTCAACTGCTATCACGTGTATCCGGCGCACGCGGCATTCGGCGGCTACAAGCAATCCGGTATCGGCCGGGAGAACCACAAGATGATGCTCGACCACTACCAGCAGACCAAGAACCTGATGGTGTCCTACTCGAGTAAGGCCCAAGGGTTCTTCTGATGACCCCGCGGGTGGTGATCACCGCCGCCGCCGCCACGTTGCTCGGTGAGCTGCAGGGGCGGCACGGGCCGGTGATGTTCCATCAGTCCGGCGGCTGTTGCGACGGGTCGTCGCCGATGTGCTACCCGGACGGGGATTTCATCGTCGGCGACCGCGACGTACTGCTGGGGGTATTGGACGTCGGCGCCGGGGTGCCGGTGTGGATCTCCGGGCCGCAGTTCCAGGCCTGGAAGCACACCCAACTTGTCATCGACGTGGTGCCCGGCCGCGGCGGCGGCTTCAGCCTGGAAGCACCCGAGGGGATGCGGTTTTTGTCCCGCGGACGCGCCTTCAGCGACGACGAGAACACCGAGCTCACAGCTACCGCAGTGATCACCGGCACCGACTACGAGCGCGGCGAGCGCCCGCCGCAACGCGCACCGGTGGTAGCCGTCGCTTCCGACGCTTGTTCGTTACCAGGGCGCGCCGGGGCAGTAAAGCGGTAGCACGCCGCTGCGGCGTTATCGTCAAAGTGTGATACCGCTGCCGCGGACCTGGCTGCTGACCAGCGCAATGCTGGTCGGTATTGCGGCCGGGGTGCTAGTCGGAACAGCGGCCGCGGTGCTGGTTTCGGCCCGAATCCGTCCAGACGTCGTGATCGCGCTGGTGGTCGGCCTTCCTAGCGCCATCGGTCTGCTGGTGATTCTGTTGTCTCGGCGCCGATGGCTGACGGCGCTGGGGGTTTCCATCCTGGCGCTGGCGCCGGGATGGTTCGGTGTGCTGGCGTTGATCGAGGTGACGAGCCATGCCTAACGAGGACCTGCTGGACACCGGATCACTGCCGCAAACTGAGCCGTACCTGCCGACCTTCGATACCGGCGCGCACCACAAAGCCGAACCGGAAATCATCGAACCGCAAAAGCGCGCCCCGAAGCGTCGATGGTGGCGTCGAAGGTCGGACACGGCGGCCACGGAAGTAGTTGCCGATGGGCCTGCCGACCCCGTCGCGGTGGAACCGGACGCGCCGGCCGACGCGATGTCCGGGCCGCTTCACCCGCCGGCGCCGTCGATCACCGTTCCCGGCCGCTACCACTACCTAAAGTGGTGGCAGTTCATCCTGATGCTGCTGGCGGTGTGGGTACCGGCGGGGGCGATCGGTGCCGGCCTGTTCTATTGGTGGACCCACGACAATTCCGCCCATAAGACCCCAGTGGTGTTCGTTCTGTTCGTCTATGTCGTCGTCTCCACCGTTGCCGGCTTGATGTTGGCGATGGTGACCGACCGGCCGCTGGTGACAGCACTGGCGATCGCGATGTTGACCGCGGTGTTCGCATCCGTCGTCACCGCGGCCCCGTTCTACGGCGCGTTCTACTGTGACCACAGCCAGAGTCAGTGCCTGATGGGCGTCATCCCGTACTGAGCCTGCCGACCGAGGCTATGCAAGGCTGGCAGGGTGAGCGACACCTCGGCCTCCTACGCGCCGGCCGATCGCGACCTCACCCCAATCGCTGACCTGATCGACGATCCCGCGCGCGCGGCGATGC
>NZ_JBAUZA010000278.1:0-3046 GCF_049585075.1 Mycobacterium sp.
CCCGAATTCCCCGGCGGCCGGTTCGCCGAGCCGGAAACCGACCCGGATCGGCGCCTGGGTAGTCGCCAGCAGCGCCGCCGCCCGCGCGTCCTCCAGCCCGGCAACCGCCACCCGGCCGGTCAGCACCCGGGCCTTGTCGGCGGTGTAGTCGGCAAGGGTCGAATGCCAGTCGAGATGGTCTTCGGCGATGTTGAGCACCACGCCGGCCTCGGGCCGGACGGACGGCGCCCAATGCAGCTGGAAGCTGGACAGCTCGACCGCCAAAAAGTCAGCGGGCTGGTCCAGCACGTCGAGCACCGGGCTGCCGATGTTGCCGCACAGCGTGCTCCGCAGGCCCGCCGCGGTGAGCATGGCCTGCAGCATGGACGTGGTGGTCGTTTTCCCGTTGGTGCCGGTGACCGCCAGCCACCGGCGCGGTGGCCCGTAACGGCCGGACGCGTCGAGCCGCCAGGCCAATTCGACGTCGCCCCACACCGGGACACCGGCGGCCCCGGCGGCGACGGGCACCGGTGCAGTCGGTGGGAATCCAGGACTGGTAACGACCAAGGCGTAATCGCCGATGCGCTGGGCGGCGGTAGCCGAATCCAGGGTCGCTGTCCCGGCGTCGGAGAACTGCCGCCGGGTCGCCGGGTCGTCGTCGCAGAGCGTTGGCGACACACCCAGCGGCCTCAGCGCCGCCACAACAGCGCGGCCGGTCACACCGCCACCCGCGACCAGCACCGGCATGCCGGGCTCCAGGTCGGATATCGAACCGCGCGCGGGGTCGCGGTTCATGTCAGCGGCCGCCGGTCGCGGCCAGCCACTCGCTGTAGAACAGCGCCACCCCCAGGCCGCAGCTGATGGCGGTAAGCAGCCAGAACCGGATGATCACCGTGGTTTCGGCCCAGCCGACAAGCTCGAAATGGTGGTGGAAGGGCGCCATCCGAAACACCCGGCGACCGGTGGTACGAAAGGCCAGGATCTGCATCACGACCGAGGTGATCTCGGCGACGAACAGCGAGCCGAGCACCACCGCGAGGATCTCGGTGCGGCTGGTCACCGAGATCCCGGCGATGATGCCACCGAGCGCCAGCGATCCGGTGTCGCCCATGAAAATCTTCGCCGGCGCGGCATTCCACCACAAAAACCCGATGCAGGCGCCCGCCGTCGCTGCCGCGACGATCGCCAGGTCCAGCGGATCGCGCACGTTGTAACAACCCGGGCCCGGCGTGACGGCGCACGCGTTGCGGTACTGCCAGAAGGTGATCAGCACGTAGGCGGCGCAAACCATGGCCATGGCGCCGCCCGCCAAACCGTCCAGCCCGTCGGTGAAATTCACCGCGTTCGACCACGAGTAGACGATGCCCACGCAAAACAGCACGAAAATTACGGGACCCAATGCGACGGTGGCGATTTCACGTACGTAGGACAGGTTGGCGCTGCCCGGTGTGAGGCTGGAGTCGTTGTGGAACTGCATCACCAGCACACCGAAGAGCACGGCCGCGGTGATCTGCCCGACCGTCTTGGCCGTCTTGTTCAACCCCAGGTTGCGCGAGCGCCGAATCTTGATCAGGTCGTCGACGAACCCGACAGCGCCCAGCGTGGTGGCCAAAAATAGCACCAACAGACCCGACGCCGACGGCCCCTCGCCGTTGAAGGCCAGTCCGGCCAGGTGAGTGCCCAGGTAAGCCGCCCAGATGCCGGCCAGGATCGCCACTCCGCCCATCGACGGCGTTCCGCGCTTGGTCTGGTGGCTCGGCGGGCCGTCTTCGCGGATCTCGTGACCGAAGCCCTGCCTGGTGAACAGCCGGATCAGCACCGGGGTCAACAAGATCGACACCGTCAGCGCGATGGCTACGGCGATGAGGATGTCGATCATCGGGACTCGCCCTGGCCGTGGTCAGATATGGGCGCGTCGGCGACCAGCGAGTCGGCGAGTGCGCCCAGGCCCGCAGCGTTGGAAGCCTTGACCAGCACCACATCCCCGGGCTGCAGTTCGGCCCGCAGCAGTGCCAGGGCTGCGTCGGCGTCATCGACGAGCGCAGCCTCTCCGGACCATGAGCCCTCCATGACCGCGCCGTGGTGCATGGCGCTCATAGACCTCCCCATTCCCACGACAACGAGTCGAGACACATCTAAGCGCACCGCCAGCCGGCCGATGCGGTCATGTTCAGATATTGCGTCCTCGCCCAGCTCGGCCATCTCGCCCAACACCGCCCAGCTGCGGCGCCGATCCGCCCCGCCGCCGCGGGCGATCCAGGCAAGCGCCTGCAATCCGGCCTGCATCGAATCGGGGTTGGCGTTGTAGGCGTCGTCGATGACGGTGACCCCGTCAGCGCGGGTGTGCACCCGCATCCGGTGCTGCGACACCGGGCCGGCGCCGGAAAGCGCGTTGGCCACCTGCTCGGCGCTGGCGCCGCATTCCAGTGCCACCGCTGCCGCGCATAGCGCATTGCTCACCTGATGGTCGCCGTGCACTGCCAGCCGGACGTCGATGGTGGTGTCGACCGAATGCAACGTGAACTGCGGCCTGGCCAGCTCGTCGAGCGTCACCGGACCGGCCCACACGTCAGCGGGGCCGTGTCGGCTGACCCGGACCACGCGGGCCGAGGTCACTTCGGCCATCGCCGCTACCGTGGGATCGTCGACGTTGAGGACGACCACTCCCGACCGTGGAACAGCCTGCGGCAGTTCGGATTTGGTTTGGGCGATGGCGTCGCGTGAACCGAACTCGCCCAGATGCGCGGTACCGACATTGAGCACCACCCCGACGGCCGGCGGCGCGATCGCCGCCAGCTCGGCAATGTTGCCAGGACGGCGCGCGGAGAGCTCCAGGATCAGGTAGTCGGTGCTGCCGGTGGCGCGCAGGACGGTCCAGGGGTGGCCCAGCTCGTTGTTGAACGACCCGGGCGGCGCCACCACTTCGCCGAGCGGCTCGAGCACCGCGGCCAGCAGGTCTTTCGTCGAGGTCTTGCCCGACGAGCCGGTGATCCCGACGATCGTCAGCCCGCCGGCCACCAGCTCAGCGGCCACCGCCGCGGCCAGTTTGGCCAACGCGGCCAACACC
>NZ_JBAUZA010000279.1:0-7675 GCF_049585075.1 Mycobacterium sp.
CCAGGTGAGCCCGCACAAACCACTGGAACTTTTCCAGCTCGGCGGCCTGGTCGATGAGGATGTCCTGGGTGACCGGATCCAGTTTTTCGGTTTCGTTGATGGCGGTCCGGGTGTCTTCGATGACACCGTTGTAGACCAGGTCGAGCGCGGCCAAGTGCGCCTGCACAGTGTCGCGGCCAACGGAGTAGTCGTCCCAGGTGCGGTCCTTGAGGATTGCGCCCGGGGTACCTTGCGGCGACCCGCCAAGAGTCGCGATCCGCTCGGCCACTTCGTCGGCGTAGCCACGTACGAGTTCCACCTGCGGGTCGATCATCTCGTGCACCCCGATGAAGTTGGGGCCAACCACATTCCAGTGGACGTGCTTGAGCGTCAGATGCAGATCGTTGTAGGTGCTCAGCTGCTTCTGCAACAGCCCAGCGACTTTAATTGCCTGCTTTTCGGTCATGCCGGGGATCGTGAACTGAGTCATGGGTGGTCTCATACCCGATGACCGCGAGCGGTAACCGCAAGGCGCGTCACAGCGCGCGGATGTCCTGAACGGGCAGTCGCGCGCCGCGCCGTGGCTCATATGCCAGCCCGCTGGCCTCCAGCAACCGGACCACCCGGTGCCGATGCGGTCGCATCGGCTCAAGCAGCTCGACCATGTCGGCGTCGACGATCGGATGTCCCAGCAGCGTCCAGCCGATCATCTTCGGGATGTGATAGTCACCCACCGACAAAGCGTCGGGATCGCCGAAGGCACGTTGCGCTGTCTCGGCGGCTGTCCATACTCCGACTCCGGGGAGCGACGTCAGCGCGTCGCGGGCTTTTGCGGCCGGCCATGACGCCAGCCGTTCCAGCGACGGCGCCCGCTGCGCACAGCTGATGATGGTGCGCGCTCGTCCGGGATCGACGTTGGCACGGTGGAATTCCCACGACGGAATGTGCCGCCACACATCGGCTGACGGCGGCACCCGCATCCGCGTGGGCGCGGGTCCCGGTGCGGGTGTGCCGAATTTGGTCACCAGCAACCGCCACGAACGGAATGCGTCGGCGCCCGGCACCCGCTGCTCGATGACCGCCGGGATGAGAGCTTCCAACACCTGGCCGGTACGTCCCAACCGCAGATGCGGCACCCGGCGGCGCGCGGCCGCGACGATCGGATCGGCCGCAACGAAGTCCGATGCGTCGTCTTGCGCACCGAGCATGGCCGGGAGGGCATCGAGGAATTCATCGGCGCCGCTTCCCCATGCCGTGCATTCGACGGCATCGGACTCGGCGCGGCTGATCCGGGCGGTGACGGCTCCGCTGCGCAACAGGCTGGTCCGCCACATTGCGCCGTCATCGCCCACCTGAAAACAAGGATCACCAGGACCTCGGCGCAGCGGAAGCAGGGTGAGCCCGGGGCTGACGACACCGGCGAACGTCACTGTGCGAGCCCTACTCACCACCTGCTCGATCATAGGTTCGGCGTCCGACCGTGATTGACCGGTAACGGTCTTCCACGTCAGGATGGCGTTGTGACCACCCCGTTCGACGATCCGCAGTCCGAATTGGCGTGGATGTTCTTACAGTGCCTGTCCGACGGCGCGGACGTCGACGAATGCTTCGGGCTGCTCAGCGACGACTTCACCTACTGGAGCCTGCAGACCCGAAAATCAGTCGATAGGGCGGGGCTGCGACAGGAAGTCGAGCGGCGCAAGCGTCGTGCCGAGATGAACCTCGACTTCATCCAATGCTTCAACGATGGCGAAAGCGTAGTCATCGAAGCGCTGACCGAAGGCGAGACGGTCGAAGGCGTGCGCTACGAGAGCCCCGCGGTCTTCATCTTCGAGACCCGCGACGGCCTCATCGTGTCATTGCGCGAATACGGTGACACCGAGCTCGCTGCGCAGCTGTTCGGTCCGGCCAAGCCTTAGTCGGGCTCGACAGTGATCTCAGCTTTGTCGGGGTAGAAGGCGACATGCCCGGCGATTGCCGCCACTGCGGGGTAAGGCTGTTCGTAGGTCCAGATCACGTCGTCGACGGTGTCGCCCGCGGCGGTGGTCACACTGTAGTAGGCAGCTTCACCCTTGTATGGGCAATAAGTGCTGGTGTCGGTGCGGGTGAGCAGGCCTTGTACAACGTCGTTCAGCGGAATGTATTGCACTGCAGGGTAAGTGGACTCTTGCAGCTGCAGTGCGTCACGGGTGTCGGCGACGACCTCGCCGTTGACCCGAACGACGACGCGCGTCTGGGTCGGGTTGATCGTGATCGGATGTTCGGTGGTGGGTTCCAGGACAGGCCGACTGGTCATGGTGACAGCTCCTCACGTGTGGATAGCTGGTTCAACACCGTGTGGCACGCAAGATTCCCGTGTCGGTGAAATTCACGTCGTTCCGAACGCGTAGCAGTGATATTGGGACATGTTGGCAAAGGCGGAAACCAGGGCCATCGTCTTGCCCATCAACTTGGCCGAGCGCGGCAACTTAGCGAAGGTGTCCGATTCGAACCACCGCTGCCAGGCCACCAGCCGGACCCCGGGCACCGCGGCGATGATGTCGTCCGGCCCGTTGATCGCCCAGCGCAAGGTGGATCCCGAGCGGCGCACCACGGTGTTGAGCACCTGCGACTTGATCCCGAGCGAGTTGAACGCGTCGAACTGCAGCTCACCCGAACCGAAATGGCCTACCACCCTGCGCAGCAGGGCGGTGCCCTCGTGCTCGGTCAAATACATGGTCAATCCTTCGCCGAGCATCAGCGCTGGGCGGTCGGCGGGAATGTCGGCCAGCCAACCCGGATCGGTCACCGAGGCTGCCACGACGTGGTAGTGCTCGGCGGGCGGGTAAAGCTGGGTGCGAATAGCAGCGACCTCGGGGTAGTCCACGTCGTACCACTCGACACCCGGACCCGGCTGCAGTCGAAAGAACCGACTGTCCAGACCGCAGCCCACATGCAGCACGACGGCTTGCGGATGCGCAGTCAGGAATTGGTTGGCCCATTCGTCGAAGTGTGCGGCGCGGGTAGTCACCGACGGCGCCCTGCGCGGGGTGATGGTGGTCTTCTTCCAGTCGTAATCGATGCGCTCGACGATGTCTTTGGCGAACCGATCCCCCAGAATCGGCTCCTTGAAGTCGGCGTCCAGCGCCTTCGCATACAGCGTCGCAAGCATCGTCTGCGGAGCCCCGCTCAGATCGACGCGCACCCGTTCGGTTGTCACGTGCTCGAGGCTAGTCGGCAGGGCCCACCCCGTGGATGTCCTGAACGGCAGGCGGCGTGGTGTTCAGCCCCGCTCGACGGCTGGCTTGGCGTAAACCCCAGCGACGTCAATGGTTTCGCGGTCGTCTGGACAAGGCGAGGTTCAGCCGGCGGGCGCCAACATGTTTTTCCATCCGTCGTCCCCCAGGTGATTTGACTCTTCGAGGGAGTACTTGCTGCCATCGGGACCCACGATTTCGCCACTGGAGGGTACGTACATCGCCGTCGAGCCGCCTGGCCCTACCCAAACGCCGCTCCTCAGCATCGCTTCGCTCTGCATCGTCGCCGGCGTGTAGATACACGGATTGGGCTGTTGCCCGTTGCACTGCACGGCGCCCGATCCGGGCCGCTGCAGCGGATCATTGACCGGCGGCGGTGGTGCCGGCAACCGATCAGCCGGCAACGGGTTGAGCCCGTTGTTGATCGACGGCGCCGGTATCACCTTGCCCGGATCGACGGGCTGATCGCAGCGAGCGCCGGGAGCCGGACAGTTGCGCAGCTGATTGGGGTCGCCGTACCACGGGTTGGTGCCCAGCGGGACGTACGGCTTGTTGTCGCGGCACTCGCGTGGCGTCGCCGCACGCTTGCCAGGAACGTCGACACACGGATAGTTCCGGGCACCGCGCACCACGTTGGCCGGTGTGTCTTGCGGGATCTTGCAGTAGGTTCCGGTCGGCAACGGCGCCATGCTGGTGTCAGCGGGCGACCGCCACTGCGACGCGGGGAGGAACCCGGTCATGCACGGCGGCGGGTTATTGATCGACAGGTTGAGGCCCATCAGCACCGCGCCGGGAGCGGACGCAACCAATGTCTGTCCGACCGCGGCGATCTCCGGTAAGAAAACCAACAGCTGCTCGAGACCTTTGTTGTAGCGCTTGAGCATATCGGCAACGATCTCCAGGTTCGCCAACGTCTGCGGCAGCGATTCGCGCACATCACTGAACACCTCGCTGACCTGATCGGCGGTGGGCGCCGCCTTCGACAAGATGTTCTGCACATGTTGGTCGTTTTGCGCGATCTGCCCGGTCAGCACGTCGAGGTTGTGCGACCACTCCTGGATCGAATCACCCGAGTTGACTTGGCTATCCAGGATCGGTGCCGCGTTTCCAATGATGTCGTCGACGTCGGCAATGTTGGCTTGGAAGTCGCCGACGATCGACTGCGTCGAATCGACCAGCCGCTGCAACGCCGGGCCTAGTCCGCCGACGGCCTGCGCCGTTTCGTCAAGCAGCGATGCGATCTTGCGCTTGGGCAGCACCGACAAGCCACGGTTGGCGGCGTCCAACGCAGGGCCGATCTCGCTGGGCACGGTGCCTTTGGTGATGGTTTGTCCGGGTGCGAGAAACATTCGCGGGTTTCCCGTCGACACCAGGTCCAGATATTGCTCACCGATCGCCGATACCGAGTGCACATTGGCCGACGCATCGATCGGGATCTTGTAGCGGCTGTCGATGGAAAGCGTCGCCCGGACACCATGTTTCGTCGGTTCGACCTTGGTAACCCTGCCGATCTGGATCCCTCGATAGGTCACATTCGACGTGCGATACAACCCGCCCGACGCCGGCAGCTCCGCCACCAACCGATACTGACCAACCCCGAGCTGGCTGGGAATGCGTAAGTAGTACCAGCCCAACGCAACCAGTGCGATCACCGTCAGGGCCGCGAACACAATCAACTGGATGCGGATCAAGCGGGTCAACATCGCTTACTCACCCCGCTCCACGGGCGCGTCGGCCGGGTTCGGCGTGTCGCGGCTGTCGGGAATCATCGTGGTGGGTTCGCGACCCCACGACTGTTCGAGGGCGCGCAAGGCCCCGGAAAAGCCCGTACCGGTGAAGATCGCGTTGTCGATCGTGCTCAATGTGAGGTCCAGTGCTCCGGAGACATTGATGTAGTCGCCGCGGACGATCTTCGGCACGCTATCGATGCTGAACGGCGGTGACAGCAGGAAGCTCAGCGCCTCAACCAAATACGGTGCAGCACGACCGAGCTGCTTGAGCGGCCGCTGCAACTGGCTCAGATCCTCGTGCAGATCGCCCCGTGCGGTTGACAATGTCTGATCGACGACATTACTGATCCGCCCCACAGTGTCGACGGTGTTGGCGAACAGGTCGCGCTGGTCAGCGAAATGCTCGACCAGCGGCGGGAATTCGGTCAGTACTTGGTCCAGGGTGTCCGTGCGATCACTCACATATGACAGCAGCCGGTCAGTGGAGTCGATGACGTGGCCGATATCGTCGCGCTGTTTGTTCAGCTGGCCGGTGAAAGTGCTCAGCTTGCCCAAAAAGTCCCGGATCTGTTGGGCACGCCCGGCCAGAATCTTGTAAACCTCGTTTTGGATCACCTCGAGATTCGGGACGCCCCCGCCGCGTAGCACCATGGCCAAGCTGGCCAGCGTCTGCTCGGTGGAGGGGTACGCCGACGAATTCGTCAGAGGGATGATGTCTCCGCTCTTCAATAGCTGCGGCGACGGGTCGAGGGGCGCGGCCAGCTCCACATGCTGCGAACCCAGCAGGCTGGTCTGGCCGATCTTGGCCGTGGCATTCTTCGGGAGCTTAACCCCCTTTGCCAGGTCCACGGTCAGGGTGGGAACCCAATTCTTGAGGTTGATCGCGCGAACGCTACCGGCGAACACGTCGGCCACCAGTACCCGGCTGTTGCCGTTGAGTGCCAACGTATTTGGCATCTGTACGTAGATGGTGTAGGAGCCTTTGCCGCTGCCGGGACCGCCGGGTAACGGCACATTGGCGATACCCCGCCAGTGCCCGCATGATGTCAGCACGACCGTTGCCGTCAGCAACGCCAACGTCTGCCAAGCGCGGTGGCGAACCGACCGCATCGCGCGCCTCACGAGCCGGCTCCTGCGGGTGCCGCCGGGGCCGCGGTCGGCGATGGGAGGGGTTGCGGGTACCACGGCGGTGGTAGCGGGTTGTTCTCGTCGTAGGCATTCGGCGGGCCGGCCATGTTCTGGGCGGGTGGTGGCGGTGCGATATCGGGCCCACCCATCAGCTCGGCCAAAGATGCCGGTGTTAGCAGGTTCGCGGTCGCGGGCGCGACGTTGATCCCTTGCATACCCGGCGCGACAACCCATCCTGGCTCGGAGTTGCGGTGGGACCACGGCGTATCCGGTGAGAAGATGCCGGGGACAGTGGTGTCCTTGTATCCGGGCGGCGGCTGCAGGCGCGGCTCGGAGTACGCCACATTCTTGGGCGACGTGTCAGCGGAGCTGAACAGGTTGATTCCGGACGGGAAATAGTTGAACTTGATCGCGTCCATGATCGGCGCCAGATATTGCGCACACAACTCTGCCGAATCTTGATAGCCGAGTCGGCTGCCGGCCTGAATCGCGCTGCAAATGAACTGCATTGGGTTGGCGAAGTTGACCAACGCGGGCACGCCGGTCAAACTGCCGTGCGCTGGCTCGTAGATCGCAAGAACGTTGGCGGCCATGTTCGGCAATATGTGCAGCGCAGTCTCCAAACCCTCGCGCGGTTCCGGCTGCATGAGGGCGGTGGTGGCTTCGCCGAGGTTATTGATGTCGTGCGCCAGCACCTCGCGGTTCTCGGTCAAGAATGTACTCGCGGTGGACAGCAGGCTGTCGGTCTGTTGGAAGGCTTTGGCGGCTGCTTGATCGGAACTGGTTAGGTGAGCGGTGAATTGGGACAGGTCTTTGTTCAGAGCGACGAATTGTTCGTCGTCGCGGTGCAACGCGTTGACGAACAACGCCAGGCTGTGTAACACCGTGAAGAAATCGCCACGGCCTTCGTCCAAGGTGCTGAGTGCGGTCGAGAGGCTGTCCAGGGTGGTGTTGATCTGCTTGCCCTTCCCCGCCAGGCCGTCGGCGAAGGATTCGATGATGTCACCGAATGGCCCTTTCTTCTGTTCTTTGGTAGGGCCGAGGTTGTCGATGATGTGAGTGATGTTGTTGCGCAGGTCATCCCACTCGACCGGCACCTGGGTGCGGTCTTCTGAGATCACCGCGTTGTCGGCCAGTACGGGCCCACCCTTATAGGGCGGTTCCAACTGAATGCTTCGGGAGGCCACCAGCGTGGGGTTGAGGATCATCGCCTGCGCGTCAGCGGGCACCTTGTATTTGTTGGCGTAGTGGAAGGTGACTTTCATTTTGTCGCCGACGGGTTCGATCTTGTCGATCGCCCCGACGCGGATGCCCATGATGACGACCTTGTCCCCGGCGTAGAGCGCATTGGTCTCCGGGAAATAGGCCACCACGGTGTTGTTGGTGAGTTTTCTGTAGAGCTGCGCGCCCACCAATCCGGCAACCAGACCGCCTGCGAGAACGAGTGATCCGATGATCACCGTCGCGCGCGACAGCCGCGGCAGTTGCAGTTTGCGGATATCGAAGATCGTGCTCATCGGCTATTACCCCCCATCTCCGCCGGGCGTGATAAACGGGGCCGGTAGCTGCGGGCCCGGTACCGGCCGCGCCGCGGGTCCGGGC
>NZ_JBAUZA010000280.1:0-13102 GCF_049585075.1 Mycobacterium sp.
GGCGTCGAGTGTGAACCTGTGGCGCGGCTTTCGCTAAATTCGCGCCCTGACTACACGCTGAAAGCCCCCATTACACACTCGATTTCCGCGAGTCCAGGGCACGACGCACTCGTTGCAGGATAGCGGCGGGATGGTCGCCTGCGATCACCCGGATGACGATCCAACCCAGGCGCTCTAGTGCCTCAAGCCGATGGATGTCCTTGCGGTACTGCAGCGGATCGGTCCGATGGTGTTCGCCGTCGTACTCGACGGCAACCATGCAATCTTCCCAGCCCATGTCGACGAAATATGTCTCTTTGTCGGCTATCACCGGGATCTGGGTCCGCGGCGGCGGCAACCCGGCGTCGATGAGAAGCAGCCGCAGGTAGGTTTCCCGCGGCGACTGTGCCCCCGCATCGACAAATCCGAGCGCCGTCTCGAGCCTTCGCAAACCACGCGCACCGGGATGGCGGCCGGCGACGGACATAACGTTGTCGAGCTTGAGACCCGTTGCGCGGGCAAGTGCATCGAGTCGGGCAACCGCGATGCGATGCTGCCCGCGGCGGCCGATGTCGAACGCGGTGCGCTCCGGTGTGGTGACCGACAGCCCGCCGGCGACGGTAACTTCACCGTCGAGCAGCACGTCGCGGCGGGTCTGCACGCCGCGTGGTGGACGAGTGTTGGCATAAATGAGCTCGATGGTGGTGTCGTCATCGATCCAATTGGCGCCGTGCAGCGCAGCGGCGGCCAGCCCGGCGATGGTCGCCTCGCGCCTGGCCCACAGCCAGGCCGCCGCAATTCTGCGCTCGAGCGACAGCTGAGTGTGCTTGCACAGGTAGACGTTCGGAAACACCAGCCGGTGTCGCGTCCTGAGCTGGTGCCGGTTCAGATGACCGCATGCCAACGCCTCGGTGCCGATGAACGGCTCTGCCATGTTCGGCCGCACGGCTGAAGGGTCACACGCCAACGCCGGCCGCGTTTCCCACTGTCCACAGGATGGTTACCGGCTTGCGCACAGCTAACACACAGCTGAGCGCTCCACAATTCGCCTATGGCTGGCCAGTCGGACCGGTGGATTACCACCGCCCGCGTTTTGCGCCGGTCCGGGTTCGGGGTGACTGGCGCTCAGGTCGACGCCGTGGCAGGCCAGCAGTGGGCCAGCTATCTCGAGGCCGCTCTGACTGCGGATCCCAACGCCGACCCGGGCGCGGTAGCGACACCAATGCCGAAGCTGCCCACCCTGCGCCGCCCCGGCAAGGGAGCGCCGGTGGCCGACCGGAAAGAGTTCAACCGCCGGCTCGCCGAGCAGATGACCGAGCTCTCGCAATGGTGGCTGCGTCGGATGATAGCGGTGCAGCAGCCCATCCACGAAAAGCTGACCTTGCTGTGGCACAACCACTTTGCCACTTCGGCCCAGAAAGTCAGAGTTGCCGCGCACATGTCTGCGCAAAACCAGAAACTGCGCAACCTGGCACTCGGTGATTTCCGCTCGCTTGCTTATGCCATGTTGACCGACGCCGCGATGCTGCGCTGGCTGGACGGGCAGAGCAATACGGCTAAGGCCCCAAACGAAAACCTTGCCCGTGAGTTCATGGAGTTGTTCACGCTCGGTCATGGCGGTGGCTACACCGAAGACGATGTGCGGGAGGGTGCCCGTGCGCTGACCGGGTGGGCCGTCCGGCCCGACGGCCAAACATCGCTGCTGCCCAGCCGTCACGACCACACGGCCAAAACGCTATTCGGCGTCACTGGAAATTTCGACGCGGCCGGATTCTCCGACATCGTGCTGGCCCAGCCGAAGTCGGCGCAATTCGTCGCCACCCGGCTGTGGCACCAGCTCGCGTCTGACACACCGCCCTCGCCCCAAGCGCTCGACCGATTGATCACCGCCTATGGCCCCTCCCGCAACCTAGGCGCGCTGACCCGGGCAATCCTGACCGACGACGAATTCATCCGTAGCCGGGCGGGCATCGTCAACACGCCGGTCGAATGGCTGGTCGGGGTAATCCGTACGCTGGCCGTCCCCGTCGACACGCCAGGACGGCTGAAGATGGTCAACGCCACGCTGCGCGGGCTGGGTCAGCGACCCTTCTATCCGCCCGATGTCGGCGGGTGGCCGCATGGCCGGGTCTGGATGTCGACCGCCAGCGCCGACGCGCGGATGCGCGCGGCGAGCCAACTGGCACGCGCTGGCGACCTGTCCAGCCTCGAAGACACTGCTGCTCACGACCGGATCGATGCGGTCGGTTACCTGATCGGAGTCGGGGCGTGGTCGGACCGAACCGTCGCAGCCCTGCAACCGTTGGTGCGCAGGCCGGTTCAGTTGGTCGCTGCGGCCGTCAATACGCCCGAATATCTGACGTCTTAGCGAGTGCCGATGCCTGGATACAGTCGCCGCAAGTTCTTGATCGCCAGCGCGGGCCTCGGTGCGGCCGGCCTGCTGTCGGGTGCTTGCGCCGTCAGCTGGTCTGACCTGATGCGGGAGGCCAAGCAGCGACCTTTGGCCGAGGGCAGCGGAGTGCTGGTGATTCTCACACTCTACGGCGGCAACGACGGCATCAACACCGTAATCCCCTACGCCGACAACGCTTATCATGATGCCCGGCCAGAACTGGCCTATCCCCCAGGCGATGTGCTGGCCCTCGACAGCCAGCTCGGGCTGAATCCGGCGCTCAAAGGCCTGGCGCAGCAATGGACGAACCGAAAGCTGGCGATCGTGCGCGGTGTGAGCTATCCGCGGCCTGACCGCAGCCACTTCAGGTCGATGGATATCTGGCAGACCGCCTCCCCGGCCGAACCGGTCACAACCGGTTGGATCGGCCGCTGGCTGGATGCCACTGGAAACGACCCGCTGCGGGCCGTCAACATCGGCGCGGTGTTGCCGCCGCTGGCAGTTGGTGAAAAGTGCACAGCGGCAGCACTTTCGCCGACGCAAAAGCCCGAGTCGGCGGATGAGCTCGCCGCGACGATAGATGCACTCGGCGCCGACGACCCCAATGACACGCCAGCGATGGCAGCGGTTTGTGACGCCTACCGGGCCACCCGCACCACCGATACTGTCTTCGGCGCGATCAAACCCTCTGGCGGCGAACATAACTCGCTGGCCAGCCAACTGAGCATGGTGGCAGCAGCAGTTCAAGCAGCGGCGCCGACCCGGGTGTACGCGGTCCAATTGGGCGGATTCGACACGCATGCCGACGAACGGGATACCCAGCAGCGTCTGCTGCAGACCTTCGACGAAGCCGTGAGCCCGTTCCTGCAGCAGATGGCCGGTGACCGGCATGGCAAAAACGTCGTCGTGTTGGCGTATTCGGAATTCGGACGACGGGTTGCGGCCAACGCCTCGCAGGGCACCGACCACGGCACCGCCGGCCCGGTGTTCGTCGCCGGAGCTACGGTCAAGGGCGGCTTCTACGGCGACGAACCCAGCCTCACCGACCTCGACAACGGGGACCTCAGAGCGACCACGGACTTTCGCGACGTCTACTACGAGCTGCTGTCGCGGACGCTGCAGACCGATCCCACACCGTCGGTAGGGACGGGTCGCCGCAGCCTCGGCTTCCTCTGAGCACAACCTAGCCTGCTGGTCGCTATATATGGTTAATATACCTATGTAGGTAAACATTACTACTTTTGCCGAAATGCTCGCAATTAGCGCCTTTCGCACCTATGCTGCCGAACATCCAGTCCCAGGGGGAGGAGCGAAATGATCTTCAAGCAGTATTTCCTGGAGTCCCTGTCCCAGCTGTCCTACCTGATCGGCGATACGACCTCGGGTCGCGCGGTCGTGGTCGACCCGCACCGCGACGTCGCCGCCTATCGGCATGACGCCGAAAAACACGGCCTGCGCATCGAGCGGGTTATCGAAACCCACTGCCACGCCGACTTTCTCTCCGGCCACCTCGAACTCGCTGCGACCGGTGCCGCGATCTGCTTCGGCGAGGGCGCTACAACCGATTACCCGATCGAACTGCTCCACGACGGCCAGCGGCTCGATCTCGGCGACGTCGCACTGGAGATCCGGGCGACGCCGGGGCACACCCCGGAATCGATCAGCATCGTGGTCTACGAACACCACGACTGTGCGGCGCCCTACGGCGTGCTGACCGGGGACACCCTGCTCGTCGGTGATGTCGGCCGGCCCGACCTATCCTCGACCGCCGGCGGTTCCAGTACCGAGATGGCGCGCCAGCTTTACCACTCGGTGTGCGACAAACTGCTGACGCTGCCGGATGAGACCCGAGTTTTTCCCGCCCACGGCGCGGGCTCCGCGTGCGCACGTCACCTGTTGGCCGACACCTCATCCACCATCGGCGAACAACGGCGGACCAACCACGCACTGGCGCTGCGCGACGAGGCGGAGTTCGTCGCCGCGGTGACAACCGGTCAGCCACCGGCACCGCCGTACTTCTCCTTCGCGTCACACCGCAACCGCGAGCGGCGCCCCCTGCTCGACAAGGTAAGTCCGCCGCTGCCAGTGTCTTTCACCGAACTGTGCGTACTGCGATCCGCGGGCGTGGTGGTGCTCGACGCGCGCGAGCCGGCAGAATTCGCGGCCGGCCATTTGCGCGGATCAATAAACGTCGGCCTTGACGGCCGGTTCGCCGAATATGTCGGCAGCGTGCTGCGCCCAAACCAGCGAGTCGCACTGGTATGCCCGCAAGGCAGAGAACTCGAGGCCACGATGCAGCTCAGGCTGATCGGCTACGACAACGTATTTGGCTATCTCGACAACCCCCGAGGTGCGTTCATCGAGTACGCCAATGCAATCGAGTGCAGTTCACGGCTTACGGCGACCGAACTGGCGGCACGCCGGGCGGATGCACCAGAGTCGGTGCTGGTCGACGTGCGCAATCCCGGTGAGCTAGCCAACGGCGTGATCCCAGGCGCGATACATATACCGCTGACCAGGCTCGTGCAGGGGGCCTGCGAATTGGACCGCACCTACCCGACCACCGTCTACTGCGCCGCCGGCTACCGCTCGATGATCGCGGCGAGCTGGTTGACAGCCACCGGCTTTGTCGACGTTTCTGACCTGTTGGGCGGATACGCTGCGTGGGCGGCAATGCCGGTCCTCGAAGCTGTTCCCGCGTCATGACTACTGAGCTGACCGCGCCTGCCGTCGACGCAGAGGCCTACCGCCAGGCCGTCGACGCCGGCCTGCTCGTCCACACCACCGACCCCCTCAACGCCGAAACACCGCTGCCCGCCCTGATTGACACGAACGTCCCACCGGCCCAACAGTTTTACGTGCGTAACCACTTCCCCATCCCCGATCTCGACGCCGCGCACTGGCGGCTCACCGTCGGCGGCCGCACCCTGCGCCGCAGGACCTACAGCCTGGAGCAGTTGTGTGCCCTGCCCTCCCACACGCGGCTGGTGACGTTGGAGTGCGCGGGAAATAACCGCTCGGCATTCTCCCCACCGGTGCCGGGAGCACAGTGGGGTTTCGGCGCCGCCGGCACTGCTGCGTGGACCGGTGTTCCGGTGACCGACGTCCTCGATCACGCCGGCCTGGCATCCGACGCGTGCGAGGTGGTGTTCCGCGGCGGGGACTGCGGGCACGTGGACGGACACACCGAAACCACCTTCTTTGAGCGCAGTCTCACCGTGGGCGATATCGCCGACTGCGGCGCCTTGCTGGCCTACGCGATGAATGGCGCGCCGCTGCCACGCCAGCACGGTTATCCGCTACGCCTAGTCGTTCCCGGGTGGTACGGAATGGCGTCGGTCAAGTGGTTGACCGATATCGAGGTGCTCGACCGGAGGTTCGACGGCCATTTCCAGACCGAGAAATACCGCTATGAATGGTTGCGCGACGGCCAGGTCATCGCCGAACCGGTTGGGCGGCAACGGGTCCGCGCGGTCATTACTGAACCAGTTGCCGGACAACGGCTTACCCGCGGTGACGTGACGATCAGAGGCATCGCCTGGTCCGGGCTGGCACCGATCTCAGAAGTCTGGGTCAGCGTAGGCGAGCGCCCGTGGCAGCAAGCCCGCCTGGTGGGCCCTCCGGTGCGCGACGCCTGGCGGCGGTGGGAACTGCACGTCGCTGTGGATCAGCCGGGAACGGCAACGGTCCGCGCTCGCGCCGTCGACCGCACCGGCCGCATTCAACCCGAGCAATCCCACTGGAATAGGTTGGGATACGGCGCAAATGGCGTGCAGGCGGCCACGATCCACCTCAGCTAGATTGCCCGCACGCAGTCGCGGGCAATCGCCAGCTCTTCATTGGTAGGGATCACCAGTATGGCGACCGGCGAGGCATCGGTGGAAATCCGCCGGGCTTCCTTGGCGGACTGCGCATTTCGCTGCTTATCGATCTCGATACCCAGTTCCGCCAGTCCGGTCAGCGCGTCGCGGCGCACCGATGCGACATGCTCGCCGATACCCGCGGTGAAGCTCACCACGTCGGTGCGCCCCAGAACCGCCAGGTAAGCACCGACATACTTCCGCAGCCGATGGATGAACACGTCGTAAGCCAATTGCGCTGACTTGTCACCGGATTCGATCATCTCGTGCAATCGGCGAAAGTCCCGCTCACCGGCCAGGCCCAGCAGTCCGGACCGCGCATTGAGCATCGACTCCACCTCGTCCACGCCCATCTGCGCGGCGCGGCACAGGTAGCCGATGACACCCGGGTCGATGTCGCCGCTACGGGTCCCCATCACCAGACCTTCCAACGGTGTCAACCCCATCGACGTGTCCACCGCCCGGCCCGCCGCGATCGCCGACGCCGATGCGCCGTTACCCAGATGCAGCACAATCTGATTCAGGTCTTTCAGCGGCCTGTCCAGGAACGCCGCGGCCTGCTCGCTGACATACTGGTGCGACGTACCGTGAAATCCATATCGGCGGATCTGCCACTTACGCGCCAGGTCACGGTCGACGGCGTACGTCGCCGCCGCTGCGGGCAGATCGTGAAAGAACGCCGTGTCGAATACCGCGACGTGCGGCACGTCCGACAGCATCTTGCGGGCCACCTCGATGCCCTGTAGCGCGGGCGGATTGTGCAGTGGCGCCAACACGGACAACTGCTTGAGGTCGCCGATGACCGCGTCGTCGATCACCGTCGGCTGGTAAAACGACGCTCCGCCGTGCACGACCCGGTGGCCAACTGCCGCCAGCCCGCAATCCTGCAAATCGATACCGGCCTTCGACAACTGGCCAAACGCCGTCCGCAGTGCCGCATCATGATCGGCAACCGGCGACGACGGTTCGCCGATCCGATCGATGATGCCATCGGCTAACGACCGACCCGAATCCGGCTGAATCAGCTGATATTTCAGCGACGACGAGCCGGAGTTGATCACCAGCACCGTGCGGTCAGCCATTGCCGTCCTGGGCCTGGATAGCGGTAATCGCGACGGTGTTGACGATGTCTTCGACCAGCGCGCCACGCGACAGGTCGTTGACCGGCTTGTTCAAACCTTGCAGCACCGGACCGATGGCGATCGCCCCCGCGCTGCGCTGCACCGCCTTGTAGGCGTTGTTTCCGGAATTGAGGTCGGGGAAGATCAGCACCGTGGCCCGGCCGGCGACCGGCGAATCTCGCAGCTTGGTGGCTGCCACCGATGGCTCGACCGCGGCGTCGTATTGGATCGGACCCTCGACCAGTAGCTCCGGGGCCCGGTTGCGCACCAATCCGGTTGCTTCCCTGACCTTGTCGACATCTGCGCCCGTGCCGGATTCACCGGTGGAGTAGGACAGCATCGCCACCCGCGGCTCGATGCCGAATTGTGCCGCGGTGCGCGCAGAGCTGATGGCGATATCGGCCAACTGGTCGACCGTCGGGTCGCGGACTATTGCGCAGTCGCCGTACGCCAGCACCTGATCCGGCAGGCACATCAGGAAAATGCTGCTGACCGTAGAGATACCTTCCGCTGTCCCGATGATCTCGAAAGCTGGGCGGACCGTGTGCGCCGTCGTGTGTGCAGCGCCGGACACCATTCCGTCAACCATGCCGTTGTGCACCAGCATGGTCCCGAAATAGGACACGTCGTGGATGATCTCCCGGGCCTGCTCGACGGTGACGCCCTTCTTGGCGCGCAGCTGCGCGTACTGCTCGGCGAATTGGTCGCACAGCTCGCTGGTGCGCGGATCGAACACCGTGGCGTCGTCCAGGTTGACGCCGAGTTCGGCAGCGCGACCGCGGATCTGGCTTTCATCGCCCAGGATGGTCAGGTCGGCGATATCGCGCTGTAGCAGCCGGCCGGCGGAGCGGAGAATTCGATCGTCGTCACCCTCTGGCAGCACGATGTGCTTGCGACTCGAGCGGGCCCGCTCGCGCAGCTGGTAGGTGAACATCTGTGGCGTGGTCACCTTGGGGATCGGAATTGCCAACTGCACCAACAGGTCCCCGAGATCGACGTGATGTTCCATCAGCTGCAGCGCGGTATCGATCTTGCGCTGCGACGACGTGGTCACCCGGCCGCGCGCCGACGCTACCGCGCTGGCCGTGTCGAAGGTGCCCAGCTTGGTAGCGACGATTGGCAACCGTAGCCGCAGACCGGCCACCAGTGCCGCGATCGACCGATGCAACTCGAACCCGCCGTTGAGAATGATGCACGACAGCGACGGAAACCCTTCGGCCGCATGGGCGCTGGCGACAGCCAGCACGACGTCGGAGCGGTCACCGGGCGTGACCACCGCGACCCCATCACGCAGCCGCTCCAATACATGGTCGGCCGTCATTCCGGCGACAACCACGCCCATCGCTTCACGGTTCATCAGCGCGGTGTCGCCGCTGACCAGCGTTCCGTTCACCGCGGTCTGCAGGTCGGCTACCGTCGGCGCCACCAGCAGCGGTTCGTCGGGCAGGACGTAGGTCCTCGGGCCGAGCGGGCGCAATGCCTCGGCGACTGTGGCCAATTGCGACGGCTCGCAGCGGTTGGCCACCACGGCCGCAGTATGTGCGTGCTGGGCATTCAGCTCGGCCAGGCACACCTCGACGACCCGGGCGACTTGCTCGGCACTGCGTCCCTTGGCCCGCACCGCAAGTAGCACCGGTGCACCGAGGTTGACCGCGATGCGGGCGTTGACACTCAGCTCGGCGGGGCTGGTGACGTCGCTGTAGTCGCTGCCGACGACGACGACGGCGTCGCACTCGGCGGCCATCGCGTGATAGCGCTCGACGATGTCGTCGATCGCGGCGTCACGATCGGCGTGCAGCTGCTGGTAGGTCACCCCGATGCAGCGCTCGTAGGCCAGGCCCGCGGTGGTCTGCGCCAGCAGCAGATCCAGGATGTAGTCCCGATCGCCGGGTCGTGTAATCGGCCGGAACACACCGACTTTCGCCACCGTCGCAGCCAGCCGATGCAGGATCCCCAGCGCAATCGTCGACTTGCCGGTTTCCGCCTCGGGAGCGGCGACGTAAATCGCTGAGGGCTCAGGCAAGTCGGCGCAGCCTGGGCGCGAGATCCTTTTCGAAGAGTTCCAGGAATCGGCGCTGGTCGTGGCCGGGCGCGTGGAACACCAGGTGATTGAGGCCCCAGTCGATGTAGTCCTTCACCTTCGCGACCGCCTCGTCTGGATCCGATGCCACGATCCAGCGCTTGGCGACCTGTTCGATCGGCAACTCGTTGGCGGCCTTCTCCATCTCGAGCGGGTCGTGAATGCTGGTCTTCTGTTCGGCGGTCAGTGACAGCGGCGCCCAGAATCGGGTGTTCTCCAGCGCCAGATCCGCGTCGGTGTCGTAGGAGATCTTGATTTCGATCATCCGGTCGATCTCGTCGGGATTCTTGCCCGCCGCCTCCGCACCCTCCCTCATAGCGGGGATTAGCTTGTCTTTGTACAGCTCCTCGCCCTTGCCGGAGGTGCAGATGAAGCCGTCGCCGGCGCGGCCCGCGTACTTGGCCACTTGGGGTCCTCCCGCTGCGATGTAGATCGGGATGCCGCCCTCGGGCACGTCGTAAATCGAAGCCCCCTTGGTGTGGTAGTACTCACCCTCGAAGTCGACCCGGTCGCCCAGCCACAACTCGCGCATCAGCCGCACTGACTCGCGCAGCCGGGCGTAACGCTCCTTGAATTCCGGCCAGTCGCCCTCGTATCCGGTCGCGATCTCGTTGAGCGACTCCCCGGTGCCGACACCGAGAAAGATGCGATCGGGGTAGAGACACCCCATGGTGGCGAAGGCCTGCGCGATGACGGCCGGGTTGTACCGGAATGTCGGGGTGAGCACGGAGGTACCCAACTGGAGCCGTTTGGTGCGTTCCCCGACGGCGGTCATCCAGGCCAGCGAGAACGGGGCATGCCCGCCCTCATGTCGCCACGGCTGGAAGTGATCACTGACCGTCGCGCTGTCCATGCCGTGACCTTCAGCTGCGACAGCCAGCTCGACGAGCTCACGCGGTGCGAATTGTTCGGCGGACGCCTTATATCCCAGTTTGAGTTCAGCCACGCTGTCGTTTCTACTCCTATACCTGGTGCCTAAACTCTCCGACATGGCACCGGTGCTGAAGGTCGTCACCGAGACCGTGCATCTCGCCCAGGGCGGGGCGGTCAACTGGCTGCTGGTCACCGACGACAGCGGGGTCATGCTGATCGACGCCGGATATCCGGGTGACCGCGACGACGTGCTGGCCTCGTTAGGGCAGCTGGGATACCGGGCCGGCGACGTGCGGGCCATCCTGCTCACCCATGCCCACATCGACCACATGGGCTCGGCGATCTGGTTCGCCAAGACCCACGACACCCCGGTGTATTGCCATCCCGACGAGGTCGGCCACACCAAGCGGGAGTACCTGGAACAGGCCTCGCCGCTCGATATCGCTCTGCGCATTTGGCGGCCACGGTGGGCGCTGTGGGCCACCCACGTGGTGCGCAACGGCGGTCTGATCCGTGACGGCATCCCGACCGCACAGCCGCTGACCGCCGAGGTGGCGGCGCAGTTGCCGGGTCACCCGATGGCCATCCCCACTCCCGGTCACACCGGCGGTCATTGTTCGTATCTGGTCGACGGCATATTGGCCAGCGGCGACGCGCTGATCACCGGGCACCCGCTGCTGGGGCACCGCGGGCCGCAACTGCTACCTGCGGTGTTCAGCCACGACCAGGACGGCTGCATCCGCAGCCTGGCGGCGCTGGCGCTGTTGGACACCGAAGTTCTGGTGCCCGGACACGGCGACGTGTGGCGGGGCCCGATCCGCGCAGCCACCGCTGAAGCGACCGCGTTAGCGCAATAAAGCGGGTGCTGACGTCACAATTCGATCACGTTGCATGTCACGAATACCTAAGACCCGAACGCGTTCTTTAAGAAAATCCCGCCGCTCTGATCGAATACTTACCGAAATCCGCCTCATCTGAGACTCCCTTCACATCAGAGCGCTGAAACGCTTCTCCTGCACCAACTTCCGCTGTCAGACGTCCGCGTACCTTGGGCCGTGTGCCTTGGGGGATCGGCAACCCCCTGATCAATCTGCGTCTTGAAGGAAACAAACAATGATGAAATTCAGTGGTACGACCATGCGCCGGCACGCCGCCGGTTGCGGTCTCCTCGCCGGACTTGCTGCCACGGTGATCGCGGCGCCGACCGCCTCCGCGGCGCCGGACTGTAGTCCGGCCGCGGTGGCCAACACGGTCAGCTCGGTGACGGGATCGGCGACCCAGTACCTCAACAATCACCCGGGCGCCAACGCGGTCGTCACGGCAGCGAGGAACGAGCCTCGGGGGCAAGCTGCGTCGGATCTGCGGAGCTATTTCACCGCACACCCGCAGGAGTACTACGACTTGCGCGGCATTCTGTCGCCCATCGGTGACACCCAGCGCCAGTGCAACACCTCGGTGCTGTCGCCCGATCTGGAGTCGGCCTACAACGAGTTCATGGCCGGCTAGACGGTGACCGTCAGCCCTACCTGACCCCGCCCGGGCCAGGTAGGGCTGACGCGTTGAATGGGTACTCGGTGAGGCATGGCCAATAACGACAGTTTCCAAGCGAGCGCCGAGCGCATTTACCACGACTGGGACAAGGCACTGAGCAATGACGATGTCGAGGGACTGCTTGCGCTCTATGCTCCCGACGCCATCTTGGAGAGTCCGGCGGTACCGCTAACGATGGGCACCGAAACCGGCGTGTGCCGCGGGCACGACGAATTGCGACCGCTGCTCGAGCAAGTGGCAGCGCGCAAACCGCCCCTACGCACCTACTACCGGACCGGCTTCCTGACCGATGGCGAGCGAACAATGATCTTCGAGTATCCGCGCGCTACACCAGACGGTGAGCAGATGGACTTCGTCGAGGTCATGGAGATCGTCAACGGGCTCATCCAGCGTCACTGCGTCTACTGGGGCTGGCGCGGCGTCAAGGTCATCCAAGACGACGCATACCACAAGTAATCCGTCAGCTGGTCAACCCGAGATGCTCGCGCAGGGTGTGGCCGCTGTATTCGGTGCGAAACGCGCCACGCTCCTGCAATAGCGGCACTACTTGGTCGACGAAGTCGTCCAAGCCGTGCGGGGTCAGGTGCGGCACCAGAATGAATCCGTCGCAAGCGTCGGCCTGCACGTAGCGGTCGATCTCGTCGGCGATATGCGCGGCGGTGCCGACGAACTGCTCACGGCTGGTGACAGCGATGACGAGCTCGCGGATCGACAGCTTCTCGGCCTCGGCGCGCTCGCGAAACCTGCGGGCCACCGCGATCGGGTCGCCGTGCCGGACGCGGCCCTGGGTGATGCCGGTATCGCCGGTCGGGTCGACGTCGGGCAGCGGCCCATCAGGGTCGTAGTCGGAAAGGTCACGGCCCCACACCTGCTCGAGCATCGCGATCGCCGTCGCGCCGCTGACCTGCTGGTGACGAATATGCACCGCTTTGTCCGCAGCCTCCTCGGCGGTGTCGCCGAGGACAAACGTCGCGGCCGGAAAGACCTTGAGCTGGTCGGGATCTCGTCCATAGGAGGCCGCGCGGCCCTTCACGTCGGCGTAGTAGCGCTGCCCGTCTTCTAGAGATCCGTGCAGGGTGAACAGCGCGTCGGCGTGCCGGGCGCCGAACGAACGGCCGTCGTCGGAGTCGCCGGCTTGCAACAACACCGGATGTCCCTGCGGCCCGGCCGGTAGCGTCGCCAGTCCGCGCACGTCGAATTGGGTGCTGTGATGTTCGACGGTCCCGATGCGTCCCGGGTCGACATA
>NZ_JBAUZA010000281.1:0-11790 GCF_049585075.1 Mycobacterium sp.
CCCGAAGAACCCGAAGAGGTCGACCCGGCCGTTGCGCTGAAAGCCGAGCTGCGCGCCAAGCCCGGCGACTGGTACGTCATCCACTCCTACGCCGGCTACGAGAACAAGGTCAAAGCCAACCTCGAGACCCGCGTGCAGAACCTGGACGTCGGCGACTACATCTTCCAGGTGGAAGTGCCCACCGAAGAGGTCACCGAGATCAAGAACGGCCAGCGCAAGCAGGTCAACCGCAAGGTGCTGCCCGGCTACATCCTGGTCCGCATGGACCTGACCGACGACTCCTGGTCGGCGGTGCGCAACACCCCGGGCGTCACCGGGTTCGTCGGCGCGACCTCGCGCCCGTCGGCGCTGTCGCTGGACGACGTGGTGAAGTTCCTGCTGCCGCAGGGCGCGGCCAAGAAACCCGCCAAGGGCGCGGCCAGCACCGCGGCCGCCGAGGTCGGGCTGGAGCGTCCGGTTATCGAGGTCGACTACGCCGTCGGCGAGTCCGTGACCGTGATGGACGGGCCGTTCGCCACGCTGCCGGCCACGATCAACGAGGTCAACGCCGAACAACAGAAACTCAAGGTGCTGGTGTCCATCTTCGGCCGCGAAACACCTGTGGAACTGGGCTTCACCCAGGTCTCGAAGATTTAAGAAAGGACTTCTCACCTCATGGCTCCGAAGAAGAAAGTCGTCGGGCTGATCAAACTTCAGATCGAAGCCGGGCAGGCCAACCCCGCGCCGCCGGTCGGACCGGCGCTCGGCCAGCATGGCGTCAACATCATGGAGTTCTGCAAGGCGTACAACGCCGCCACGGAAAGCCAGCGCGGCAACGTGATCCCGGTCGAAATCACCGTCTACGAGGACCGCAGCTTCACGTTTGCGCTCAAGACACCGCCGGCGGCCAAGCTGTTGCTCAAAGCCGCGGGCGTGGGCAAGGGTTCGGCCGAGCCGCACACGACCAAGGTCGCCAAGGTGACGTGGGACCAGGTCCGCGAAATCGCCGAGACCAAGAAGGCCGACCTCAACGCCAACGACATTGAGGCCGGCGCCAAGATCATCGCCGGGACCGCCCGGTCGATGGGGATCACCGTCGAATAAGACGGCGGTTCCCTAGTGGGAGGGCCAGCTTCGGCCCGCTTTTCAACCACAACCCAACACCAGATTGGATTAAACGAATGAGCAAGAACAGCAAGGCATATCGCGCCGCCGCCGAGAAGGTGGATCGCAACAACCTCTACACCCCGCTGGCAGCGGCAAAGCTGGCCAAGGAGACGTCGTCGAGCAAGCAGGACGCCACCGTCGAGGTGGCCATCCGGCTCGGTGTCGACCCGCGCAAAGCCGACCAGATGGTCCGCGGCACGGTCAACCTGCCGCACGGCACCGGTAAGACCGCCCGCGTCGCGGTATTCGCGGTGGGAGACAAGGCCGATGAGGCCACCGCGGCGGGCGCCGACGTAGTCGGCAGCGACGACCTGATCGAGAAGATTCAGGGCGGGTTCTTGGACTTCGACGCCGCGATCGCCACGCCTGACCAGATGGCAAAGGTCGGACGGATCGCCCGGATTCTCGGACCTCGTGGCCTGATGCCCAACCCGAAGACCGGCACCGTCACCCCCGACATCAGCAAGGCAGTGTCGGACATCAAGGGCGGCAAGATCAACTTCCGGATCGACAAGCAGGCCAACCTGCACTTCGTCATCGGCAAGGCGTCGTTCGACGAGAAGCAGCTCGCAGAGAACTACGGCGCGGCGCTCGACGAGGTGCTTAGGCACAAGCCGTCGTCGTCAAAAGGCCGCTACTTGAAGAAGATTACGGTCTCGACGACAACCGGCCCAGGCATCCCGGTCGACCCGGCGATCACTCGCAACTTCGGCGACGCGTAATCCGTCTGGTCTCGGTGGCGGGTCACCAACGGTGGAACGCGTGGGCGTCTCTTAGACTCGCCTCATGCGAAGTGCCATGGGGAATGGAGATGGCGGTCGCGGAAGCCGGCCGGAGTTGGCCGACTACCTCGATGCGGATGGCAGCATCGTCCTGCCAGACGGCGTCAACCTGGCGACATTTCTAGACCGCCACATCGACAACATCGGCGATTCAATCGCTTACCGCTACCTCGACTACACCCAGCATCCCGACGGTAAAGCCATCGACCTGACCTGGGCCGAGCTGGGCACCAGATCCCGCGCCATCGCTGCTCGGCTGCAGCAGGTGACCTCGCCGGGTGATCGAGTCGCGATACTGGCGCCGCAGGGCATCGACTACATCGTCGGTTTCTTCGCCGCGATCAAGGCCGGCAACATCGCGGTGCCGTTGTTCGCGCCGGAATTGCCCGGCCACGCGGAGCGCCTCGACGCGGTGCTCGGCGATGCTGCGCCAGCGGTGGTATTAACCACCGCTGGCGCGGGTGCGGCGGTTCAGGAGTTCGTTCGGGCGTTGCCGCGCAGCCGCAGACCGCGGGTCATCGCGATCGATGAAATCCCCGACACGGTGGGGGCCACGTTCTCCCCGGTTCATCTCGACACCGACGACATTGCGTATCTGCAGTACACCTCTGGGTCGACGCGGGCCCCGGTCGGTGTGGAGATCACCCATCGGGCGATCGGCACCAACGTGCTGCAGATGGTGACCTCCACCGGCATGGACTGGGATATCCGCAGCGTCAGCTGGTTGCCGCTCTACCACGACATGGGGCTGCTGATGATCGTGTGCGTGGCAATATTCGGCACCCAAGTCACGCTCATGTCGCCGATCGCGTTCGTCCGACGGCCGCAGCGGTGGATCCGCCAGCTGGCAGCGGAGTCCCAGCACGGCCGCACGTACGCGGCGGCGCCGAACTTCGCGTTCGAGTTAGCCGCTGAGCGCGGCCTTCCCGATGCCGGCGAGGACCTCGACCTGAGCAATGTGGTGTCGCTGATCAACGGCTCCGAACCGGTAAGCATCCACTCGATCGCGAAGTTCAACGCGGCATTCGCCCCCTATGGGCTGCCGAGCACGGCGGTCAAGCCGTCCTACGGCATGGCCGAGGCAACCCTTTTTGTCTCGACGATCGACCCGGCCGCTGGGGCGACCGTTGTCTACCTGGACCGCGATCAGTTGGGCGCCGGGCATGCGGTTCGGGTCGAGCCGGACGCGCCCAACGCCATCCCGCAGGTTTCCTGCGGGCAGATCTCCGAGAGCCAGTGGGGCGTCATCGTCAACCATGGCGCCGAGGCGGAACTACCCGACGGAGAGGTCGGCGAGATCTGGTTGCACGGCGACAATATCGGCCGTGGCTACTGGGCGCGCCCCGAGGAAACCGAGCAGGTGTTCGGCAACAAGCTGCAGAGCCGACTGCCCGTCGGTAGCCATGCGGACGGGGCGCCGAGCGAGGCCACCTGGCTGCGGACCGGGGATCTCGGCGTCTACCTCGACGGTGAGCTCTACATCACCGGGCGTATCAAGGATCTGATCATCGTTGATGGGCGCAACCACTATCCGCAGGATATCGAGGCCACCACCGCCGAGGCGTCGCCGGCAGTGCGAGCGGGTTACGTGGCGGCGTTCTCGGTGCCGGCGAACCAGGTGCCGGGAGCGCGAACCGATGAGGCCGGCGAGCGTCTGGTCATCGTTGCCGAACGGGCGCCGGTCGCCGCCCGGGCCGATCTGCAACAGGTCATCGATGCCATCCGGGCGGCGGTATCGCGCCGGCATGGCCTGCCGTTGTCGGATGTGCTTCTGGTGGCCGCGGGCACTATCCCGCGAACCACCAGCGGCAAGCTCGCGCGTCGGGCATGCCGCGCCCTATACCTCAAGGGCGACTTGGGCGGTCGGGTCGCCGCTTCGATCACCCGCAACTCCGGCGAGGCCTAAGCTCTTTCGCTCGACTGGCCACTCGGCGGCGAGAGTTCGGCGATGCGCCGACGCAGATAGTCGCGACCCGGCTCGGAACCATTGGACGCCAACGCCGTTCGATACCAGGTGACCGCCTCTTCGTGTCGTCCGGCCCGCCGCAGCAAGTCCGCCCGCACCGACGCCACCAGGTTGGACCGGGCCAGCCGCGGATCGTGTACCACCTTGTCCAACGCCGCCAGCCCGGCATCCGGGCCGTCGCGGAAGCCGATCGCCAGCGCCCGATTCGCCCGCACCACCGGCGAATCCGTCATCGCCAACAGCTTGTCGTAGGCCACGCAGATGCTTCGCCAATCGGTCTGCTCCCAGGACGGCGCCGTGGCATGCAACGCGGCGATCACCGCCTGCGGCAGGTACGGGCCCGTCGAACCGTGGGCCGCCCTCAGCCGATCCAAACCGCGCGCGATGCGGCCACGGTCCCAGCGGCGGCGGTCCTGCTCCTCCAGCGGGACCAGCGCCCCATCGGCGTCCACTCTTGTCGTCCGTCGCGAATCATGCAGCAGTACAAGGGCTGCCAGCGCGTGCGCCTCCGGTTCAGTCGGCATCAGCGCGCACAGCTCGCCGGCCAGCCGGACCCCTTCGTCGCACAGCTCATCGCGAATCGCCGATGGGCCCGCCGTGGACCAGTAGCCCTCGGTGAACACCGAGTAGATGCAGCTGAGCACATGAGGTGTGCGCTCGGGAAGCAACTCGGCCGGCGGTACCCGCAGCGGGATGTTGGCGTGCCGGACCTTGGTCTTGGCGCGGGTGATTCGCTGACCGACGGCGGCGTCGGTCTGCAGCAGTGCCCGGGCAATCTCGGCGACGGTCAACCCGGAAACCAGCCGCAGGGTCAGCGCGAGCTGCGAAACCCGGTCGAGCGCCGGGTGGGCGCAGGTGAACATCATCCGCAATTCGTCGTCGCGGACGGGATACGGGTCTGCGTGGTCGGTGCGCGCCCGGATGTGCTCCACCACAGCGGCCAATTCCTTTCCCGGACGGACTGATTCGCGGCGCAGCCGGTCGCGGGCGCGGTTACGCGCCACAGTCAGCACCCATGCTCCGGGGTTGTCCGGTATACCGTCGCGCGGCCACGCCCGCAGCGCCTCGGCGAAGGCCTCCTGGACGGCGTCCTCGGCGATGCTGAGGTCACCCGACCACCGCGCCAGCGCGGCCACCGTCGGGCCCCACTCGCGCCGGAAGACGCCGTCCAGGTCAGCCATGCGTTAGAGGCCGGAGACTCCCGCCAACTGGCGTAGCTCCACAGCGCCGGCCGGGATCATCGCGGCCAGTTTGACCGCCTCGTCACGGTCGTCGGCGGCGAGCACGTAGAAGCCGGTGGCGATCTCGGCCCCTTCCGGGTAGGGGCCGTCGGTCAACAGCACCTCGCCGTCGCGCACGCGAACGGTGGTCGCCGTCGCCGGCTCGTGCAATGCGGCCCCGCCGACGATGTGATCGCCTGCGGCAACGGCGAATTCGCCGTGCCGCGCGGCTTCGGCCTCCCATTCGGGCGTGCCGGGAACGTTGGCGGCAGCCGGTGGCTCCAGTAGCAGCGCCAGCCATTGGCCGTCGTGGCGTGACCATTCCGAATCCAAAGTATGGTAGAGCGGCCGAACTTCGATGGCGCCATGCTTGGCGGCGGGAATATCGCGCGCGAAAGCCAATGCGTCGTCAAGGTTTTCGGCTTCGATGACGTAGTAGCCGCACGCTATCTCGGCGGCCTCGGCGAATGGGCCGTCGGTGATCGTCGGCGCATCCGGACCGCCGGAGATGCGCACCGCGGTCGCCGCGGGCAATAGCGCATCACCGCCGCGGATCGCCGACGCGGCTTTGGCGTGGAAACTTTGGTAGGCCGCCATCTCGGTGGCGCCTTGTTCGGGTGTGAGATCCCGCTCCTGGCTGATCAACAGAGCTAGGTACTGCATCGTGGTCACCTCCGGTAGTGAGCGGAACCCTGCGTCCCACTCTCTACCTGTCCGACGAACAATGCAGCCGCAATCCGACAGCTAGGCCCGCGGAATCGCGAAACAGATTAGGCGACGGCGCCCGGCTTGAGGTAGGTCACCAGGCTGACATCCAGCATCTCGTCGGCGAAGTAGTGCTCGCAGCCGCGCAGGTACTTCATGTAGCGCTCGTAGACCTCTTCGGACTGGATCTCTAGGGCCTTGTCCTTGTTGGCTTCCAGCGCGTCGCCCCAAAGTCGCAATGTCTTGATGTAGCTCGGCCGCAGCGAAAGCGGTTCGGGCACCACAAAACCTGCCTTCTCGCCGTGTTCGACCATCATCGCGGTGGACGGCAAGCGGCCGCCGGGGAAGATCTCAGTGAGGATGAACTTGATGAACCGAGCTGTCTCGAAGGTCAACTTCTTGCCGCGCGCATTCAGTTCGTAGGGATGATAGGCGACGCTGCTCTGCACCGTCATCCGCCCGTCGTCGGGCATGATGTTGAACGTGTTCTTGAAGAAGTGGTCGTAGTTCTCGAAGCCGAAGTGCTCGAACGCCTCGATGGACACGATCCTGTCGACGGGATCGCTGAAATCCTCCCAGCCGCGCAGCAACACCTGACGTGAGCGCTTGGTGTCGATGTCGTCCAGCACCTGCTGAGCGCGGGCGTGCTGATTCTTGGACAACGTCAGGCCGATGACGTTGACGTCGTATTTCTCCACCGCGCGCTTCATCGTGGTGCCCCAGCCGCAGCCGATGTCCAGCAGCGTCATACCAGGCTTGAGGTCCAGCTGGTCGAGGTTCAGGTCGACCTTGGCGATCTGGGCTTCTTCCAGCGTCATGTCATCACGCTTGAAGTAGGCGGAGCTGTAGGTCCGCGTCGGGTCCTGGAACAGCCCGAAGAAGTCGTCGGAGAGGTCGTAGTGGGCCTGGATGTCCTCGGGACGCGTCCGCTTGGTGATCGGGGTGACTGGATTTTCAGTCATCAGCGTTTCGTGGCCCTTCCTGCTGCGGTAGTGCATGGCGAAAGCACAATACCCGGCATTGTCGCATTATCGAGCTAGCCCCCGGTCCTGTTTTGCCCTGCCGGGGCTACTTCTCCAGCGTGAACTGGTTGACGTCGATGTATCCGACCCGGAATCCCTTCGCGCAACCCGTCAAATAACGCATGTAGCGCTCGTAGACCTCTTCGGACTGGATCTCGATGGCCTGGCTCTTGTGCTCCTCCAGCGCCGCGGCCCAGTGGTCGAGGGTCTTGGCGTAGTGCGGCTGCAGCGACTGCCTGCGGGTCAACCTGAAGCCGGCCTTCGACGAGTGGTCCTCGACCTTCTCGATCGACGGCAACCGGCCGCCCGGGAAGATCTCGGTGAAGATGAACTTCAGGAACCGGGCCAGCTCGAAGGTCAGCGGCATGCCGCGTTCGACCATCTGCGGGCCGGTCAGGGCGGTGATCGTGTGCAGCAGCATCACCCCGTCGTCGGGGAGCGCGTCGTAGGCCATCTTGAAGAAGTCGTCGTAGCGGTCGTGCCCGAAGTGCTCGAATGCGCCAATGGAGACGATCCGGTCCACCGGCTCGTCGAACTCTTCCCAGCCCGCCAGCAGTATCCGCTTGGTACGCGGGGTCTCCAGCTCGTCGAACATCTTCTGCACGTGCCCGGTCTGGTTCTTGCTCAGCGTCAGGCCGACGACGTTGACGTCGTATTTCTCGATCGCTCGGCGCATCGTGCTGCCCCAGCCGCAGCCCACGTCGAGCAGCGTCATCCCGGGCTGCAGACCCAGCTTGCCCAGCGCCAGGTCGACCTTGGCTTGCTGGGCTTCTTCCAGCGTCATGTCGTCACGTTCGAAGTAGGCGCAGCTGTAGGTCTGGCTCGGGTCGAGAAACAGCCGGAAGAAGTCGTCAGACAGGTCATAGTGCGCTTGGACGTCTTCGAAATGTGGCCTCAGTTTTTCCGCCATGCGGGCGTGCGCCTTTCTGGTTTTCCCCCCGGTTATCCGCCCGTTATGGTAGTCGATCGGCCTGGTCAGACCGAATCGGCGAAAGTGCTCGTCAGCTCGCCGATCACCCGATCCCACAGCTGTTCGGGCAGGTCGTGGCCCATGCCGTCGACCAACACCAGACGAGCTCCCCGGATCGCGCGGGCCACTACCCGGCCGCCGAACGGGCGCTGCAGCTTGTCCTCGCGGCCATGCAGGACCACGGTGGGTACCGTGATCTGCCGGTCATAGCGCAGCAGGCTGCCGCTGGCGATGATCGCGCTGAAATGCCGGCTGATGCCCCACGGGTAGTAGCAGCGTTCGTAGGCCTCGATCGCGTCGTTACGCAGCCGCTGTTCGGGCGCCGGGTAGCGGGGGCTGCCGATGATTCTCCAGACCTTCACCGAGTAGTCGGCGATCACGTCGATCGGCGAATTCGGCGCCGGCCCCTTGAGCACCGCGAACAGTGCGCGCGGCGCCGGCGGCGGCAGGAAGGGTTGGTTGTTGCTGGAGAAGATCACCGCCAGCGACCGCGTCCGCGCGCGGAACCGGGCAGCGAAGATCTGGGCGATCATGCCGCCCATCGACGCGCCGGCGATGTGGGCGCGCTCGATGCCGAGGTGGTCGAGCACCGCGGCGGCGTCGTCGGCCATGTCTTCGAGCGTGTAATCGGCTTTGCCGGGGATGCCCAGCCAGAACTTCAGCATGCGGGGGATCTGCGCCCCACCGGTGTGGCGCCGCTGCGTCTTGCTGGACAGCCCGACGTCGCGGTTGTCGTAGCGGATCACTCGCAGGCCCTCGGCGACGAGCTTCTCGCAGAAGCCGTCGCGCCACAGCAGCAGTTGCGAGCCCAGCCCCATGATCAACAGCACCGCCGGGTCGCGTGGGTCGCCCATGTCCTCGTAATAGATATCCAGGTCGCCGGAACGTGCTGTGCCGCTTCGGATTTCCACAGAGCTATACCTCTACATCGGATTGGTGCTCGCGGCTGACCTCGACCATGAAGTTGGCGAAGTATCCGGTGAGCTGCGGGTCGGACATCATCTGCCATCGCGGCGCCAGCAGCTTCATGTATCGCTCGACATAGAGGAACTGCTTGCCGATCAGCACCAGCTCGCGGGGCAGCTTGACGTCGTAGGCGTCGGCCAGCGTCGAGAGCTGCCTACCGATGTCGGCGTAGGACATATCGCCCAGCGTTTGCATGGTCAGCGGGGTGGCGAACTTCTCCAGGTCCTTGGCGGCCTGGGCTTCTGGCCGCATTGTGCCCACGGCGCCCATCAGCACGACGATCTTGCCCGCCGCGGCGTGGTCCTTCTTGACCAGCAGGGCATACACCAGCTCGCGCAGCAACCAGCGGGTGCGCGGGTCGATGCGGCCCATGATGCCGAAGTCGAAGAACACGATGCGGCCCGCCTCGTCGACGTAGAGGTTGCCGGCGTGCAGATCGCCGTGGAACAGGCCATGCCGCAGACCGCCCTCGAACAGGCTGAACAGCAACGCCTTGACCAGCTCGGTGCCGTCGAATCCGGCCTTGCGGATGGCGGCGGCGTCGTCGATGCGGATGCCCTGCACCCGCTCCATCGTCAGCACCCGGTCGCTGGTCAGGTCCCAGTACACCTGGGGGACCCGGATGTTGCGGCCCAGCGGCGAGGCGTGCAGGTGCGATACCCAGGCCTCCATCGACTGCGCCTCCAGGCGGAAATTCAGCTCCTCTGCCAGATTGTCGGAAAAGTCGGCGACCACGTCTTGGGCGGACAGCCGCCGGCCCAGCTTGGCCAGCTCCACCGTCTGCGCGAAGCGCTTGAGGATCTGCAGGTCGGCGGCGATCCGGCGACGGATGCCCGGCCGCTGGATCTTGACGACGACCTCTTCGCCGCTGTGCAGGGTGGCGTAGTGCACCTGGGCGATGGACGCCGAGGCGAACGGCTCTTCGTCGAACGTGGCAAACAGCTCGGACGGGTCGGCGCCAAGCTCCTCGGCGAACAGCTTGTGCACCTCGTCCTTGTCGGCCGGCGGCACGCGGTCGAGCAGGCCGCGGAATTCCCGCGACAGCTGTTCGCCGAATGCGCCCGGGCTGGAGGCGATGATCTGCCCGAATTTGACGTAGGTGGGGCCGAGGTCGGCGAAGGTTTGCGGGAGCTGCTTGATCACCTTTTGCTGCATCGGACCCTTGGTCGGCAGCTTGGTGATGACGCGCGCGGCGGTGCGGGTGAGCTGCCAACCGGTCACACCGATGCGGGCCACCTCGACCGGCAACGGCACCCGGTCAAGCTTGGCTACCTCGCGGTGGTTGTTGGAACTCATTCGTGCAGTGTCTCAAATCGGCGGTGGCAAGTCCCAATTCCTGTGAGCCCGCTCACCGGATGGGGACTCGGGCAAAGTTCTCGGTGAGCACCTCGACGATCGGGCGCCACACCGGTTCGGGGAGGTCGTGGCCCATGCCGTCGATGACGACGAACCGGGCGCCCGGAATCGCCGCGGCCACCCCGCGGCCGTTGCGCGGTCGCACCATCGGGTCACGCGACCCGTGCAGCACCACCGTCGGCGCAGCGATGGCCTTGCTGTAGGCCAGCAGGCTGCCGGTGCCCAGCACCGCGTCGAACTGACGCAGCATGCCGGGCGGATAGTTGGACCGCTCGGCGAGCTGCCGGACCCGGTTGCGCAGCTCGGCGTCGGACGGCAGGAAGTTGGGGCCGTTGAACACCGCGATGTTGCGGACCTCGGCGTCCAGCTTCTCCTCGTCGGAGGCCTCGTCGCCGGGCCCGCCGAACGCCAGCCGGATTACTCGTAACGCCGGCAACCGGGAGAACGGCTTGCCGGTGGTCGACATGATGATCGCCAGCGACGCCACCCGCTGCGGCTCGGTGCCAGCCAGGATCTGGGCGATCATCCCGCCCATCGAGGCGCCGACGACGTGTGCCCGGCCGATGCCGAGGTGATCGAGCAGCGCGACCACGTCGCGGGTCATGTCGACCAGCGTGTACGGCACCGGGCTGCCGCGGCCCAGCAGATAGCGCCAGAGCCGGCGATAAACCGCGCCTTCGGCGCGCATCCCGTGCATCTTGGCCGACAGACCGGTGTCGCGGTGGTCGAAGCGGATCACCCGATACCCCGCATCGACGAGCTGAGCGCAGAAGCCGTCGGGCCACATCGGCAGCTGGGCGCCCAGCCCCATGATCAGCAGCACGGGCTCGCTGGCCGGGTCGCCGAGGTCTTCGTAGTACAGCTCGACGCCGCCCTGCTCGCTGTGTGCGATGCCGCTACGAGTCAGCATTCTTCTGCCAAGGCTTCACCCACCCGTCGATTGTCCAGCCCTCCCGGGCGGCGATCAGCTCGTACATCGTGGCGCCGTCGATGCTCTCCCGGATGATGTCGGCATGCCCGGCGTGGCGGGCCAGCTCGTTGATCACATGCAGGATCACCCACCGCACCGACCAGGCGTCGAGCCCCTTGGGGAACCACGGAATGTCCGTCGGCACCGGCACTTTCGCGTCCAGGTCGGCGGTTTCGACCAGCCGCAGAGCGTTGGCGCTCTCCGCCTCGAAGGCGGTCAGCAGCCCGGCCAGCGTCTCGTCGGGGCGCATCACGTGCTGGTCGCCGTAATCCTTGGCGATCTCATCGAACGGCCGGGTGTCGCGCGGCGGTTCGTCGGGTGCCGCGGCGACCCGCGCGAGCCAGGTGCGCTGCATCCCGGTGGCGTGCTTGACCAGCCCGCCGATCGACAATGCGCTGACTGTCGGTTGGGAGCGGGCCTGTTCGTCGGTCAGGCTGTGGGCCACCGCGAAATATGCGCTCTGGTGGTAGGCGAGGTATTCGCGCAGCGCGCTGCGTTCGTCGGTGACGGGGGGAGCGAGGGCGGGCATCAGAAGTCCTTTCTATTCGATTTGGACGATTCTTTCAGCAATACCGGACAGGTTCTGTCCTATAACTACGGCACAGTGGTGGCATGGCGGAAACGACCGGGCGGGTGCTGCAACTGCTGGGCCTACTGCAGTCGCGGCGGGTGTGGACGGGTGACGAG
>NZ_JBAUZA010000282.1:0-3171 GCF_049585075.1 Mycobacterium sp.
GCCGCGAACTGCACCACCGCACCGGTTTTCGTCCGGACTCGTACCAGCGGCTCGATGTCGAGGAGATGCCCGACCGCGTCAGTCAGCGGCGGGACAGACCCAGCCGGACGCCGGTAACGCACCGTGACCCTGGTGCCGGGTGGTGGCCACGAAACCATCAGTGACCGAACGGGTCCGGCCCTTCACCCGGTGTCCACGACAAGCCGGGGACGCCCCAGCCGTGGGATTTGACCGCACGTTTTGCGGCCCGGGCGTGTCGTCCGATCAGGCGGTCCAGGTACAGAAAGCCGTCCAGATGTCCGGTTTCGTGCTGAAGCATGCGAGCGAACAACCCTGAGCCCTCGACCGTGATCGGGCTGCCGTCGGCGTCGAGTCCGGTGACCCGGGCCCACTTAGCCCGCCCGGTCGGAAACGACTCACCCGGCACCGAGAGACAACCCTCGTCGTCGTCATCAGGGTCCGGCATGGTCTCGGGAACTTCCGAGGTTTCGAGCACCGGATTGACGATCACGCCGCGGCGCCGCGCCGATTGACCCCGCTCGTCGGCGCAGTCGTAGACGAACACTCGCAAGTCCACGCCGATCTGGTTGGCGGCCAGGCCAACTCCGTAAGCGGCGTCCATCGTGTCGTAAAGCGTGGCGATCAAGTCGGCCAGTTCGGGGGGCAGCGACCCGTCCGCACCGACTTGAACTGGCTTGGTCGGGGTGTGCAAGACCGGATCTCCCACGATGCGAATGGGTAGGACTGCCATGACCGGCAAGCTTAAGCGGCCCGCGGATGCACTCGAGTTGCGGCCGGAGGCGCGGGCAGGCAATCTCACCTAGTCAGCCGACTCGCGGACTGGGTTCGGCGATCAACTGTTGCGAGCGTGGTTGAATATTCGCCGGAGCAGCGAGCATTCGAGAATTCGCCGAAAGGGTCGAGGAAGCGATATGGACAGCGCTATGGCGCGGGCTAATCGATCGGGGGACGACTCTGAACTCGCCGATGGCCTAACCCGCCGCGAACACGATATTTTGGCGTTCGAACGCCAATGGTGGAAATACGCAGGCGCCAAAGAAGAAGCCATCAAAGAGTTGTTCGGAATGTCCGCCACACGCTACTACCAGGTGCTGAATGCTTTGGTCGACAGGCCCGAGGCATTGGCAGCTGACCCAATGCTGGTCAAGCGGCTACGACGGCTACGTGCCAGTCGACAGAAGGCGCGGGCGGCACGACGGCTGGGCTTCGAAGTCACCTGACCTACCCGCACGCCGAGCGTCGGTGTGGGTTTTGGCGCACTCCTAGATACAGTGACGTCAATGAATGAGCGCGTTCCCGATTCGACCGGGCTACCCCTGCGGGCCATGGTGATGGTGTTGCTGTTTCTTGGCGTCATTTTTTTGCTGGTCGGGTTCCAGGCGATGGGATCGGGTTCCAACTCCGACGACGAGTCATCGGGCACAACCGTGACGACGAGCACAATGGCGCCGAAAACCTCGGCGAAGCCCGCAGCGAAATCCGATGTCCGGGTCTACAACATATCCAGCCAAGCAGGCATCGCCGGGCGCACCGCCGACCAGCTCAAGCAAGGCGGTTTCAACGTCACCGACGTCGGCAACCTGTCGTTGCCCGGTGTCAAGGACACCACGGTGTACTTCGGCAACGCGGCGGGAGAGCACGAAACCGCCGATAGCGTGGGCCAGCTACTGAAAGCGCACGTCGAACCACGCACTCACGAAGTCGCGGACCAACCGCCGGGCGTCATCGTGGTGGTCGCGGGTTAAGGACGCCGTCGCGATCTAAGACGCTCACGCCAGCCCCAGCAGGTTTTGTGAGCTTGTCGGTTCTGATCCTCGCGCAACCAGATGGGCTGCCACATCGGCGACCCGTACGTTCGAGTTCTGCGAAAGCCTGGTCAGCAGCTCGAACGCGCGCACGGCATCAACCTTGAATCGTTCCATGATCATGCCCTTGGCTTGACCGATCACGTCCCTGCTGGCCAATGCGGAGCGAAATTGCAGCTGCATGTCGTCGGCAATCAGTGCGATCGCGGCGTGGGTGGCGAGCATTACCGCCACCGCTTCGGCTTCGGGCGTGAAGGCGCCGGGTTCGCGTCCGAAGAGATTCATTGCCCCCATGCGCGCATTATGGGTGTATAGCTGAAACGACAAGATGCTGGTGATACCGGCAGCGATCGCGGATTTGGCGAAGCGTGGCCAGCGCGAATCCCGGTGCAGGTCGTTGCACAGCACCGGCGCACCACCGACCGCGGCATCCAGACACGGCCCCTCACCGAACTGCTGCTGCGCGGCATCGAGGTCTACGGCCAGTTGATCGGTCGCGGCCACCGACCGGAAGAGGTCGGGACCAGCAATCATGAGAACGTCGGCGACGTCGACGCCGTGAATCAATTCAATTGCCGCAGCCGTCACGCGGCTGAGAGTCACGTCGATTTCGGTGGGCTGGGAAAACTGTTGGGTCAGATCCACCATCGTCTGGCGAAGCATCTCGGCATACTCGTGGTCATCCATGGGGAGCCCTTTCACCGATGAGGTGACGCAAGGTGCCCCAGAATTAAGGAGAATTGCCGAAGGCTCGTTCTGAACGATCCACGCTGGTGAAACCTGACGCACGGCAGTTTGCCGTCCTGTGCCCACACTACTCGGTTCCGGGCAAAAAGATGCCGTCGAGTAACCCACCGGTCGCCTGTGGATTTGCAGAGCCAACGCTCCCGCGGACGGGTCTTTCCGAGAGGACAGTGGGGTGCGGCCGCATCGGTTCGAAAAGTGCCCAGCGTGCTGCCGGAGCGCATCGCCGCCGAGATAGGCTCTCCCCATGGTTAAGCCCGCCACGCGCCGAAATGTTGCCGCTGTCACCGCACTGGTCCCGCTCGCCGCTTCGGTTGCGCTGGTGAGCGCCTGCAAGCCGAACCAGCCACCGGCGACCTCTCCTGGGACCACGCCGGCGATCTGGACCGGGTCGTCGTCGCCGTCACCGTCGGAGACGCAACAAAAGGGTGGGCCCGCGGTAGCGGAGAGTCTCACCACCCACCTGATTGCGCCGGACGGGAGCAAGGTGGCGACCGCAAAATTCGAATTCGCCAATGGCTACGCGACAATCACGATTGAGACCACCGGGCAGGGCGGGCTGACTCCCGGATTCCACGGCGTACACATCCACTCGGTAGGC
>NZ_JBAUZA010000283.1:0-2737 GCF_049585075.1 Mycobacterium sp.
CCGCAGCGGTCTCGGGTTGCACGTCGACACGCAAACCGAATTCGGCGGCGGTCTCGGCGGTCTTGGGACCGATGCACGCAACGATGGTGCGCGCGTGCGGCTTTCCGGCGATGCCAACCAGGTTGCGCACCGTGGAGCTGGACGTGAAGCACACCGCGTCAAAACCACCGGTCTTGATCATTTCCCGGGTGGCCGCCGGCGGCGGGGCCGCCCGGACCGTCCGGTAGGCGGTGACATCCTCGATCTCCCAGCCACGTTCGCGCAGGCCCTCGGCCAGCGTCTCGGTGGCGATGTCGGCACGCGGCAGCAGCACCCGATTCACCGGGTCGAAAATGCTGTCATACGGCGGGAATTCATCCAGCAGGCCCAGCGACGACTGCTCACCAGAAGGCACCAGCTCGGGGCTGATGCCGAACGCGCGGACCCGGTCGGCGGTCGATTCGCCGACGCAGGCGATCTTCACCCCGGAGAACGCGCGGGCGTCGAGTCCGAACTCGCCGAACTTCTCCCACACCGCACGTACCGCGTTGGTGGACGTGAACACCACCCACTGGTAGCGGCCGTCGACCAGACCCTTGACCGCGCGCTCCATCTGGGCGGGGCTGCGCGGCGGCTCGACGGCGATGGTCGGCACCTCGATTGGCAACGCGCCGTGCGCGGTCAGCCGATCGCTCATCTCGCCGGCCTGGTCCTTAGTCCGCGGCACCAGCACGGTCCAGCCATACAGTGCCCGGCTCTCCCACCAGTTCAGCTTGGCCCGGTTGTGGACCGTCTTGCCGATCGTCACCACCACCGACGCGGGCGCCGTGGGGTCGACACCGAGCTGGACGCCCGGGTCGGTCAGCCCGCCCAGCGTGGACTCCACCGAGCGCTGCGCGCAGGTGGTGCCCGAGGACGTCACGACGCACGGCGTGGTGTCGGATAGCCCGTACTCGATCAGCGTGCGCGCCGCGTCGGCCACGTGCGACGAGGTGGCCTGCAGAATCAACGGGCCCGGTGCCGCGGCCAGCGCCCCCCAGTCCACGTCGCCGCGCACGTCGGCAACGGTGTGCGATGAGCCCAGCGGCAGCCCGGCATAGGTCGGCACCGCCGAGGTGGCGGCCAGCCCGGGCACGACCTCGAAATGCAGGTGCGTGCGGGCGACGGTGTTCACCTCGGTGATTACCGAGTCCACCGACAGTGGGTCACCCGCGACCAGCCGCACCACGTCGGTGCCGGTGCGGGCCTCTGCGACCAGCGTTTTGGCCACTTCGGCCGGGTCGCCCAGCGCCGGGCGGATGTCGGGTCCTACCGACACCACGGCGGCAGGCTGTTCGTCGGTGCCGGCCCCTTCGGCAGTTCCACCCTCCGACTGTGCAGTCGGCTCGGCCGGCCCGGACACCGGCGGCAGGTCCGTGCCGATCAGCGCCGACACCGCGTCGGGCACGTCAGGGTCAATGAACACCAGGGGAGCATTCGCCAGCACCGTAGCGGCCCGCGTCGTCAGCAGAGCCGGGTCGCCCGGACCCGAGCCCACGAACATGATGCGGCCGGGCCTCGGCTTACGCCCTCGCGTCGTCATCTGTATCTCTCCCAGTCACTTCCTCGTGCGGGTTTGTTACCGCGCAGTCGACATGAGTTCCCGTGCGCCCAGCTCGAACAGCTCGGCGGCCACCGAGAGCCCGAGCTCTCGTGCCCGATCCGGACTGCCGATGCCGGACGCGCGGATCACATCGGATCCGTCTAGCGCCGCCACGCAGCTGCGCAGCGACAGCTCTTCGAAGACACGGCCGTCCTCGTCAATGGACTCGACCACCTCGGCGATCGCCCCCACTGGCGCGGAGCAGCCCGCCTCCAGTTCGGCGAGCAGGGCACGCTCAGCGGTGACCGCCGCGCGGCTGTCGGCGTCGTCGAGCTCGGCCAGCAGTGCCGCCAGCCGGGAATCCCCGGCGCGGCACTCGACGGCGAGCGCGCCTTGAGCCGGCGCCGGCAACACTTGTACCGGCTCCAACGTCTCGGTCACCTCATCCAGGCGCCCGATTCGGGCCAAACCCGCCCGGGCTACCACGATTGCGTCCAAATCACCGCTGCTTACCCTGTTCAACCTGGTATCTAGGTTGCCTCTTAGGGGGCGGATTTCCAAACCGAGACCCAGTGCTCTAAGCTGTGCGGCCCTCCGGGGCGACGAAGTGCCGACCACCGACCCACTCGGCAGCTGTGCCAGCACTAACCCGTCACGGGCCACGACAGCGTCGCGGGGGTCCTCTCGCGGCGGTATGGCGGCGATCACGAACCGCGGATCCTCGGCGGTAGGCAAATCTTTGTGCGAATGCACCGCCACGTCGACGCGGCCGTCCTCGATGGCCTCCCGCAACGCGGCGGTGAAGACCCCGACGCCGATGCTGGCGATCGGGTCTGTCGAGCGGTCGCCCTCGGTGCTGATCGTCACCAGCTCGGCGGCGTGACCATTAGCGAGCAAGGCGTCGCGGATGCCACCGGCTTGGGTGGTGGCCAGCAGACTGCCCCGAGTTCCTATCCGGATCACGTCGACCAAGCGGCTACTCAGCGGAATCGCTTGGCAGAACAGGCAATTCGCCTGCAGTAGCGACAGCGTCGACGGCGGTCTGGTCGAGTTCGAACAACTCGCGCAGCGCCTCGGCATAGCTGTCGCCACCGGGTGCGCTGGCCAACTGTTTGATCCGCACGGTGGGCGCGTGCAGAAGCTTGTCCACCACCCGCCGCACGGTGCGGGCCACCT
>NZ_JBAUZA010000284.1:0-8449 GCF_049585075.1 Mycobacterium sp.
GGGCCAGGGCTAGGCGAAGTCGGCCAATTGACGCAGCCGGTCGGCCAGCCGGCGCCGCAGTGGCGGTGCCGGCGCGGCGGCCGCGACCGCCAGCATGTCCTCGATCGAGGTGAACTTGTTGCGCGGCCGATCGCTGACGCTGCCCCGGGATACCTCGGCGGCGTCGATGGCCTGCCAGCCGGCGGCGTCAACAACAGCGGGCTGGCGCGTGCGGACCATCGCGTCCAGTGCCGACGGCTTGCCGATCGGATCGCGCAACCGCCTGTCGTTGAAATCGTCGACGAGTTGTTGCACGGTTTGCAGTGCGCACGACTTGTTGGTGCCGATGAATCCCGTCGGGCCGCGCTTGATCCAGCCCGCCACGTATGCGCCATGCACGGGTTCACCCGAGGCAGGGTCGATCACCCGGCCACCGTCGTTCGGCACGACTCCTGCGCGATCGTCGAACGGCAAGTCGCGAATCGTCTTGCCGTGGTAGCCAATTGAGCTCAACACCAGACCGGCCTCGAGTTGACACACCTCGTCGGTACCGGTGACGCAGAACTCCATACCGTTGGCCCGCTGTTCGCCCAGCACCCGGTTGGGTGTCAGGTGGTAGGCCAGCCGGATCCGGGGACGCAGCGGTGGGCCGGAACCGTCGCCGAGCTTGCTCAGGATCTCCAGCTTCTGCTTGGTCACGGCGTCCGAGGCGACTGCCAGGTCGCGCAGCACCAGCTCGTGGTCGGCGGCGGCGAGCACCACGTCTGCCGTGGTCGTCAGCCCGATCAGCTCGGGCAGCGTGAACGCCGAATGCGCGGGTCCGCGCCGGGCGGCGATCACCACCTCCTGCACCCGTGACGCGCGCAGCGCCTGCAGTGCGTGATCGGAGATGTCGGTGCGGGCCAGCTCGTCGGGGTCAGCGGTGAGCACGCGGGCGACATCGAGCGCGACGTTGCCGTTGCCGACCACGATGACCCGCTCACGGGTGAGATCGACTGGCAGCTGGGCGAAATCGGGATGGCCGTTGATCCAGGCCACCAGCTCGGTGGCCGTCCAAGTGCCCGGCATGCCCATGCCGTCGATGTCCAAGCGGCGGTCAGTGGGCGCGCCGACGGCGTAGATGACGGCGTGGTGGTGCGCCAGCAGATCGTCGTGGCTCAGGTGCTTGCCGACCTCGACGTTGAGGAAGAACCGGAATTCGCGGCGACGGGCGATCCGGTCGAAGAGCGCAGTGACCCGTTTGGTGGTCTGGTGGTCCGGGGCCACCCCGGCGCGAACCAACCCGTACGGGGTGGGCAGCTTCTCGAAGACGTTGACTCGCACACCCTGTTGAGTAAGCAGTTCGTCGGCGGCATACATTGCTGCCGGCCCGGATCCGACGACCGCGACGGTCAGCGGGCCCCGACCATGCCCGTGCACCTGTGGCGCGGGGATCACCGGCGCCAGCTTGGATGTCGGCGGCAGCTTCTGGTCGGCCGGGCGGTCTGGGTAGTACGACGCGTTGATCGGAATGAAGAGTTGCTGCTCGAGGGTCAGTTGGGCCTCGGGCGCGATAGCGCCCACCGGGCACGCGCTCACGCAGGCGCCGCAGTCCACGCAGGCCACCGGATCGATGTAGAGCATCTCGGCGGTAGCGAAGCCTGGCTCGTCCGGCGACGGGTGAATGCAGTTCACCGGGCAGGCGTAAACACAGGACCCGTCGCTACAGCACGACTGGGTAATTACGTGCGGCATAAAGACCTAGTCTGCTAGGCAGCCGGTGCGACGGCTAGATGTTGGCGCTGCGGTTCGCTGCGGTAGCGAGACGGCTCGCCGTTGATCTTGCAGATCCGCCAGATCAGCTTGGACAGCGGGTTCATCAAACCGGTGTCGTGGCAAAGCATCCGGACGTCGCCGAACATGTCCCGCAACATCTGCCGTGCCTCGGGTGAACGGAAGAAGATCTCCTTGCGCACCTCGCGCGGAATGTCGAACTCTTTCCAGAACGCCTTCGGCGGCACGATGATCGCCGAGCACAGGATCCGCATGGTGATCGGCACGTACAGCGAAAGCCAGAACCGCTTGCGGCGTGGCAGGTTCGGCACCCGCTTACGCAGGTACTCGTGCGCGAACGAGATGTGGCGGGCCTCCTCGGCCACGTGGATGGCCATCACCCGCTCCATGATCGGGTGCAGCTCCTTGCCCTCGCGCAGCACGTTCTTCTGCGTGTGGTCGATGGGCTCCTCGCCGGCCAGGATGCCGAACCAGAACGGGATCGGCAGCGGTCCGGCCGCCAGCGGAATGAACGGCTGAATCCACTTGAGCAACCGCGGCATACCGGGCACGTCAGCGCCGATGTGGTTCACCATCTCCTGGAACATCATCGTGTGGTTGCACTCTTCGACCGCTTCGTGCAGGCAGTACCGGTACTCCGGTGATCCGTTGGGCACCCAGAACGCGTATTCCATCAGGCCGCGGATCAGGATCGACTCAAAGTGCAGGCCGGTCTTGGCGACGTTGGCCTGACGCCACATGCCGATCTGGATCTGCCGCTCTTCGGACTGCGCCTGGTACCAGGGGTGCCGGCCCAGCGGGTCGGTCGTCGGCAGTTTCCAGCGCGGGTCGTTGTCGGTGACCGCGAACTCGGGGGATTTCCAGTCGATGTCGGTGTACGGGTTGAAATTGCGCCGCACCGACCCCTCGGACAGCGTGGTGAGCATCTCCACGTACTTCGGGTCGTCCAGGACATCCATGTTGCGGCGCCACCGTCGCATCATCTTCGTCCGAGCCGTCTTCTGGGCCATCACAGCCTCCCCAATAAGGTTTACATTTGGACGCGCTATGTCCAACGACAGTACCGCAGGTATCGCGAACTTTCTAGACCCCAGATTGCCACTGTGGCCCATCCGTGAACATGTGTACACGGTGACTTACGTCACACGCCGCCCACGTGATCGGCGGGCTCGGGCGGGTCACTAACCTGGTGATCATGGCTGACCAGCTCACGATTCCTGACAACATCAAACCCGGCGACGGACGGTTCGGCTCCGGCCCGTCCAAGGTTCGACCCGAACAACTGCAAGCGCTCTCTACCAGCGCCGCTGCGCTTTTCGGCACCTCGCACCGTCAGTCGCCGGTGAAGGACTTGGTTGGCCGGGTGCGCGACGGGTTGCGGGACTTCTTCTCGGTGCCGGACGGCTACGAGGTGGTGCTGGGCAACGGCGGGGCGACGGCGTTCTGGGATGCCGCGGCGTTCGGTCTGATCGACAAGCGGTCGTTGCACCTGAGCTACGGCGAGTTCAGCTCGAAGTTCGCCTCGGCGGTCATCAAGAACCCGTTCGTCGGCGAGCCGATCGTGGTCAAAGCCGACCCGGGCAGCGCGCCCGAGCCGCAGAGCGACCCGTCGGTCGACGTCATCGCATGGGCGCACAACGAGACCTCGACGGGGGTCGCGGTGCCGGTAAAGCGGCCCGACGGCGCCGGCGACGCGCTGATCGTCATCGATGCCACCTCCGGCGCCGGCGGCCTGCCCGTCGACATCGCCGACACCGATGCCTACTACTTCGCACCGCAGAAGAACTTCGCCAGTGACGGCGGACTGTGGCTGGCGATCTTGAGCCCGGCCGCACTGGCCCGGATAGAGGCCATCGCGGAGGCCGGGCGATGGGTGCCGGACTTTCTGTCGCTGCCGATCGCCGTGGAGAACAGCCTCAAGAACCAGACCTACAACACTCCGGCCATCGGCACGCTGGTGCTGTTGGCCGAGCAGATCGAGTGGCTGCTGGGCAACGGTGGGTTGGAGTGGGCGGTCAAGCGCACCGCGGACTCGTCGCAGCGGCTGTACAGCTGGGCGCAGGAGCGGCCCTACACAACGCCTTTCGTGGCGGACGCGCGGCTGCGCTCGCAGGTCGTGGGCACCATCGACTTCAACGATGACGTCGATGCCGCGGCTGTGGCCAAGGTGCTGCGCGCCAACGACATCGTCGACACCGAGCCGTACCGCAAACTCGGCCGCAACCAGTTGCGGGTCGCGATGTTCCCGGCCGTCGAGCCTGACGACGTCACCGCGCTCACCGAGTGCATCGACTGGGTGGTCGAGCGGCTATAGCTCGCTCGTGGAAAAGAAGCCCAGGTAGCTCCCGCGTGTCAAAACGGTAACGGCCGCTGACTGCACTAGAGTTCGCAGCTGACAGGCCTGGCGCGCTGGTCTGCGAGGAGCCTGCGAGGAGACACCATGCGGGAACTCACGATCGTCGGTCTCGATGTTGATGGCAAACACGTCATCTGCGAGAGCACCCGAGATAACGGGGATCCGGGCGACAAGTTCAAGATTCGGGTCGACGACCGGCTAAGGTCGGCTGCGCGCGGCGACGGGGTCCGAGTGGGTCAAACCCATATCGAGATCGAGGTCCCCAGCATGCTGCGCCCCAAGGAAATTCAGGCTCGTATCCGCGCGGGCGCATCCGTCGAGCAAGTCGCGGAGGCCGCCGGGGTGGATGTCGACCGCGTCCAGCGCTTCGCGCACCCGGTGCTGCTGGAGCGCTCGCGCGCGGCCGAGCTGGCAACTGCCGCACACCCGGTCCTCGCCGACGGCCCCGCGGTGCTGACGCTGCTGGAAACCGTCACGTCGTCGCTGGTGGCGCGTGGCCTCAATCCCGACATCACCACGTGGGACGCCTGGCGTAACGAGGATGGTCGGTGGACCGTCCAGCTGGGCTGGAAGGCCGGGCGCAGCGACAACCTCGCGCATTTCCGCTACTGCCCCGGCGCTCACGGCGGGACGGTCACCGCCCTCGACGATCCAGCCAGTGAGCTGATCGATCCCGATTTCGACCGCCCGCTGAGGCCGGTGGCCCCCGTCGCCCAGCTCGACTTCGACGAGCCCGAACCCGCACCGGTGGAAACCCCGGCGGTCGAACCCAAGAGCGAGCCGGCGCGCAGCCGACGTGGCAAGCCACCGGTGCCGGCATGGGAAGACGTGTTGCTCGGTGTCCGTTCCGGCGGGCAGCGCTAGCGGACTAGCTCCATCGACACCAAAGTCACCCAGCCGGCTGTCACGCCTACTCCGACGCCCAGCACCAACCAACGCAGTACCGGGGTGTGCCGCCATCCCCATAGCGTGGGCGCCAATCCCCCGGCCGCGACGATGTTCAGCCCGACGGCCAACAACGGATGCACCCGGATCAGTCCCAAACTCAGCACCACAACGGCGACCCCGGTCGCCGCGGCGACAAACCCGGCCACCGTCAAACCCGTTGCCCACGGCGTGGATTCGTCGATCATCAGCCGAGCCTAGCCCGACGACGATGCGCGCCGCGACGGCGCGCTGAGGAGTCGGGCAATCAGGCCCTAGCCCGAGCCCGCTCGTAGAACGCCAGCGCCGCTGCGGTGGCGACGTTAAGAGAGTCGGTGCCACGTGACATCGGGATGCGCACCCGCAGATCGCTGGCCTGCAGCACAGCGAGGCTCAGACCCGGCCCTTCGGCGCCGACCAGCACTGCGACCCGCTCGTCGCACACCGTGGCCATTGCCTCGGGCAACGGTATTGCTTCGGGGCTAGGGGTCATTGCCAGCAAGCGGAAGCCCTTCTGGCGCAACGTCTTCAATTCAGCCGGCCAGTCGGCCGCTTGCGTATACGGCACCAGCAGGGCATGGCCCATGGAGACCCGCACCGCGCGGCGATACAGCGGATCAGCGCAGCCGCTGCCGAACACCACCGCATCGACGGACAGACCCGCGGCGTTGCGAAAGATCGCACCCAGATTTTCGTGGTCGTTGACGCCCTCTAGCACCGCGACGGTCCTAGCGCCGTCGACTACCTTCGTGAGGCTGCGCTCGGGCTCACGACGAGCGGCCGCCAGTACCCCGCGGTTGAGATGAAAGCCGACCGCCTCGGCCATCACCTCTGCGGATACCCGATAGAACGGCGCGGGATTACCGGCCAGATCTGCCTTGAGCTCGGCGAGTCTGCGGTCAGTGCCGAGGAAAGCTAACGGGGTAAAGGGCGAGGCCAGCATGCGCTGGACCACCAGCACACCCTCGCCGATCACCAGCCCCTTGCCGCTCGGCAGGTCGGGCCGGCGGTCGATGCTGTTCAAGTCCCGGAAAGAATCCAGCCGTGCGTCGCCCGGATCAGTGATATCGATGACGACCACACCGTCGATGCTATCGGCGCGGTCAAAGTTGCTTGAACTCAAGGGCTTTCGTCAACAAGGGCCAAGATCAGGTCGGCGGCGTCGCGCAACGTATCGCGTTGGGCATCGCCCATGGTCTCGAGCCGCTGCGCGAGCCACTCCTGGCTGGCTCGGCGTTCGGCCTCAAGAAGTTCGGTGCCGGCTTTAGAGACCGACACCAAGACCTGTCGGCCGTCGTCGGGGTGCGCGACGCGGTCCACAAAACCAAGATCGGCCAACGAGGCGATTACCCGCGTCATCGACGGCGGGCGAACCCGTTCTCTGATGGCCAGCGATCCTGGGGTCATCGGGCCGAAGTTGGCCAACGTCGCCAGCGCCGACAGCTGCGACAACGACACCGGGGACTGCGGCCGGCGGAATCGCAGCTGCCGGGACAGCCGCATCACCGCCAACGACAGGTCGCTAGCCAAACGGCTATCACGATCGATCACAATCGCGAACGTTACGACAGAACGTCCGATTGTCCACAGGAATGACTGACTTCGGACTCAAGCTATCGTGAACTCGATGTCTGTCGAGCCTGGCAAAAACCTCGATCCGCCGATGCTGCCCGCGTCGCTGCTGGAGGTCTGGCCGGTCATTGCCGTCGGCGCAGTGGCCTGGCTGGTTGCCGCCGTGGCCGCGTTCGTCGTACCCGCGCTGGAGAGCTGGCGGCCGCTGACGTTGGCCGGGCTGGGTGTCGGGGTGCTGGGCACGACGGTCTTTCTGTGGCAGCGTGATGCCGCGCGCCGTGGCGCGCGCGGCGCACAGACCGGGTTGCACTACCAACCCGACCCTGACCGAGAATGATGGCCCCAGCTAGGAGGAGTGCGTCCAATGGCAGCGCCGCTATTGCAAGCTCAGATTGACATCAACGCACCGGTCTCGAAAGTCTGGTCGCTGGTTAGCGATTTCCGCCGGATGCCCGAGTGGAGCCCGCAGTGTCGATTGATGCGGCCGCTCGGCCCCGTCCGTCATGGCACCCGCACGATCAACTTCAACCGCCGCAATCGGTTGTTCTGGCCGACGACCTGCACCGTGCTCGAGGTGATCCCGGATCAGAAGCTGGCGTTCCGGGTCAACACCAACAACACGATCTGGAGCTACGAACTGCAGCCGATCCCCGAGGGCACCCGGGTGATCGAGAGCCGGCACGCCGAGAACGGGACGAAGCCCGTATCGAGTTTTTCGGTGAACGCATTCATGGGCGGGACTGAGAAGTTCGAGCGGGAACTGGTCGAGGGGATGAAGATTTCCCTGGCCAGGATCAAAGCCACGGCCGAGAACGGCTAGCTGAGCTCGGCGGGGTCCGATGGCGGCGACCCGCTGCGCCCGGCTTCGCCGCGCTTGCGATCGCCGCTTTTCTCGGCGATGTCGAGCACCCCGTCGTCGTAAGGGTCATACATCGGCGAGCCACTGCCGGCGGGAGCCGGGGTGTCGGAATGCGCACCGCAGCCGTATTCGAAGTCGACGACTTGGCCGTCGGCGGACAACTCGTTGCCGCATACGCCGAACATCGCTCCCAACGACCCAGCGAGCGGCAGAAAGAAACCGCAATCGCGGCACACCCGTTTGGTGGACTGCGCCATCTGCGCGGCCGGGCCGTGGTCACCGTCGTGCCAGCGCTGCGCCGCCTCCGAGCGGCCCCACGCGCTCATCACCCGGCGCCGTCCCAGACCGAGTTCTACCGCGACGTCGTCAACCTGCGGATCGCCGGAGGCCAGATAACCGGGCACCAACCGCGGATCATCGGGCAGCGGCGCCAGCAGATCGCCTGGGCTCAGGTCGCCCGGCCGGATCCGCTGATCCCAGGGCACCCATTCCGGCGCCAACAGTGACGTCGGCCCCGGCACCAGCACCACTTCGCTGATGGTCGCATGGTCAGCGCCAGGGACGGCGGCCACGACGACCGCCCACTGCCAGCCCTGGTAACCAGGCATATGGGCGAGGAAACGGTGGGTGGCGCTGGTCGGATCTTCGTAACCGACGCCCAGGTAGTCACCCACCGTGTCGGCACCGCTGAACTCGACGATGGCCGCCCGCGCCGCCTCGACGGCAGCGGTCAGCACCGATGCCAGCTCAGGCGACCACTCTTCGGTGGTCGCCGCAGCCGACTCCCCAGTGGGTCGGGTCACGTGGTCCGCTGTTTCCATACGCCCTTAATACTGCCGCAAAGCCGTGGCGCCCGGCCACACCGGTTGCCTACACATCGCATCGGCCGACATCTGTGAGAATTGAGGCATGGCTGGACGGCGGCGTGATCACCCGGATAGCGGCCCGGCGTCCGGCGGCCGCCGCGCTCGCACCGGACCCGCAGC
>NZ_JBAUZA010000285.1:0-2329 GCF_049585075.1 Mycobacterium sp.
GTTTGGGCGTGCACATCAAAACGGCCCGCCATCGCCCGCATCTCATGCGGGTCAGTCATAAAACGCGTAGGCATAATTCTTTCTCCTTGTTGAGTCCATCAGCTGCAGTGCGATACCAGCCGCCTTATGCATAGGGTACGACCTGGCGATGAACAAGCGGCTTCAAACACGTGACAAGTAGCTGTCTTTCATTGTCATGAACCTGCAGCGACGCAGAGCACTTCGTCGAGGCTGGCGGTCCGTAGTCCCGCGGCGGCGGCGCGTCGCGCGAGTTCGGCGATCGGGTCTGCGTCGCTGCCACGCACACCGCCGGCGTTGTCCAGTCGTGCGGTATCGAACATCGCCGGCCCGCCGGCCACCACATCGGTCAACAGGTAGCGGCCGGCCTCGGGGCCTCGGTGCACCATCTGCTCGGCGGCACAGGTACGGGTGAGCTCGACGGCATCGGCGAAGTTAATACCCACCTGGAACACCTGGGGTTCGGCTTCGAGCACCGCGGTCAACCGGGTGATGAAATTCTCGGGGGCAAAAAAACGCCAACCCTGTCCCAGGTGCAGCCAGTAGCGTCCATCTATGTGCTCGCGGAGTTGTGCCAGCTGGGCGCCCGATGTGCATGTGCTGAATTCGAGGAATCCATAATGCTTTTGCAAGATGTCGCGGTCCTGGGTTGACAGGCCGGTATCGAGCACGACGAAGCGCCCGACTCGAGCCACGTCGGTGCAGCAGTGCAGGAACGAATTCAGCGATCGTTCGGTTGCGGCCCGGTCCGGACCTGCGACCAGGCTGACGACGACCTCAGCCGAACCGGGCTGAGCCGTCAATCGATTCACCAGCGCATCGGGGTAGGAGGAGACCGCCTCGGCCATTGTCGGCACGCCGAGGTCGCGGTTGATCGCGATCCGCTGTCGATCGTCATGGGGGACGTCGGGGCGGGCCAGCAAACGCCGCCACACCATGAAAGCCTCGGTGTGCCTACCGATCCGGTATGCGCACACGGCTCGCTCATCGGCTGCGCGCCAAGCGTAGATGTCGGGGTACGGCACAATCATGTCTTCGTCGGGAAGCACGGTTTCCGCGGCCCGCGCGGCGAAGAGGTAGCCCAGCTGGTAGCGCTTCTCACCGCGGTAATGTAGGGCGACGCCATAGAGCGGCTCTGCGCGCGTCGGTCGGAACTCCCAGGCGCGCAGGTAGGCATCCTGAACATCCAGCCATGGCTCATCGAGCTGCTCCATCGACTGCGCGACCCGCAGCATCGCCACGAAGATCTCCTCGTCCGGGCGGCCGCCGATTTCGATCTTCCACGCAAACCACTTGCGCGCGTTGGCGAAATCGCCCGAATCGAAGTAGGCCTGGGCCAACAAGGACACTGATCGCGCGTCCTTGGGATTGTGTGTCACCTCGGGCAGTAACCGATCGATGAATCGTTGGTACGGGTCCACGTCGCTGGGCACGTCGGCGGGTTTCAGCACACTGTCCGTTGCGGCATCGATCTGAGCCTCGGTCGCCTCCAGCCCGAGTTCGTCGGCGAGGCGGCGGATCACAACGGCGGGGGTGGCGCGGAGCGCCTCGAAGTCAACTCGGATCGTCGCAGCGCCGGCCAGCGCGAGGTCGCGTGCGGTGATAAGGCGTGCGGTCGACTCAGCCCGCTCCTGTTCGTCGGACAACCATTTGAGTCGATTCAGCGACGCCACCACCTTCGCGAAAGGTCGGTCCACCACAACCGGCACGATCGGACCCCAGGCGTCGCGGATGAAATCAACCGCAAGGCAAAGACAGGGGTCCTTGGCGCCAGGCCGGCGCCCCGCGATGCGGGCAGCACGACGATGAACTTCCGCCCAACTTCGCAGTTTCGTCTGGAACAAACCGGCATCCATTTGGAGCTGATCACCAGGCTCACTAAAGGCCCTGCTGCACAATTGATGTAACCCTAAATCCTCCCAGCTCTCACTCAGTTCGCGTGCGGCCAAGCTGAATTCGGTGCCCATAAACACACCAAGATGGTTCAGTACGCCGGCGACGGCCGACGTACCGCCGCAGCGAGGCCCCAGTACGACGACGATCGGCTCAACGAACGCCATGGCGCAGCAGACTTCGGTTTGGTGACTTCGGATGCTTGGTGGTTATCCGATGATTGTAAGCCTCGGGCACGTCAGTTCACGGGTTCCGGTTACGCGGTTAGAGCTGGGAACGGTTGTGGCCCGCACACGGTTTGGTGTGCGGGCCACAAAAGGGTTGGAGCGGGGTGCTGATCAACTACGCCCAGCTGCCGCCGACTGCGTTGTCGGTGGAGTTCATGTTGTTGCCGGCGGTTTGCACCTTTTGGCCGTGA
>NZ_JBAUZA010000286.1:0-11489 GCF_049585075.1 Mycobacterium sp.
GGCGCTTCGCCGACGTCGCGTGGGCCACCACGTCATCACGGCCAACAGCGGCAGCAGCACCAACCCAACGGCCAGGCCGGCGCGATACAGCGCGTTAGGCGCAAAGGTCAGCGTGATGGTGCCCGACGTTCCCGCCGGCACCACCCAGCCCTGCTGCCAGCCGTTGACGGCCACCGGCGTCAGCCGAGTCCCGGCGCCGGTGTGGGCGACCCAACCGGGATTGATGCTTTCCGGCACCACCAGCACCCGCGACGTCGTCGCCGCCGGTAGATGCACCTCACGACGGGCCGGACCCCACGACCCGGTGGCGGCAGGTGTCACGGATATGGCTGTGGCGGAGGGTGATTCGGCTGCGCGCGGAGAAGACATTTGCGCGCCGTCGACGACGAATTGCGGGCCGGGACTGATCAATAGCTCCTGCTGACCGGTCGGCAGCAGGATCGGGTCCCGGTCGCATACCTCGGCGGCTACCGGCGCGCCGTCCAGCAGCGCGCCCACTGTGGTCCGGATCGCGGTGTGCACAAACCGGCCGGCGATCGCGATGACCGGCCCATGAGCGCAATCGACGGTGACCTCACGAGCACGATTGCGGACGGCGTTGGCGGCGCCGATTGGTCTGCCGTCGGCGCCAAGCACCGAAATCTCAGCCAGCCCAGGCGGTTTGAGCTGATCGAAGCCCAGCGCGGTGCGGTCGATCACATCGTCCCAGTCGAGCAGGCTGAGCGTGACGGTGTCGGTGACGCGAGATTTCAGCGGCAAGGTTTCCGGCCCGGTCAGCTCGCGGACCTGCGGGCCGTCCCCGAGATCCACGGCGACCATGGTCGGATGCGCTGGAACTGACGACCGGCTTGGGACCAGTCGTAGCCCGGTCACTTCCGTTGGCCTGGGCAAGCTGAGGGTCAGCGTGGCGGGCGTCTTGTGCTGCACGACCCGCTGCGGTGCGGTCCACGAAGTGGCTGGATCACCGTCAGTGGCGGCATAAGCAGAGCCCAGAACGTCGACCAGATCGGCGTCACCGCGGGCCCGGACGGTGTCGGGCTCGCCGATCAAGTCGGCCAGTTTGGGGCTCGGCCGCGCGCGCACCCACAACGTTGGCAGCACCGAAATCGGTTGGGGCACAGTCAGTGTGCGACTGAATGTGACCGGTGTCTCGGGCACCAGCGCCATTGAGGCCGCGCACTGCACAGCCGTCGGGCCCTCAGCGCAGCCGGCCCTACCGAGAAACTCCGAGCCCAAGTCCCACCGCGCGACAGCGGTATCCGGCGGGGGACCCGGAACCAACACGGTGTGTCGCAGATCGACCGGGTGCGCGAACCCCGAGGCGTCGTACTGGGTGATCGACAAGTCGGTGATCGCGAACTGCACTCCCGCCGAACCGTCGTCGGTGCCGATCGCGGTGATTCGCACCCAGGGGGTTTCGCCGTAGGGCAGCGCCGCGGTAAGCGGTTTGCCGGCCTCGTCGTACCGCAGCGTCGTGGTGCCGGTGGCGGTGGCGACTTCGATGCGGCGGACCTGGGCGCCGACTGCTGTCGCGCTGGGTGTGATCGTGATGACGCTGTTGGTCACCGGATGGTCGAAATCCACTTGCAGCCATTGGCCGACGGCGGACTGCAGCCCGTTGGACACCCACGCAGTCGCCGAATCGCCGTCAATCGCGGCGGCGGGCGAGGTCGCCGGGGCGACGTCGGGCAGCGCCGTGGCATCCGACGACGAACTCGATACCGTAAGCCGGCCGCCGGTCCAGGAGCCGTAGACGGTCTCAGCGCCCGGAGTCGGGTAGTCGGGCACCCGGTTGAATGTGCGCCGCGCATCGCCGACGGCGCCGATCGCCGACGAGTGGTCGTCGACGCGGCCATAGTCGGTCTCCCGGGCCACCGGCGTATCGGTGACAGTGACCCCGGCTTGTCCCGACATCGGCAGACCGGCGCGTCGAGCGTCCGCGGTCATCAGCGCCGGGCCCAATGGCGGCTGACCGGATAGCCTTCGGCGTTCGTCAAGGCGCAGCAGCACTTCCGGCCCGCCATCGACGCGGGCCAGCTGATCGGTGCCGGCCAGGTAGGGGCCACCGTGTTCGCCCCCACCAGTGGCGACTCGGTAGATCTCCACTGCCGGATACCGCGGTCGCAATCCGCTGTCTGTGACGAAGCCCGACACCGGGCCGGGCCCGACCGGCGCGCCGAACTGGGCGACTTTGGCCAGCCGCGGCGAGCCCGCGATGGCGCGGTGCACCAGAATCGGGCGTGCCGAGCGCGAGGTGTCGGGGTCCAGATCGTTGCGCACGACGACATACGAGATGCCTTGGCGGGCAAGCGTATCGGCCAAGCCCGCAGAGGATCTGCCAGCCGCGAATAGGCGTTGCACCGAATCCAGCGCCCGGATGGTTTGCGCCGGGGTCAACGGGATGGAGTCACGCACCCCCCACGGGCTGTCGCCAAGCACCTGCAGAGGTTCGTCGTGGCTGGTGCCCCACACCTGGGTGGCGAACGGCGCGCCGGGAACCACCAGCACGCGGCCCGCGATCGGTGAACCGGTGTTGTGCGCGGAGAGCCAGTCGGCGGCCTCATGCCAATACCGCGGTAGTGCGGTGAACGTTCCGGGCGGGGTGATCCGACCGGTCCACGCCAGCGAGGTCCCGGCCATCAGCGCGGTCAGGATCACGATCGCGGCCGCGACCCGCTTGTCCCGCTCCGGGTGAGCGAACGCGTGGATCCACACGGCTTTCGGGGCGCTCGCCGGTAGTGGGATGGGGCCCAGCACCTGCGCCAGACCCAAAACTATCGGGATACGGATCACCGACTCCAGCTTGTGCACATTGCGCAGCGGCGCGCCGCCGGCGTCCAGGAAGGCTTGCACGTGATGAGCCAGCGGTGAGCCGAGCCCGCCGCTGTATCCGGCGGCCAGCAGCACCACTCCGACCAGCAGCATCGTCACCAGCCGCCCGCGCGCCGGCAAATCCCGCATCACCAGCCCGGCCAGCCCGGCCGCTGCCACCAGGCAGGTGGCCACGATCGCGACCGATCCGGTCACCAACGATGCGCCCGCCGTCGCGTCCGGCGCCACGAACGGAGTCCAACTGTCGGTACCGCGCAGCACTTCGACCAGTGACGACCACTGCGTGGTCACCCCCGACGATTCGATGAAATCCAGAAACGGCGGGCTGATCCGGGCCATCAAGATCAGCGCCACCAGCCACCACGACATGGCCAACACCAGGGCCAGCAGCCACCACCCGGTGTAGCGCCACCATCGGCGGTTGGGCCGATGGCAGGCCCACCAAATCACCGCGGGCAGGCAGCCGGCCAGCGTCGCGATCGCGTTGACCGCTCCCATCAGCGCGACCGCCACCCCGGCCTGCCCGGCGAGCTGGCGCACCGATCGATTGGCCTCGCCGCGCAGCGCCAGGATCGTCGGCAGCAACACCCACGGCGCGAGCATGATCGGCAACGTTTCCGACGAGATCGATCCCAACGTGGTCAGCACCCGAGGGGAAAGTGCGAACGCCGCCGCGGCGATCACCCGTGACGTCGGGCTGCCGATACCCAGCGCCTCAGCGACCCGAAGCAACCCCCAGAAGCCGACGACCAGCAGCAGCGCCCACCACAACCGCTGGGTCATCCAGCCGGGCAGCCCCAGCAGATGCCCGGCCAGGAAGAAGGTTCCGTGGGGAAACAAGTAGCCGTAGGCCTGGTTTTGCGCCTGCCCGAACGGCAATTCGCTGTTCCACAAATTGGTCGCCCGGGCCAAAAACCGCAGCGGGTTGGCGGTCAGGTCGAGCTTGGTGTCGGGGGAGATCTGCCCGGGCGACTGGGCGAAGCTCAACGCCAGCGCGACCGCCGCGACGAGCCACAACCAGCGTCGCGACAACGACGTGACTTCGACGGGCCCTGGCTCGGCCCGCATTGTCGCCGTACTAGCTGCGGTTGCCGTACTCAACCCGGTTGAGCACCGACGACTGCGGGTCGCCGCCGGGAAGTGGTGGCTTGGTGTCCTGTTGAACCATCAGCGTGATCCCGAATATCGCGGCCGCGCCGAGCAACAGACCGACCACGACGCTGGCGGCAGCGGGCGCAACGAACCGGTTCATAGTCGCCAAACCTAGCAGAGGCGGCCGGTGGAGCCGTCGGGCCGACAAGCGGGGTGGCGTCGCCGCGGATCGATGCCATGACAGCATGGGCGGATGGCTTTCCCGCGCGTTCTTGGTGTGCTTGGCACGGTTTTGGCGCTGCTGGTGGGGTGCGGCCACAGCTCCGAACGACCCAAGACGGCACCGGCCACGACCGCTGGCCGGCCGATCCCCGCGGCCCGGCCCGCCTGCGGCGATCCTGCGGCGATCCTGGCGGCAATGTCCACCCGCGACAAGTTGGCCCAGTTGTTGATGGTCGGGGTTCGCAACGGCGACGACGCCAAAGCCGTCGTGGACGACCACCATGTCGGGGGCATTTTCATCGGGAGCTGGACCGACCTGTCGATGCTGACCAACGGCTCGGTGAAGAACCTGTCCGCAAGCACGGCGTTGCCGGTGGCGATCAGCGTTGATGAGGAGGGTGGCCGGGTGGCGCGGCTCTCGTCGCTGATCGGGCCGGCGCCGTCGGCGCGGGTGCTGGCCCACACCCACACCGCCGACGAGGTCTACGGCATCGCGCTGGACCGCGGTCACCGTATGCGTGGCCTGGGCATCACCATCGATTTCGCTCCGGTTGTCGACGTCACCGACGCCGCCGACGACACCGTGATCGGCGACCGGTCGTTCAGCTCGGACCCGGCCGTGGTCACCGTGTACGCCGGCGCCTACGCGCGAGGCCTACGTGATGCCGGGCTGCTGCCGGTGCTCAAGCACTTTCCCGGGCACGGCCACGGATCTGGCGACTCGCACACTGGCGGGGTGACGACGCCGCCGCTCGACCAGTTGCAGAACAACGATCTGGTGCCCTACCGGACCCTGGTGTCCGCGGCGCCGGTCGGCGTCATGATCGGGCACCTGCAGGTGCCGGGCCTCACCGGCGATCAACCCGCCAGTCTCAGCAAGGCCGCCATCCAGTTGTTGCGCACCGGGACCGGTTATCAGGGCCCGGCCTTCGACGGCCCGGTATTCAGCGACGACCTGTCCAGTATGGCCGCGATCAACCAGCACTACGGCGTGCCGGAAGCGGCGCTGCGGTCCTTGGAGGCCGGCACTGACATTGCGCTGTGGGTGACCACCGACGAGGTGCCCGCCGTGCTGGATCGCCTGGAGAAGGCATTGGCCGCAGGGGAGTTGACGATGCCTGCCGTCGATGCCTCGGTATCGCGGGTGGCGAAGTTCAAGGGAACGAAACCGCAATGCGGGCCGTAGCGCCGCGTAAGCCCTCGTCATTGCTTACCCTGGAGTAAGGCACTTTCAGAAGGGCGCAGCATGGCAGGTGGTACCAAGCGGTTACCCCGTGCTGTGCGCGAACAGCAGATGCTGGACGCCGCTGTTCAAATGTTCTCTGTCAACGGCTATCACGAGACGTCGATGGACGCGATCGCGGCCAAGGCCGAGATTTCCAAGCCGATGCTCTACCTGTATTACGGGTCCAAAGAGGAGCTGTTCGGCGCTTGCCTTGACCGGGAGATGACGCGATTCATCGACGGCGTGCGTGAAGAAATCGATCTCGAGCAGAGCCCGAAGGATCTGTTGCGCAACACCATCGTGGCGTTCATGCGGTACATCGATGCCAATCGCGCGTCCTGGATCGTGATGTACACCCAGGCCACCAGCTCGCAGGCATTCGCTCACACCGTGCGCGAGGGACGCGAGCGGATCATCTCCATGGTGGCCCGGCTGCTGCAGGCGGGCACCCGTAATCCCGCGCCGGACGCCGACTTCGAGATGATGGCGGTGGCGTTAGTGGGTGCCGGTGAGGCGATCGCGACCCGGCTCAGCACGGGCGACACCGACGTCGATGAGGCGGCCGCACTGATGATCAACCTGTTCTGGCGCGGGCTCAAGGGCGTGCCATCCGAGCGGGATGCGGCGGAAGTCGCCGCCGGGGGCTCCAGCTGACCGACTGACCGCCTCAGCAGGGTCGCTGTCGGGCGTCCAGTACGCGTCCCGTCGGGCGCGATGCAGGGCGGCGCGCTGTAGTCCACGCCCGCGTCTGCCGCGGTGGCCGCCGCCCTGGCGGCGTCGTCGCTGGGACTTCCACCGACGGACAGATGCCGGCCACCCGACGTCGACGGCCAGGGCCAGCCAGGCCACATCGACATTCGCGGTGACATACATTCATCCTGTGGCTCGCCGCAACATTGAATTCCTCTGCGGGGTTGTGATTGTCGGGCTGCTGGCCGGCATCGCCGGCGTGGCGACGACGGTGATGTTGCGGTTCGTTGAACATCTGACCTACCACTACGCATTCGGAACGCTGCTGGAGGGAGTCACTGGCAGCAGTCCCGTTCGTCGAGCTGTGGGTCCGATGGTCGGCGGAGCGCTGGCGGGGTTCGGCTGGTGGGTGCTGCGATCCAAAACCGTTGTCCCGCCACTGTCTGAGGCCATCGCCAAACGTAAGCGGATAAGCCTGGGGCCCTTCGGTATCGACGCCGCACTGCAGGTGCTGCTGGTCGGCTCCGGCGCATCATTGGGACGGGAAGGAGCGCCGCGCCAATTCGCCGCGGCCCTCGGCGATTTCGGTATGCGATGGCTGAAACGACTCTCGGCATCCGACCGTGAGATTCTGCTGGCGTGCGCGGCCGGGGCAGGACTCGGTGCGGTGTATGCGGTGCCGGTGGGTGGTGCGCTGTTCACCGCGCGCATCGTGCTCCGAAGCTGGAATCCGCGCGCGCTGGGTGCCGCGTTGATCACCTCGAGCCTGGCTGTCGCGGTCGCTTCGTTGGTGACCCACAACCAACCGATCCTGACCTGGCCCCATCCGCAGTTGTCCTACCGGCTGATCGGTTACGCATTGGTGTTAGGGCCGCTCACCCTGGTGGTGGGCCTGGCATTCAATCACCTGATGGCGGCGGCAGATCGGGCCGCGGTGACCCGATCCTGGCTGTTGATCCCCGCGATCGCCGGCGCAGGGTTGCTGATCGGTATTTGCTCTAACTGGTGGCACGAGCTGCCCGGTAACGGCAAATCGATCCTGAGCGCAAGCCTCGCCAGCGGGATGACCCTGACCACGGCTGCGGCAGTTTTCGCCCTGAAACCCCTTCTGACGGCGGTGTTTCTGCGCGCCGGCGCGACGGGCGGGATGCTGACTCCGGCGCTGGCTACCGGCGCGGCGGCCGGGACGCTGTTTGTGCTAACCATCAATGCAGCGGCAGGAACCCACTTTCATGTTCAGGTAATGTCTTTGGCCGGCGCAGCAGGCGTGCTAGCGATCACTCAACGGACGCCGTTTTGGGCTGCGATTTTCGTCTGGGAACTTGCCCGGCCTCCGCTGTGGCTGCTGCTGGTCTTCCTGGCCACCGCGCTGTGTGCGTACGGAATTCGGCTACTTCTCGACCGAGTTCCCGACCCAGTGCGTTCGTAGCGTGCCGGTTAGATGCGGATATCCTTTGGCGACGTTACGCAAGCTGATATCCCAGCCGTCCTCGACCTGATCGACGTACAGCCCGGCACTGGCCGGCAGCACGAGCGGTTTGCCGAATCGCACCGAATACGTCACAGCGTCGGGAAGCCCGGCCTCTAGATTCGCCAATACGGCTGCAGCGCTGAACATTCCGTGCGCAATCACGGTCGGGAAGCCGAACAGCTTGGCCCCGATGGGGTTGGTGTGGATTGGGTTGTGGTCGCCACCGATGGCCGCGTAGCGGCGAATCTGTCCCGGCGTTATCCGCAGAATGGCTTTCGGCGGCGGCGGTTTGGGCTGTTTCTGCGGCGCCGGCTTGGCTTCGTCGGACAAGCTGGTGCGTTGCTGATGCAGGAAGGTCGTGACCTGGTGCCACGCGACGTCGTTGCCGACGCTGACATCGGTCACCAAATCCACCAGCAGCCCTTTGCGATGTTCACGCAGGTTCTCGGCGTGTACCGCGATATTGACCGTGTCGGTCACCTTGATCGGCCGGTATTGCGTGATGTGGTTTTCGGTATGGACCGATCCCATTGCAGCGAAAGGGAAGTCGAACCCAGTCACCAGTGACATCATCGTCGGAAAGGTCAACGCGAAGGGGTAGGTCAACGGCACGGCGTCGCCGTATCGCAGTCCGGTGACCGCCGCGTAATCGGCTACGTTCCCACGGTCGATCGGCACCTCGTTGACCGTCAGCGTTCTGCTGGGCAGATGGTCGCTGCGCGGCACGAATGGCAAAGCACCAGCCGCCGCGCGCAGCAGATTTTTCAGCCCGCTCGGTTGTGTCACCTTAGTCATGGCGCCGCTCCTCCTCATCGCTTCGTCCCCCTCGCCGCTGCGCGGCTGGGGGTACCCCCACTGCATCGTCGCCGGCGCGAGTCACGCTCCCAACATCGCCTGGCCGCACACACGAATGACGTTACCCGTCAATGCGTTTGATGCAGGGCTGGCGAAGTAGGCGATGGTTTCGGCGACGTCCACCGGCTGCCCGCCCTGATACAGCGAGTTCATTCGACGGCCGACCTCGCGAGTGGCCAGCGGGATCGCCGCGGTCATCTGGGTTTCGATGAATCCCGGCGCGACGGCATTGATCGTGATGCCCTTTTCAGCGAGTTCGGGTGCCAGCGCCTGGGTGAGCCCGATCATGCCCGCCTTGGTGGTGGCGTAGTTGGTCTGCCCGCGGTTGCCCGCGATACCTGCCATAGACGAGAGCCCGATCACCCGACCGCCGTCGCCGATCGTGCCATTGCCGACCAGCCCTTCGGTAAGTCGTTGTGGCGCAAGCAAGTTGACGGCGAGAACGGCGTCCCAACGTCCGTCGTCCATGTTGGCCAGCAGCTTGTCGCGGGTGATACCGGCGTTGTTGACCAGGATGTCGGCCCGGCCGTTGTGATGCTCACGCAGATGCTCGCTGATCCGGTCGACTGCATCGTCTGCGGTGACGTCGAGGGTCAGGGCCGTTCCGCTGACGCGGGTAGCCGTCTCGGCCAGCGCCTCCGCGGCGGCCTCTACATCGATCGCAACGACGTGAGCGCCGTCTCGGGCGAACACCTCAGCGATCGTTGCGCCGATGCCCCGGGCGGCGCCGGTCACGATGCCCACCTTGCCGTCCAGCGGCCGGTCCCAGTCGGCCGGCGGAGTGGAATCAGCCGCGCCGACGTAGAACACCTGCCCGTCCACGTAGGCCGACTTCGCCGACAGAATGAACCTCAGGGTCGACTCCGCGCCCGTCGCGGCCGGTTTGGCGTCGGGTGATAGATAAACCAGCGCGACGGTAGCGCCGCGGCGCAGCTCCTTGCCCAGGGAGCGGGTGAAGCCCTCCAGCGCCCGTTGCGCGATCCGCTCATCGGAACTGCCGGCTTGGTCGGGAGTGGTTCCGACGACGACGACGCGACCGTTGGCGCCGACGTTGCGCAGCAGCGGAGTGAAGAACTCGTGCAGCGCCTTGAGCTTGGCCGGCGTCGTGATGCCGGTGGCGTCGAACACCAGCCCGGCGAACGAATCGGCCCAGCGGCCGCCGAGGTTGGCGCCCACCACGTCGTAGTCCTTGTCCAGCGCCGCGCGCAGCGGCTCGACTACCCGGCCCTCCCCACCGATCAGCAGCGATCCGGCCAGCGGCTCGTCGCCGACCCGGTAGCGCCGTAGTGGCTCGGGCTGCGGTATGCCGAGTTGCTTGGCGACGAACGAGCCGGGCCCGGAGTTGACGACTTGGGAGAATAGATCGGGTGAAACCTTGGGGGCCACTGCGTTGCCTTCCGTATCGGGCGTGTCATCTGTCGACTACCGTATCGAGAGCGAACTTACTCCAGAGTAAGAACAGTAGGTAGTATGGCTACTGGGTACTAATCGCGGATAACCCCCCACCGACGGAGATAAGCGTGAGTTCTGAAAGTTCTTCTGCAAGTTCCCAGCCGAAGGTCAACACCGACGGCACCCGCTCGACGCGGCGCGTCGCGGTGCTCGGCGGCAACCGAATCCCATTCGGGCGCTCGGATCGCGCCTACGCCGAGGCTTCCAACCAGGACATGTTCACCGCCGCTTTGGGTGGGCTGGTCGACCGGTTCGGTCTGGCGGGTGAGCGTCTGGGCGCAGTCATCGGCGGCGCGGTGCTCAAGCACAGCCGTGACTTCAACCTCATGCGCGAGTGTGTGCTCGGATCGGCGCTGTCGTCCTACACGCCGGCATTCGACATTCAGCAGGCCTGTGGGACCGGGCTGCAGGCCGCGATTGCCGCGGCCGACGGCATCGCCGCCGGCCGCTACGACGTCGCTGCCGCCGGCGGGGTGGACACCACCTCCGACGCGCCGATCGGCTTGGGCGACAACCTGCGTCGCACCCTGCTGGGACTGCGCCGGTCGAAGTCCAACGTCGAGCGGCTGAAACTGGCTGGCAAGCTCCCGGCCAGCCTCGGAGTGGAGATTCCGGTGAACAGCGAGCCGCGCACCGGGCTGTCGATGGGCGAGCATCAGGCCATCACCGCCAAGCAGATGGGCATCAAGCGGGTCGACCAGGACGAGCTGGCCGTCGCCAGCCACCACAACATGGCCGCCGCTTACGATCGCGGATTCTTCGACGACCTGGTCACTCCTTTTTTGGGGCTGTACCGCGACGACAACCTGCGGCCGGACGCGTCGGTGGACAAGCTGGCCAAACTCAAGCCAGTGTTCGGGGTCAAGGCAGGCGACGCCACCATGACGGCCGGCAACTCGACACCACTGACCGACGGCGCTTCGGTGGCATTGCTGGCCAGCGAGGACTGGGCCGCCGAGCACTCGCTGACCCCGTTGGCGTACTTCGTCGACGCCGAGACGGCAGCTGTGGACTACGTCAACGGCGCCGACGGCCTGCTGATGGCGCCGACGTACGCGGTGCCACGCTTGCTTGCCCGCAACGGGCTCAGTTTGCAGGATTTCGACTTCTACGAAATCCACGAGGCGTTCGCCTCGGTGGTGCTGGCGCACCTGCAGGCCTGGGAGTCCGAGGAGTACTGCAAGGAGCGCTTGGGCTTAGACGCCGCGCTGGGCCCCATCGATCGATCCAAGCTCAACGTCAACGGGTCATCGCTGGCTGCCGGGCACCCGTTCGCCGCCACCGGGGGGCGAATTCTGGCGCAGTTGGCCAAGCAACTCTCGGAGGCGAAGACCAAGCAGCAAGGCGCGTCAGGCAAGCCGATGCGCGGGCTGATCTCAATTTGCGCCGCCGGTGGCCAAGGCGTCGCCGCCATTCTGGAAGTCTGATACGCCGGTCCGGCGCGGTGCCTCCTGCCGTTTGGTAACGGCAGCCTGCGGGTATGCGATGGGTTGGATAGCTCCGTGTTGTCGTCCGACCCCCCGACCCGATGGCAGCGCGGGGCATCCTTGATCGGCCTCCAGCGGGTTACCGGTCTGGGGTCGAGTAGGGGGGCCGCCGGCGGAATGAGGGGATCCCGCGGCGGCCCCTTCTTTTGGTTTGTATCAGTGC
>NZ_JBAUZA010000287.1:0-1583 GCF_049585075.1 Mycobacterium sp.
CAGCTGGGCGGCGCGTCGGGCGCCCGATCGAACACCCCGCCCGCGGGATCGTCGACCCGTCCGCACCAGCGCACCAGATCCTCCTCGGGCCGGTAGATCTGACGGACCACCAGCGCACACAGGGCCAGCACCGCGAAGTCACGCAGCAGCACTGTGGCGGTGAACCACTGCTCGGGCAACCCGCGGTTGGGCACGTTGTAGAGGTAGTACATCCGCGGCACCCACACCAGCGCGTCAATCGTCATCCACGCCAACAGGATTCGGCGATGCGGCAACGCCAGTACTGCCAACGGCACCAGCCACAGCGAGAACTGCGGACTCCACACCTTGTTGGTCAACAGAAAGGCTGCCACCACCAGAAACGCCAGCTGCGCCAGCCGCGGCCGCTGGCGAGCAGTCAGCGCGACGTAAGCGATTGCCGCACAGCATAATACGAACGCAGCCAAGACAACTTCGTTAAGCCTTGTAGGCGGCTGCCAGAAACCCAGCTTTGGATCGAAACCCTGCCAGCCGGTCAAGGACTTGACGACGCTGATCAACGAATCCATGTCATCGCCGCGGCGGGCGTTGAGCCTGAAGAACTCCGACCAACCCCGCGGGTAGAGCACCATCACCGGCAGGTTGACGACCAGCCAGGTCGCCACTGTCGCCGCTGCGGTCCGGGCCAGTTCCCCGAGCCGCCCGGTCCGGATGCCCAGCACCAGCAACGGCCCCAACAACAACGCCGGATACAGCTTGGCGGCGACACCCAACCCGAGCAACACGCCGGCCAGTATCGGTCGCCGACGCGCCCACGCCAGCAGCCCGCCGATCGCCAAACCCGTTGCCAGCGCATCGAAATTCGTGAACATCTGAAAGATCACCAGCGGTGACGCGCCGACCAGCGCCGCATCCCAAACCCGCCGGCCCGCCAGCCTCGCGGTGGCCCACAACGTCGTCAGCCAAGCCAACGCGAGCCCGAGTGCGGCGACATCGAAAAAGACCACCACCTCGGCGATGACCGGCAACCCAATGACTTTGCTCAACGCGGTGTAGGTCTTGGCCAATGCCATCGACACGTACTGATACAAGCCGGTAAGCACCGGATACTCCATGTAGCGCAGCGCGGGCTGGCCGTCGTACCGGATCTGTTGCTTGCCGTCGGCGTCCTTTTCCGCCCAGCTGGACTTGTACGGAAACTTGCCCTGGCTCAACAACTCTGCGCCGTACAGCGGCACGGTGTCGGAGTAGCACAGCTCGTAATAGGCGCGTTGGTTCTGCCAATTGGCGACCCGCGCATCGCCGGGCCCGGTGCCGGTGCTCTGCAAACACGGCGCTTTCGTCGACCAACCCAGTGCCAAAAACACCAGCGCGATCAAAAACATCACCCGCAACGGCGTCAGGAACGCGGTGCGCCCGATCACCGCATGCCGGCCCACCGGGCCGCCGACGACGTTCGACAGCGCCGCACCTAGAAAGTCGGTGCGGCTGGGGCAATCGCGGTCATCGGCGGAGCGCAAGTCCGCGGCCAGTGGGCGCGGCGAAATCGTGGGGCTAGAAGTCCGACCGCCGATCACGGCGGCGGCGACGGAACAGGCTGGGGC
>NZ_JBAUZA010000288.1:0-5213 GCF_049585075.1 Mycobacterium sp.
CCGGTACCACCGGTCACCACCACCGTGCCCGCCGCCCACGCATCCGGCATCGTCAACACAACCTTGCCGACATGACGCGCCTGACTCAAATACCGCAACGCCGCCGGCGCTCGCCGCACATCAAACGCCGTCACAGGCAATGGCCGAAGCGTGCAATCATCGAACAACTTGGCTAGGTCGGTGAGCATTGTCTCGATGTGGTCTGCCCCGGCCTCGAAGAGGTCGAAGGCCCGGTAGCGCACTCCCGGGTGTTGTTGGGCGACCACATCGGGGTCGCGGATGTCGGTCTTGCCCATCTCCAAAAACACCCCACCCCGGGCGACCAACCGCAACGAGGCATCAACGAAATCACCAGCCAGCGAATCCAGCACCACATCCATCCCGCGCCCACCGGTGACGGCTCGGAATTTCTCCTCGAAATCGAGGCTGCGCGAATCGGCAATATGGTCATCGTCAAAGCCCATGGCCCGCAACGTGTCCCACTTACCCCTGCTAGCGGTGGCAAACACCTCCAACCCCAAATGCCGGCCCAACTGCACCGCCGCCATCCCCACCCCACCAGCCGCGGCATGCACCAACACCCGCTGCCCCGGCCGAACGTTCGCCAGGGTCGTCAGCGCGTAGTAGGCAGTCGCGAAGACCACCGGCGCCGTCGCGGCATCGGCATACGACCATCCGGTGGGCATGTCCACCAGCAGCCGGGCGTCGGTGATCGCCATGGTGCCGGTGCCTTCCGGGAACAGCCCGGTGACGCGGTCGCCGACGGCGAAACGATCATCGCCCGGAGCAGTTTCGATGACGATGCCGGAGGCCTCGATACCCATCACCGCGTCGTCGTCGGGGTATAGCCCGAGGGCGATCATGACGTCGCGGAAGTTGGCTGCCATTGTGCGAACAGCGACCCGGACCTGGCCCGGCTCCAACGGCGCATCAGCGGTGGGGATCGGTTCCAGCAGCAGATCCTCGAAGGTGCCCTTGGTCGACATGCCCAGCCGCCATGGCCCGTCACTCGGCGGCACCAACAGGGCGTCCACCGCGCGGCTGCCATGCACCCGCGCGGTGTAAACCGTCCCACCCCGCAGCACCACCTGCGGCTCACCGGCCGACACCACCGCCGCTACCGTCGACTCATCAAGGGGTGCATCCGAATCCACCAATACGATCCGGCCGGGGTGCTCGGTCTGCGCCGAACGCACCAACCCCCACACCGCGGCACCTGCCAGATCGGTGACGTCCTCCCCCGGTAACGCGACTGCGCCGCGGGTCGCCACCACCAGTATCCCCGAGTCGTGCCCGGCCAACCAGGATTGCAGCGCGGCCAGCGCTTCGTGGGTGCGCCGGTAGGTTGCGACCAGCGGATCTTCTTCGACGGCAACCGATTCGAAGACGTCATGCGACGGCATATCGGTGTGCGCCGCCGTCGACGCGGGCGCCCAGACCACCTCAAAGATCCGGTCGGGTCCCGAGCAAGACACCGCCGCCATCAACTGTTGCTGCGTCACCGGACGGGCCACCATCGACGCCACCGACAACACCGGCAACCCCAGCCCGTCGGCCAACTCCACCGACACCGACGACGGACCCGACGGCGCAATCCGCGCCCGCACCGCCGCCGCACCCGCCGCATGCAGCGAGACACCTTGCCAGGAGAACGGCACCAGCACACCGTCGTTGCCGCGGTCGTCGTCGGTGGCCACGATCACCGCGTGCAAGGCCGCGTCCAGTACCGCCGGGTGCACACCGAAACCTGCCGGTGATACGCCTGCATCGGTGGGCAAGCTGACGTCGGCGAACACCTCGTCGCCCCTACGCCACATCGCGGTCAACCCCTGGAACGCCGGGCCGTATCCATATCCGCGCGCCGCCAACCGGTGGTAAAGCCCGTCGATGTCGACCGGCTTCGCGCCCACCGGCGGCCAGGTCGACATATCGGTGCTCGGTTCGGCATTGCCGGGCCGGACCACACCTTCGGCATGCAGCGTCCAGCCCGAGTGTTCGTCGTTGCGGGAAAACACCGACACCGACCGGCTGCCTTCTTCATCGGAGCCGCCGACCACGACTTGCACAGCTACCGAACCGGTCGCCGGGATCACTAACGGCGCGGCCAACATCAGTTCGTCAACGACCGAGCAGCCGACTTCGTCGCCGGCACGGATAGCAAGCTCAACGAACCCAGCACCCGGGAACACCACCACGCCACCAACCGCGTGATCGGCAAGCCAGGCTTGTGACGCCGCGGAAAGCCGACCAGTCAGCACCACACCGCCCGAGCTCGGCAACTCCACCACCGCACCCAGCAGCGCGTGCTCGCTGGCCGTCAAGCCCAGGCCGGCAGGGTCACCAGCAGCGCCATCGCCGGAAAGCCAGAACCGCCGCCGCTCAAAGGCATACGTCGGCAACTCCACGAGTCGAGCCCCGGGCAACGCCGCGCGCCAGTCCACCCCGACACCCGAGGCAAAGGCCTGGGCCAGCCCCGTCATCAGGCTGGCTGGTTCGGGGCGGTCTTTGCGCAGCATCGGGACCGACACGATGTCGACGTCAGCGAGCGATTGTTCGATAGATGCAATCAGTGCGCCGCCCGGGCCAACTTCGAGAAAACGGCTGGCCCCAGCCGAATTCGCAAACCGGATGCTGTCGGCGAACCGTACCGCCGACCGGATGTGCTGCGTCCAGTAGTCGGCCGACCCGAAGTCTTCGCCCGCCAACTGTCCCGTCACATTCGAAATGACCGGGATGGTCGGCGCGTTGACCGTGAGCCCCTTGGCCGCCGCTGTGAACTCGGCGATCATCGGCTCCATCAACGGAGAGTGGAAAGCGTGTGAGACGGCAAGCTTGTGGACGCGGCGGCCCTGTTCGCGCAGCCGGTCGGCGATCGCGGTCACCGCACCCTCGTCACCGGAAACCACTACAGAAGACGGGCCGTTCACGGCCGCAATACTGACGCCGTCGGTCAGCAGCGGTCGCACTTCGTCTTCTCCTGCCTGCACGGCCATCATCGCGCCGCCGTCGGGCAGCGCCTGCATGAACCGGCCGCGCGCCACCACCAGCACGGCGGCGTTCTCCAGCGACAAAGCGCCGGCGACGTGGGCCGCGGTCAATTCGCCTACCGAGTGGCCCATCACGAAATCGGGCCGCATGCCCCAGGATTCGAGTAGCCGGTACAGCGCGACTTCGATCGCAAACAAGGCGGGTTGTGCGAATTCAGTTGTGTTGAGTAGATTTTCGTCGTGGCCCCAGATGACTTCGCGCAGCGGCCGCAGCAAGTGCCGGTCCAGCTCGCCGACAACGGTGTTGAAGGCTTCGGCGAAGACCGGATAGGCGGCATGAAGTCCCATGCCCATCCCGAGCCGTTGGGCGCCTTGCCCGGGGAAGACGAACACGGTCTTGCCGGCCAAGGCGGCATGCCCCTGGATTACCGAGGTGCCCGACAGTCCGTCCGCCAGTTCAACCAAGCCGCTCAACAGCTCCTGGCGGTCAGCACCGAGCACGACAGCCCGATGCTCGAACGTCGAGCGGCCCGCCAACGACCAACCCACATCAGCGGCATCCAACTGCTCACGCGCGCCGAGGAATTCACCCAATCGCGCGGCCTGCTTGCTCAGCGACGCTGAACTCTTGGCCGAAATCACCCACGGCACGATCGGCGGTTCGGCCGCCGGCTCAGCCGCCTCAACAGCCTCTACCGCCGGAGCCGCTTCGATGATCACGTGCGCATTGGTGCCACTGATGCCGAATGACGACACCCCGGCGCGGCGCACGTGGGCATCGGCCGGCCAGGGCTGAGCTTCGGTCAACAACGACACTGACCCCGCCGACCAATCCACATGTGGGCTGGGCTCATCGACATGCAACGTCGCCGGCAACAGCTCGTGGCGCATCGCCTGCACCATTTTGATCACACCGGCCACCCCCGCCGCGGCCTGCGTGTGACCCATGTTCGACTTGATCGACCCCAACCACAGGGGCTGCGAGCGGTTCTGCCCGTAGGTGGCCAGCAGCGCCTGAGCTTCGATCGGGTCGCCCAACGTGGTGCCGGTGCCGTGGCCCTCCACCACATCGACCTCGGGGCCAGTCAGCCCCGCGTTGGCCAACGCGGCCCGCACCACCCGCTGCTGCGATGGCCCGTTGGGCGCGGTCAACCCGTTGGAGGCGCCATCCTGATTCACCGCCGAGCCGCGCACCACCGCCACCACCGGATGACCCAATCGCTGGGCATCCGCGAGGCGTTCCACCACCAGCATTCCCCCGCCTTCGGAGAATCCGGTGCCATCGGCGGCTCCGGCGTACGCCTTGCACCGCCCATCCACGGACACCCCGCGCATACGACTGAACTCGACAAAGATGTCGGGCGTGGCGTTGACGGTGACGCCGCCGGCCAGCGCCAGATCGCACTCCCCCGACCTCAGCGACTGCACCGCCATGTGCAGCGCCACCAGCGACGACGAACACGCGGTGTCCACCGACACCGCCGGGCCCTCCAGCCCCAGCGCATACGACACCCGGCCCGAGGCCACACTCGAGGATTGCCCGGTCAGCCTGAAGCCCTCAGGCGTTGCGGCGGAACCCAGACCGTAGCCCTGGGTGTAGACACCGGCGAACACCCCGGTGGCGCTGCCCCGCAGCCCGACGGGCTCAATTCCGGCTCGCTCCAAAGCTTCCCAGGACAGTTCGAGGAACAGCCGCTGCTGAGGATCCATCGCCAGCGCCTCAGTCGGCGTTATACCGAAGAATGCGGGGTCGAAATCGGCCACACCGTCGACGAATCCACCGGTGCGCGTGTAACTCGCGCCCGCGACGTCGGGGTCGGGGTTGTAGAGACCAGCCAGGTCCCAGCCCCGGTCGTTCGGAAATTCGGTGAGCACGTCACGGCCCTCGACCAGCATGTCCCACAGCGCTGCGGGGGAATCGACCCCGCCCGGGTAGCGGCACGACATGCCGACGATCACAATCGTGTCGTCGCCGGATGCGCGCGCTGCGGATGTCTGTGCCTGCTTGACTTCCTGCGGGACACCCGCCAGTTCGGCACGCATATAGCTGGCCAGACCGCTGGGTGTCGGGTAGTCGAAGATGAGGGTCGGTGAAAGCCCCAGCCCGGTGGCCGTTTTGAGTCGGTTACGCATCTCGACTGCGGTCAGCGAGTCAAAGCCCAACTCCTGGAACGCCTTATCGGGGTCGATGGCCTCTGGTGTCGTATTACCCAGCACTGTGGCGAT
>NZ_JBAUZA010000289.1:0-4097 GCF_049585075.1 Mycobacterium sp.
AACGTCGGCGTCGGTGGTGGGTTCGTCGAGCTTGCGGATCTTCGTGCGGGTGTAGAACGTGGCGGTGCGGACGGTCACCGCCACCCGGGTGACGATCCGCGAGGAGGCTACGACATCGCTCAGTGCATGCTGCGCCAATTCGGTTACCGCTGAATCCATTTCGCCGCGTTCGGTGATGTCTCGCGGGAAGGTTACGACGTGACTGCGGGAGCGCGGCACCCACGGTTCGGCGCTGACCGTGTCATCGCCGCCGCCGTTGGCCAGCAGCAACAGCCACAACCCGGTCCGCGGCCCGAATGTCGACGTCAGCAGCTCGGCGTCGGCGTGTGCCAATTGCCAGACGGTGGTGATACCAAGAGTGGCAAGCTTTTTCATCGTTTTGGGCCCGACGCCCCAGAGCGCGTCAACTGGCCGGTCGCCCATCACCGTCATCCAGTTGGCGTCGGTAAGGGTAGACACGCCAGCCGGTTTCGCAAATCCGGTGGCAATCTTGGCGCGCTGCTTGTTGTCGCTGATGCCCACCGAACACGACAGCCCGGTCGCCGATGAGATCACGGTGCGGATCAGTTCGGCAAGTTCGGTTGGGTCCTCGGCTGGCGTCTCGATGAAAGCCTCGTCCCAGCCCCATACCTCGACCGGGTGGCCCAGGTCGCGCAGCAATCCCATCACCTCGTCGGAGGCCGCGTCATAGGCTGCGGGATCCGACGGCAGGAAAGTGGCGTCGGGACAGCGCCGGGCCGCGGTGCGTAGCGGCATCCCGGCGTGCACACCGAATTCGCGGGCTTCGTAGGACGCGCACGTCACCACTTTGCGCGGTTCGGTCGGATCACCGTTGCCCCCGACAATGACCGGCAGCCCGGCCAGCTCGGGGTGGCGGCGCAGTTCGACTGAGGCGAGGAATTGGTCGAGGTCGACGTGCAGGATCCAGCTCTTCGGCACTGGGCTTGAGTCGCTCACCGTCCACATAGCTTGCGCGCCAAGCTTTCCCACGCGTCGCCCAGACTCTGGAGGGTCTGGCCGGCATCGTCGAGTTGATGCTGGACGTAGTCGGCGTCGAGCAACGCCAGCAGGGCATCGGTTTGGGCATCGAGGTTGCCGGTCGTCCCGGCCGTGGCCAGCAGCATCCGCACGTGCATGCGTAGCACCATGTAGGGGGCGTTGATCGGCGAACCGTGGCGGGTATGCGGGTCGCGGTTGGCGTCGGAGAGCAGTTCGTGGTGGGCATGGGCAAAACGCAGCCGGTCGCGACCGAACGCCAGCAGCCGATCCAACGGCGGCGCATCCGGACCCAACGGTGGCGGACCGAACAGAAACGCTTGCTGGCTGGCCCGCTCGTCTTCGTCGAGCAGCACCATCATCAATCCGGCCCGGCTGCCGAACCGGCGGAACACCGTGCCCTTGCCGACGCCCGCGGCGGCGGCGATGTCGTCCATGGTGACGGCGTCGGCGCCGTGCTCGGCGATGAGCCGGCGCGCGGCATCGAGCAGCAACACACGGTTGCGGGCAGCATCGCCGCGCTCCAGCGGCGCGGAAGGGGATAGCTCACCCAGGCCGGCCAACTCGTCAGCGGTGCTCACACCTGCACTTTAACCCGGATGGAATAATCCGGACTACAGTCCGTTTAACCCGTGCAAAGATGTAAACCAACTACCGAAGGGAAACGGGCATGCCGGAAATCAAGGTCTTGACGTTGGTAGGAAGCCTGCGCGCCGCTTCAATCAACCGTCAGATCGCCGAGTTGGCGGTAGACGTCGCTCCCGCGGGCGTCACCGTAACCGTCTTCGACAGGCTCGGTGACCTGCCGTTCTACAACGAGGACATTGACAACGAGGCCGACGTGTCCGCCGGGGTCACCGCCCTACGCGCGGCCGCCGCCGAGGCTGATGCCGCTCTGGTGGTGACCCCGGAATACAACGGCAGCATCCCGGCCGTCATCAAGAACGCGATCGACTGGCTCTCCAGGCCGTTCGGCGACGGGGCGTTGAAGGACAAGCCGCTGGCCGTCATCGGCGGGTCGTTCGGCCGCTACGGCGGCCTCTGGGCGCACGACGAGACCCGCAAGTCGTTCGGGATCGCCGGTCCTCGCGTCGTCGAGTCGATCAAGCTGTCGGTGCCGTTCGGATCGCTCAATGGGCAGGCCCCACAGCAGAACGCCGAGGTGGTGTCCAACGTGCGCGACGCGGTGGGCAAGCTGGTCGCCGAAGTGCGCTGACGCCCGCCCGGGCCGTTTGCTGAGCGGATGCGGCCGGCGTGTTCTGTCGGTGCCGGGTGGTAAGTCTGGGTGTATACCGCCGCGAAACCATTTTGTGATCTACGACACGCCGGAGCCGCACCGAGGCGAGGGCTTACGACCAGGGAATTTCATGAATGTTTTTCAGAACATCTTGTATCCCTACTTATTGTCACCCACTAGGTGTAGTGTTTCCGACACCGACAGACCCCAGGTTCACCAGGTCGACCGGGCCGCGTCAACCGGCAACGCAGGCAGGCTGACGCGGATCGGCAAATTGGGAATTCTGTGGCGCGGCGGTCTGCTGAATAGCAGTACACATGCAATACCTGAGTAGTTGCCAGTCCCCGCGTCGACAGAGGAGTCGTACCGATGAGCGTCACCGTCTACACCAAGCCGGCATGTGTGCAGTGCAACGCCACGTACAAGGCGCTGGACAAGCAAGGCATCGCCTACGAGAAGGTCGACATCAGCCTGGACTCCGAGGCACGCGACTACGTGATGGCGCTGGGGTACCTGCAGGCTCCCGTGGTGGTGGCCGGCGGCGAGCACTGGTCCGGCTTCCGGCCCGACCGGATCAAGGCGCTCGCCGGTGCGGTGCTGAGCGCGTAGCCGGCGGCGGCGCAGTAGCACAGGAGGGGATCGTCGTGCCGTCCTGCAGCCTGGTGTATTTCTCCAGCGTGTCCGAGAACACCCACCGCTTCGTGCAGAAGCTGGGTATTCCGGCGACGCGGATACCGCTGCACGGCCGTATCGAGGTGGACCGGCCGTATGTGCTGGTATTGCCGACCTATGGCGGCGGCCGGCCGACTCCGAACATCAACGACGGCGGCTATGTCCCCAAGCAGGTCATCGCCTTTTTGAACAACGAGCACAACCGGTCGTTGATACGCGGCGTCATCGCCGCGGGCAACAACAACTTCGGTACTGAATTCGCCTATGCGGGCAACGTGGTCTCCCGCAAATGCGGCGTTCCCTATCTCTACCGCTTCGAACTGATGGGAACCGAGGACGACGTACAAGCCGTCCGCGCGGGCCTAGCTGACTTCTGGAAGGACGACACGTGCCACCAACCGCCGCAACTGCAGAGCGTGTAACCCCCGCCGGACACGGCGCATTGCCGGGCGAGACGGATTACCACGCCCTGAATGCGATGCTGAATCTGTACGACGCCGACGGCCACATTCAGTTCGACAAGGACCGCGAAGCCGCGCATCAGTACTTCCTGCAGCACGTCAACCAGAACACGGTGTTCTTCCACAATCAGGACGAGAAACTCGACTACCTGATCAAGGAAAACTATTACGAGCGTGAGGTTCTCGACCAGTACTCACGCAACTTCGTCAAGACGTTGCTCGACCGCGCCTATGCCAAGAAGTTCCGGTTCCCGACGTTCTTGGGCGCGTTCAAGTACTACACCTCCTACACGTTGAAGACGTTCGACGGCAAGCGGTATCTGGAGCGCTTCGAAGACCGGGTCGTCATGGTGGCGCTCACCCTGGCCGCCGGAGACACCACGCTGGCCGAGAAGCTCGTCGACGAGATCATCGACGGCCGGTTCCAGCCGGCCACCCCGACATTCCTCAACTCGGGCAAGAAACAGCGCGGCGAACCGGTGAGCTGCTTTTTGCTGCGCATCGAAGACAACATGGAGTCCATCGGGCGATCGATCAACTCCGCGCTGCAGCTATCCAAGCGCGGCGGGGGAGTCGCGTTGCTGCTGACCAACATTCGCGAGCACGGCGCGCCGATCAAGAACATCGAAAACCAGTCTTCCGGGGTCATCCCGATCATGAAGCTGCTGGAGGATTCGTTCTCCTACGCCAACCAGCTCGGCGCGCGCCAGGGGGCCGGTGCCGTGTATCTG